>DASSGZ010000234.1:0-31459 GCA_035693165.1 Chloroflexia bacterium | reverse complement strand
CTTGCCGTCTTTGACGACCAGGTTAATGGTGGTGCCCAGCACACCGCCCGCGGCATTAATCTCCTGGGCCGCCAGCAGGGCGCCGTTGTTGCCCTCGACATCCAGGCCACCCATGGGACCCGTGACATTAAACAGGCCACCGATCATAATCGGGGCGGCGGCGCTGCTGGCGCCGGGCGTATCGCACCCGCTCAGGGTCAGCGCGGCGACGAGGGCCGCCAGCAGAAAACTCGCGCAGGCGCGGGGGCTGCGGAAATACCGGATCATGAACTACTCCTTGTGAGGCTCGGACGAAGCTGGTTGCGACGTGGGAGGCGTGCGCCGGTGTGCCGCACGCGCTCTCCGCTGCTCTCCCGCCGCCGGCCACCGGCGGGGAAGAAAGGCGACGGGGGGGTGGTATGCGCCCATCGATCAGGTTGCGCCACCGGCGGCGGTCCCCCAACCGGCCCGCGCGCAGCCATACACCTGAATTGAGCATGATTCTACGCCAGGGGCGATCCCACTCGCTAGTGGCCGAGGTCCCAGCGGGACGGGCCGGTAGTCCCGGTTTCCGCCGCCCCGCCTGGGCCGGATCGGGTTCCCCTCTGCAGTCCGCTATGTAAGTAGAACACTTGTGCGATTCGGGGCTGCACGGTACAATAGTGCCGGCGGGCGCCGGGGCCGGCAGCGCCCCGGTCCGCGGATTCGCCTCCCCTTGCGCGACCGGGGCCCGCGGCGGGCCATACAGGCAAAAAAACGGGGCGAGACCCGCGCGGCCTGAGCATCCGCGCCGGGTCTCGCCCCGTCCAAGGCTCGCGCTACAGCGCGGCCAGCGCGGGCAGCACTTCGGCGATGAACAACTCGACGGGCGCGGTGTCGGGGAAGCCGTTAAACGACAGTTGGAAGTGATCGACGCCCAGGTCGATGAACGGGCGCAACTGGTCCACGATCTGCGCCGGGGTGCCCACGAAGCCGCGGCCCGGTCGCATCCCCTCAGCCAGCGCGGCCACCGCCGCCTCCGTGGGCGCGCAGGCGCACGAGGCCGAGAAGGTCCGCCGCAGGGTTTGCGGGTCGCGGCCCACTTCCGCGCACGCCCGGTCCATCTCCGCGACCAGCGCGGGATAGTCGGTCCGCGCCAGGCTGAAGCCCGATACATCCCACCAGTCGGCCTCCCGCGCGATCAGGCGCAAGATACGCGGCTGGCGCCCGCCGATCACGATGGGCGGGATGGGGTCGGGCTTCGGCTCGCAGTACGCGGCGTGGACCTGGTAGTGTTGGCCCTCAAAGGTTGCCTGCTCCTGTGTCCACATGGCCTTGACGATCTGGAGGGTCTCGCCCAGTTCGGCCACGCGCGTGCCGGGCGAGGGGAAGGGGTAGTTATAGGCCAGGTATTCGTCCTCCTTCCACCCCGCGCCCAGCCCGAACAGCAGGCGGCCCCCGGTCAGGTACTGGAAGGTGGCCGCCGTTTTCGCCAGCAGCGCCGGGTTGCGATACGACTGGCACAACACACCGTGCCCGAACAGCAACGCCGGGTGGCGCGCGGCGTAATATGTCAGCGTGGTCCAGGCCTCCAGCATATCGTGCATTTCGGCCTGCAAATGGTCGGCCATCCAGGCCGAGGTGAAATGCCCGGTCACGGCCTGGAGATTGCGATCGACATCCGCGACGAACGTGGCCCGCGCTTCCGGCGACTCCGGGCCGTTGGGCAAAAACCAGCCAAAGCCAATGCGACTCATATGCGAACTCCTCTACTGTGATCGATACGGCAGACGCCGGGCGCCGTCGTGGATCGGGCACCGGGAACAAGACGCCTGATCGCCATTATACCCGGCCCGGCAAGCGGCGCACGGTAGGCCGGGCAACACATTGACCAAGGCCCGCCGGGCCGGATGCGCCCGGATTGGTTATAATCAGGGGGGCAGGTCCGCCTATGAGGCGCGACCCGCGGCGGCACATTGGCGGAGAGGATAGGAGAAACGTACATGGCGCTGCAAGCCGAGGCGGACGGCAGCGCCGGGGCACCCGAGGGGCAACGGCCCACGGTGGACCCGGCGCGGGATTTTTACGATTTGGATGGGCTACTGACGCCCCAGGAGCGCGAGGTGCGGGACCGCGTGCGCGCCTTTGTCGACGCCGAAGTCACGCCGATCATCAATCCCTACTGGGAGCGGGCCGAGTTCCCGGCGGAACTCATTCCCAAGCTGGCAGCGCTGGGCATCTGCGGCGGGGTGATCCAGGGCTACGGCTGTCCGGGTCTGTCCAGCGTGGCGACCGGGCTGGCGAACATGGAACTGGCCCGCGGCGACGCCTCGCTCTGCACCTTCTTCGGCGTCACCAGCGGACTGGCGATGTCCAGCATCTACTACTGCGGCTCTGCAGAGCAGAAACAGCGCTGGCTGCCCGGCCTGGCGCGCATGGACCTCATCGGCGCGTTCGGGCTGACCGAGCCGCGGGTCGGCTCTGACGCCGCGCACCTGGAGACGACCGCCCGGCGCCAGGGCGACACCTACGTGCTCGACGGCGCCAAGCGCTGGATCGGCAACGCCACCTTCGCCGACGTGACCATCATCTGGGCGCGCGACGCCGAGAGCGGGCGAGTCCACGGCTTCCTGGTCGAGCGGGGCACGCCCGGCTTCACCGCCACGCCCATCACCGGTAAGATCGCCAAGCGCGCCGTGATCAACGCCGACATCGTGCTCGACGGCTGCGTGGTCCCGGCGGCCAACCGACTGCCCGGCGCGCGCTCCTTCCGCGATGTCGCCAACGTGCTCAAGAACACCCGCTACGGCGTGGCCTGGGAGGCCATCGGCCACGCCCAGGCGGCCTACGAGATCGCCCTCCGCTACAGCCGCGAACGGCTCCAGTTCGGCAAGCCGATCGCATCCTACCAGATGATCCAGGAAAAGCTGGTCCGGATGCTGTCGGAGATCGTCGCCATGCAACTGCTGACCTGGCGCCTGAGCGTGCTGCGCGACGCGGGCGCCATGACCGAGGGCCAGGCCTCGCTCGCCAAGGCCCACAACGCCGCGAAGGCGCGCCAGGTAGTGGCGCTGGGCCGCGAAATCCTGGGCGGCAACGGCATCTTGCTGGAGAATCACGTCGCCCGCCACTTCGCCGATATGGAAGCCGTATACACCTACGAGGGCAGCAACGAGATCAACACACTGGTCGTGGGCCGCGAGATCACCGGCATCGCCGCCTTCACCTGAGAGGGCATGGCGGCACACGGCTTGCCAGGATCGGTAGACATGAGATACGCACGCAGCCAGGTCAGGGCCGGCCGTCTATGACCGGCACACAAACCCCGCCGCCCCCCACCGCCGAGACGGCGCCCGACCGCGCCAAACGCAAGCAGGCGGCGGCCATTTCCTCGATGCTCGCGGCGGTGCTGCTTGCCGCGGCCAAGCTCGTCGTCGGCCTGCTCACCGGCAGCCTGGGCTTGCTGTCGGAGGCGCTCCATTCGGGCCTCGACCTGGTCGGCACCATCCTGTCCTTCGCCGCCATCCGCGTCTCCGACCGGCCCCCCGACCGCAACCACCCCTACGGCCACGCCAAGGCCGAGAGCCTGGTCGCCCTGTTCGCCGTCTTCCTGCTGACCATGACCTCGCTGGGCATCCTCTACGAAGCCTACCGCAAAGCCTTCGGCGAGCCCGAGGTGCCGGAGATCAATGTCTTCAGCTTCGGCGTGCTGATCATGGCCCTGGCCATCGACGTGAGCCGGTCGCGCTACCTGGCCCGCGTGGCCCGCGAGACCAACAGCCAGGCCCTGGCCGCCGACGCCGCCCACTTCGCCAGCGACCTCTGGAGTTCGGGCACCGTGCTCAGCAGCCTCATCCTGATCGGGGTGGGCCAGGTGCTGGGCTGGCCGGCGCACTGGCTGTCGGTGGTCGACGCGGTGGCCGGGGTGGCCGTGGCCCTGGTCATCTTCCACGCGGCCTGGGGCCTGGCCGGGCGCGCCGTCAACTCGCTGATGGACGAGGTCCCGCGCCACCTGGTGCCCGCCCTGGAGTACGTCGCCGCCCAGACGCCCGGCGTGCTCGCCACCGACAGCGCCCGCCTGCGCTATGTCGGCGACAAGGCGTATGCCGACCTGGTGGTCAACGTGCCGCGCGGCCTCTCGCTGGAAGAGTCCGAGGCCATTTCCGAGAACGTCATCGCCCAGGTGCGCGGCGTCGTGCCCGGCGCCGATGTGGTCGTCCACACCCACCCGGTCGCTCCGGCCAGTGAGCGCGCCACCGACCTGGCCCGCGTGATCGCCTCGCGGCTGACGGTGGGCGTCCACCATGTGCGCGCCTTCGAGACGCCTGCCGGCCTGCGGCTCGACATGCATATGGAAGTGCCCGCCGCCCAGACGCTGGCCCAGGCCCATGCCACCGCCGACCAGGTGGAGCAGGCGCTACTGGGCGAGATCCGCGGCCTCCACGCCGTCGAGATCCACATCGAACCCCGCCACGACGAGACCTACCTGGTGGAACCGATCGCCGACCCGGCCCTGCGCGCCCGCGTGGTCCACGCCGCCGAGAGCGTCGCCGGGCCGGGCGCCGTGCGCCTGGTGGAGATGGGCCTGAGCCGGCTGGGCGCCGTGCTGACCATCCACGTCGGCCTGCCCGGCGATCTGCCGATCACCGAGGCCCACGCCCGCACCGCCGAGATCGAGCGCGCCGTGCGCGACGCCATGGGCACATCGTACCGGGTCACGGTCCACCCGGAGCCGGTGTAAGCAGCCCGCGCTGCTGCAAGCGCCACAGCAGCAGGTGGTAGTAGAGCATCCCCCGCCAGGGGCCGAGCGCGGCCAGGATCGCCGCGCCGTCCACGCCGCGCTCGCCCTCGGCCACGCCCAGCAGCCCGGCCATGCTGCGCCGCGCCCCGCTGTCGCCCGCCGGGAAGACATCGAGCCGCCCGAAGCCGCGCAGCATGATCACCGCCGCCGTCCACGGGCCGATGCCGCGCAGCGTCTCCAGCCGCGCCAGGGCCGCCGGGGTCGGCAGCGCGTCGAGTTCCGCCGCCGTGAGCCTTCCAGCCAGCAGCAGGTCGGCCAGGTCCTGCAACGTGCGCACCTTCGCCCCGCTGAGACCCTGCGCGCGCAGTCCCGCCGGGTCCGCCGTCAGCGCCGCCTCCGCCGTGGGGAAGGGGTAGAGCGTGGTCTCGCCGAACGTGACCGGCGCGCTACAGTGGGCCACGAACCGGCGCATGATGGTCATCGCTGCGTCGATGCTCACCTGCTGGAACACGACGGCGTTGCAGATCGCCTCCCACAGCGTGGGGTAGCGCGGCGGCTTGACCCCCGCGGCCTGCTCCACCAGCGGATACAACCGGGGCACGGCCCGCGCCGCCGCGTAAAACCCGGCCAGGTCCACCTGCGTGCCGAGCATCCGCGCCACCGTCTCCGCCACGCCGGGGACCAGCGCGGCATCCGCCGCCGGCCCGGCGGGCGTGTAGACCACCACGTCGAGCATGCCGGCGCCCGCGGCCTGCGTCACCGCGACCACGCATGGCCCGCCCGGCCCGGCCAGGGCGCGCAGGTAGCGCCCATCCGCCAGGACATCCACCGGGTTCAACGGGATGCGTCGCAGCACCGTCGCCGTCAGGTCCAGGCGATAGGGCGGCAGCACCGGGATGCGTGCCTGCCCGGCGATCTGCCAGCCGGCGGGCGGCTCAGGCGGAACCATCGGCGGCTTCCTCCATGGGCGGGTACAGGATCGTGCCGTCCGGCTGGGCACGGGCGAACGGCGTCAGAGTGTGGGCTTCCGGCGGCGCGGGCGGGATCAGGTCGAGCACCGGCACGCCGCGGACCAGCAAGTAATCGGCCACGATGCGCCGGTGGCAGCGCCACCACACGGCCTCGGCGCACATGATCGCCGTGGGGCCGGTCGCCAGGGCGATCAGTTCGTCCAGGCCCGCCGCGAAAGCGGGCGTCAGCGCGTAGTCGGCGTAGTTGCGAAAGCTGTCGTTCCGCCAGGCGCCGTTCGCCGACTCGCCCGCGGGCAGATCCTTGCGCCGCCCGCGCAGCCCACCCAGCCGCGCCAGGTGCGTATAGCCGATGCCCGCCTCGGCCAGCGCCGCGGGCAGCACGTCCTGGTTATACTGCGGATTGGTCCGCGAGCGCGGCACCGTCCGAATATCGACCAGCAGCCCGATGCCGTGGCCGCGCAGCACGGCGATGAACTCATCCCGCGGCAAGGTCGAATGCCCGATCGTATAAATTGGCCCCGGTTCCGCCACCCGCATTCACTCCCACGCTGCCCCTGATCCACGCGCGCACAATTATATGTGCAACGACGCCGCGCCCCGTAGCGCACGGTCGCTTGATTGGCCTCCCATGAAAGAGTATGCTATAATCAAGACGAGACGAAAGTGTGTAACCCTGGCCCCGGTTTCGCCGTATACTATGACAAAGCGTCCGGAACCCCATCCAGCGGGCGCTTGGACAACCCGACGGCCTCCCTTCCCCATCTGAAGGCGCACGCCCGGTTGGCAGTCTGGGCGATGGAAAGGAGTACCTGATGCTCTTCGGCTCGGATTGGCTAGCCAACGTCTACCTGGGTTTCTTCCTCTTTGGCTTCCTGTTCACGTCGCTGTCGCTGATCCTGAACCTGGGCCACTTCGGCGGCGGCATGCATGATGTGTCGCACGACCTGGGGCACGGCGCGCATCTGCCGCATGACCTGGGCCATGCCGGCCACGGGCCCGATTTCCATGCCGGCGACCACGCGCATGCCGGTGCCGGCCACGGCCACAGCCTCAGCGAGCAGATCGACGGCCTGAGTCCGCTCAACCTGCCGACCATCCTGTCGTTCCTGACCTGGTTCGGCGGCGCGGGCTACATCTTCCAGAGCACCCTGCATCTCGGCCCCATCGTCAGCACCGTGCTGGCGTTGATCAGCGGGGCGGCGGGCGGCGCGCTGGTCTTCTTTATTCTGAGCTATGTGATCTGGCGGGGCCAGACGACGCCCATGCGCCGGGCCGATTTCTATCTGCCGGGCACCCGTGCCCGCGTCGTCAGCGGCATCACCGCCGAAGGCACCGGCGAGATCGTCTTCTCGAAGGGCGGCAGCCGGCGGGTCGAGGGTGCGCGCAGCGCCACCGGCCAGCCTTTGCCCAAGGGCACCGAAGTCGTCATCGCCCGCTACGAGAAGGGTCTGGCCTACGTCCAACCGGCCCCGGTCACGGCGGATATCCCGCCACCCGTCGCCGCGCGGGTGGAACCCGCCGAAGTCAACACGCACCCGTTGAATGGTAATGGATCTTATACCCGCGATTTACGCAACCAGTAACGTTGCATGCGAGTTGGCAATTTACACCTGCCGCGTCTGATCTGAGCGATGCGGTATGAAGGAGAGGATAGGTTAACATGGACCCCCTGATCATAGTGGTCGCAATGGTGTTCGTGGTCCTGGCGCTGATCGTGATGTTCACGACCCTGTTCCGCAAAGTCGGACCCAACGAGGCCCTGATCGTCTACGGCTTCGGCTTGACCGAGCCACGCGTGGTCAAGGGCGGCGGCACGCTCGTCCTGCCCATGGTGCAGAGCGCCCGCAGCCTTTCGCTCGAACTGATGTCGTTCGACGTGGCCCCGGAGCAGGATCTCTACACCCGCCAGGGCGTGGCCGTGACCGTCGAGGCCGTCGCCCAGATCAAGGTCAAGAGCGACCCCGACAGCATCCGCACCGCGTCCGAGCAGTTCCTGAATAAGACCCCGCAGGAGCGCGAGAACCTGATCCGCCTGGTGATGGAAGGCCACCTGCGCGGCATCGTCGGCCAGTTGTCGGTCGAGGAGATCGTCAAGCAGCCGGAGATGGTGTCCGATAAGATGCGCGCCACCTCGGCGGAAGACATGGCCAAGATGGGCCTGGAGATTATCTCCTTCACCATCAAGGACGTGCGCGACAAGAACGACTACATCGTCAACATGAGCAAGCCCGAGAACGCTTCGATCCGCCGCGCCGCGGCCATCGCCGAGGCCGAGGCCAGCCGCGACATCGCCATGCGCCAGGCCACGACCATGCGCGAGGCGTCGGTCGCCAAGGCGCAGGCCGACCAGGAGCGCGTCATCGCCGAGACGGCGTCCTCGACCAAGCAGGCCGAGGCCCAGCGCGACCTCGAAGTGGCGCGCGCCGAATACGCCGCCACCGTGCAGAAGCAGAAGGCCGCCGCCGACAAGGCGTATGACATCGAAGCCAACGTGCAGCAGCAGCAGGTGATCGCCGCCCAGGTCGGCGTCGAGCGCGTGCAGCGCGAAGAGCAGATCAAGGTGCAGGAGGCCGAAATTCTGCGCCGCGAACGCGAACTGATCGCCACCGTGCTCAAGCAGGCCGAGATCGAGCGCAAGCGCGTCGAGACGCTGGCCGAGGCCGAGCGCCAGCGGCGCATCCTCGAAGCCCAGGGTGCCGCCGAAGCGGTGCGCGTCCAGGGCGGCGGCCAGGCCGATGCCAACCGGCTGCAGGGTCTCGCCGACGCCGACGTGATCCGCGCCCGCGGCCAGGCCGAAGCCGACGCCATGAACCTGCGCGCGCAAGCCTTCAAGCAGTACAACGAGGCGGCCATCCTCGACAAGCTGCTCACGGCCATGCCCGAAGTGGTCGCCAACATCAGCAAGCCGCTCAGCCAGGTCGACCGCATCACCATCGTCTCGACCGGCGACGGCAGCAACGGCATGGGCGCCCACCAGTTGACCGGCGACGTGACCCGCATCATCGCGCAGTTCCCGGCGCTGGTGGAAACGCTCACCGGCGTCAAGCTGAGCGACCTGATGAGCCGCGTGGCGGGCATCGACCCCGAAGCCGGGCCGGCCAACGGCCATAGCGCCGACCCCGGCATCATCGAGGGCAAGGCGGTCGTGGCCCCGCGCACACCGGGCGCCAACAACTAACACAGCATAGGCGCTGATCACGCCGACGGGCGCACTCGCGGAGTGCGCCCGTCCTGTTTTGCCGCAGAGGACGACTATGCATGAGACCGGCGAAGTGTATATCATCGGCGATGTTCACGGCCAGTACCGCAAGCTGCTGGGCCTGCTGCGCGACGCCGGCCTGATCGACGGCAACCAGGCCTGGGCCGGCGGCCCGGCCTCGCTCTGGTTTCTGGGCGATTTCTGCGACCGCGGCCCCGACGGCATCGGCGTGGTGGACCTAGTGATGCGCCTGCAAGCCGAGGCCACAGAGGCCGGCGGCCAGGTGGGCGCGCTGCTCGGCAACCACGAGGTGCTCATCCTGGCCGCGGCGCACTTCGGCAGCCCGCTCACCGGCCAGGGCGCCGTCTTCATGTTTGAGTGGCAGCGTAACGGCGGGCAGACCGAAGACCTGGCCCGGCTCACCCCGCGCCATATCGACTGGATCTCCAACTTGCCGGCGATGGCGCTCGTGGCCGACCGGCTGCTCATCCACGCCGATGCCCTGCTCTACCTGGACTACGGCGCCACCATCGACGAGGTGAACGCCGCCTTCCGTGCCGTCCTGGCGAGCCGGGATATGGACGCCTATGATCGCTTCCTGGGCGAGTTCTCCGCCCGGCGCGCCTTTGCCGATAACCAGCGCACCGGCGCCGCAACCGCGCTGGCGTTCCTGCAGCGCTTCGGCGGGTCCCAGTTGATCCACGGCCACACGCCGATCAGCGCCATGACCCGCCAGCCGCCGGCCCAGGTCGCGGCGCCGCTGGTCTATGCCGGCGGGCGCTGCGTCAACGTTGATGCCGGGCTGTTCCTCGGCAGCCCCGGCTTCGTCTACCACCTGCCGCCGCTCGACCGAATCACCTGAGCCTGGCCCGCCGATCCTACGCACCGGGCACGCTTAGTGCAATACAGGCGCCATGGAGACGGTGCCCGCCTGGCGGAAACTCTGGCAAGATGTTGTGCGCGTGGACCGCTCGCAGGCCGTGTTCTGGCCGGCGCTGCGCAACGCTGTCGGCGTGTTCATCCCGCTGGCGATCGGGGCGGCCGCCGGCCAACTATTGCTCGGCCTGACCGCAAGCACGGGCGCCCTCCAGGTCGCCTTCGCCGACCGGCCCGGCCCCTACCGGCTGCGCGCGGGGCGGATGCTGCTGGCGTGTCTCGCCGGGGCGCTCTCCGTCTTCGTCGGCGCGGCCACCGGCACGGTCGATTGGCTGGCCGTCGTGCTGGCTGCGCTCTGGGGCCTGGCCGCCGGCCTGCTGGTGGCCCTGGGGCAGGCCGCCACTCAGATCGGCCTGACCGGCATCATCGTGCTGCTGATCTACGGCGCGCATCCCCTGGCGCCGGGCCTCGCCGCCGGGCAGGCGCTGCTCTTCCTGGCCGGGGGCCTGCTGCAAACCCTGCTCTCGGTGGCCGTTTGGCCCGTCCAGCGCTATCGCCCGGAGCGCGAAGCCCTCGCCGCCGTGTTCCGCAAGCTCGGTGCCTATGTCGAGGCGCCCTCCGGGCGCGACACCGCGCCGCCCGTGACCGCCGAGATCACCGCGGCGGCCACCATCTTGCTGGGGCTGGGCAATGACCACGGCGCCACCGCCGAATCCTTGCGCGCCCTGCTCGACGAGGCCGAGCGCATCCGCCTCGAACTCCTGGTGCTGCACGGCGCGCGCAAGCATCTGCACGCCACCGGAGCGGACCCGCCGGCGCGGCAAGCCCTGGATACTATCTGGGACGCCACCGGGCGCGTGCTAACCACCCTCGCCGAGATGGTCGCCACGGACCGGCCCCTGGAAAGCGACCCGGACGCCTTGCGGCGCATCGAAACCACCCTCGCCGCGCTGCGCCAGGCCCCGTTGGATGAGGCCGGCAACCAGGAGGGGCTGCGCCGCGCCGGCATCCTGAGCCATAGCGCCGCGCTGGCCGGGCAATTACATGCCGCCGTGGAGATTGTGCAGGAGGGCAGCGCGGCGGGCGAAGCGGGCATCTTGCGCGGGGCCGCCGCCCGGCCCGCGGCCCTGCGCCCGCGCGGCGCGCTGGCCATCCTGCGCGCCAATCTCAACATCGACTCCGCCGCGTTTCGCCACGCCATCCGGCTGGCCGTCTGCCTGGGCGTTGCCGCGGCAGTCGCCCGCGGGCTGGCGCTGCCGCGCGGCTACTGGCTGCCGATGACCGCGGCTCTCACCCTGCGACCCGACTTCACCACGACCGTCACCCGCGGCATAGGCCGCATGGCCGGGACGCTGCTCGGCCTGGTACTGGCGACCGGGTTGGTGCACCAGGTGTTCGGCGCGCTACCAGCCCAGATTCTGCTGGCCGGCGGGCTGGTGTTTTTCGCCCGCAGCCTGGCGCTGGTCAACTTCGGCCTGTCCATCATCCCGGTCACGGGGCTGGTCGTCCTCCTCACAGGGTTCGCGGGCGCCAATCCCCAGGCGACGATCCTGGAGCGCGGGCTGTATACCCTCGGGGGCGGCCTCCTGGGCCTGGCCGCCTATCGCCTCTGGCCCACCTGGGAACGCACCCAGACCCCGGCCATCCTGGCCGATCTGCTGGACAGCTACCGCCGCTACTTTGCCGTGGTCTTGGCCGGCTACCTGAATCCCGACCAGGTGAACCCGCCGCGCGTCCAGGCCGCCCGGCTCGCGGCGCGGCTGGCCCGCTCGAACGCCGAAGCCTCGGTCGACCGCCTGCGGACCGAAGCCGCCACGTCCCCCCGCGATAGCGAACTGGCAGCGGGCGTGCTCGCCAACTCGCATCGCTTTGCCTATGCCGTCATGGCGGTCGAGGCCGAGCTATATCACCGGCCCGAGGCGCCGCGCCCCGCCACGCTGCAACCCTTCGTCGCCGATGTCGATACCACCCTGGCCGCCATTGCTAGGGCCCTGCGCGACTCCGGCGAGCTACCCGCCGATCTGCCCGACCTGCGCACCGATCAAAGCACCCTCGTCGCCGCCGCGCCGTCCACGGCTGGGACGCAGGCGGAATCCAGCTACCAGATGGCCGTGCTCACGGCACAAACCGAGCGTATCACCAACAGCCTCAACACCATCCTCCACCTGCTGCGCTACCCCGCCGCCGGGACCGCCCCGGCGCCCGCGCCGCCCGCGCCGCAGCCCGAGCGCCACCCCGGTTAGCCGCCCCTATCCTGGCGCGCCGGGGTCTGCTATAATAGCAAAGTTCCATTTGCGCGCCACCCGCTGCTGCTAAAGGAGTGTCCGCCATGGCTGCCGGCCCCGATTTCATCGTCCGCGAAGCCACACCCGCCGATGCCGCCGCCGTGATCGCCGCCGCCCAGGCCGTGTTCAACGAACCCGGCGTGATGGTGTTGACCAACCCCGGCGAGTTCCACCCCACCCTGGCCGAGGAAGAAAAGATCCTGGCCGACCACCAGGCCGCCGCCAACAGCGTCTTCCTCATCGCCGTCGCGGGTGACGAAGTGATCGGCATGCTGGGCTGCACCGGGGGCCGCCGCCAGGGCAACCGCCACGTGACCCTGCTCGGCATGTCGGTGCGCAAAGAGTGGCGCGACCGGGGCGCCGGTAGCGCGCTCATGTCCCGCGCGGTCGAGTGGGCGCGCGGCACCGGCATCGTGACCCGCATTGAGCTGGATGTCTACGTCGAGAACGCCCGCGCCCGCCACCTCTACGAGAAGTTCGGCTTCGAGGTCGAGGGCCGCCGCCGCCGCGCCATCTACCGCGACGGCCAGTACCACGACGACCTGATCATGGCCCTGCTGCTCTGATCCGGCCCTCCCGACAATCGCCCTGTAGGAGCCGGTTTCAAACCGGCCGTCCTGCGTCCGCACCCGCGCTGTAGGGGCCGGTTGCAACCGGCCCGCCCACGGAGACGATAAGCGATGACCGACCCAGGTGACGCCTTACCGGGCGTACACGCCGCCCCCAATATCCAGAGCGATCCCGAGGTCTACGAGATCGAGAACTGCGCCGTCGATCCGGAGGGGCGTATCGAAGCGGCCATGCTGGCGATCGCCCCCTGGACGGGCAAGATCGTGCTGGACCTGGGCGCGGGCACCGGCTTCCACATCCCGCGGTTCCACGAAGCCGCCGCCCACGTTATCGCCATGGAGCCGCACGGCCCCTCCCGCCTGCGCGCCATGGCCCGCGTCGTCCACGCCGGGCTGGCGAACGCCTCGGTCATGACCGGCTCCGCCGCGCGCATCCTGCTGCCCGACCACAGCGTGGACATCGTGCACGCCCGCTTCGCCTACTTCTTCGGGCCGGGCTGCGAGCCGGGGCTGGCCGAACTGGCCCGCGTCGTCCGGCCCGGCGGCACCGCCTTCATCATCGACAACGACCTGCGCCAGGGCACCTTCGCCGCCTGGTTGCGGCGCAGCCCCTACTTTCACGATGTCGACCCCGCCGCCGTCGAGCAGTTCTGGGCCGACCAGGGCTTCACCCGCACCAGCATCGCCAGCGAATGGCGCTTCGCCACGCGCGCCGACCTCGAAGCGGTGGTCCGCCTGGAGTTCCCCGCCGCCCTGGCCGCCGCCCTCCTGGCCGAGCACCCCGGCACCCGCGTGGAGTACTACTACGCCCTCTACCACCGGCGCTATTAGCCGCACCCCGGCGCGGGCCGGTAGCGGGCGCGGGCCGGTTTGAAACCGGCCCCTACAGCGACCATCGTCGCGATTGGCCGTGCCCCGGTGCCGTCGGTGGCCGCGGGCCGGTTTGAAACCGGCCCCTACAGCAACCCCCACCGTTTTGCGGTGTAGGGGTCGATTTCAAACCGGCCCGCGCTACCCCCGCTCGAACACGAACTGCATCCGGGGGGCCGCCGGGGCGGGGGGCCGGCTTTCGTCGAACTCGCGGCACACCACCAGCGGGCGGAACCCGATGTCCGCGGCCAGCGCGCCGATTTCATCCGGCATGTACACCTGCCACTCGAACACGTCGGGCGGCACATCCGGGCCATAGTCCAGCCGCACCGTGAGCCGGTCCCCGGCCAGCGTCTTGCGCTCGACAATTGTGCGTCCCTGATCCGTCCGTGCCCGGTCGCCCTGGTGCATCGCGAAGAAGGCGCGGTGGTAGATATCCAGGATGAACCGGCCACCGGGGCGCAACGCGTCGTGGATTTGCCGCAAGACCGCCCGATTGGTCGCCGCGTCGAAGTAGCCGAAGCTTTGCCACAGGTTCAGCACGGCGTCGAACGGGCCGGGCAGCGGGGCCAGGTCGCGCATGTCCCCTTCCACCCAGGCCACGCCCGCGCTATCCCGGCGCCGCGCTTCGGCCAGCGCATCCGCGCTACGGTCCAGCCCAGTCACCTGATACCCGCGCGCCGCCAGCGGAATGGCGTGCCGGCCCAGCCCGCAACACAGGTCCAATACTCGCCGGTACGCCGGCTGCGGCAGGTGCCGGGCCAGGAAGGCGATCTCCCGCTCCGTCTGCACGGGCGAGAAGTCGCGCAGGAACGTCTCAAACCAGGTGGCGGAATAGCGATTCGTCATTACGGCAGGTTCCTCCGTAGCTTCCCACAGATAACCCGTCATTCTGAGCGCAGCGAAGAATCTCCGTCTTGTTCGGGTAGCGGCGAGGATCTTCGCTGCGCTCAGAGTGACAAGGGCCGTGTGATGGGCTGCTTATGGTCCTTTCTGCTTCATCACCAATACGGTTATGTCAATCCAACGTCACCTGATACGTCTCCTCCCAGCGGCCCGCGAACTCGAAAGCCAGAGTCGCACTGCCCTGCCCGGCCACCGTGACCGTGCCCGCCTCGCGGCGGCGCAGCCCGATCTGCACCTCCGTGGCCGACAGCACGCCATAGGTCAGGTCGAAGTGCGCGCCGCGGATGTTCAGGTTGTGGATGGCGTAGCGCGCACCGGGCGTGCGTAAGGCGGCGGGCAGGGCCGGGCGCAGGGTGAAGGCCCGCTGCGCGACATCCTCGCCTTCGACAAAGCCGATCAGGTAGCGCAGCAGGTACATGACGCTATTCGCCCCCCAGCCGTAGGCTTCGGCGGGGTCCCAGAGCCGCGCGCCGTCGGGCGCGGGTTCGGGCCAGAACTCCGGCGCCGCGCCGGGCAGCGGGCGCCCGTCGTTCGCATCCGGGCGGTCCATCTCCCGGTAGACGCGATCCACCACCTGCTCCGCCAGCGCGGCGGCCACGTCAGGCACGCCCGCCGCCAGCGCCGCCTCGGCCACCTGGTAGCTCCACGACGGCCACCACGTCCAGGGCGCGGCGACGTAGCCGGGCAGGTGTGCCCGTAGGGCGGCAGCCTGCTCCGCCGCGGCGATGCCGTACAGCAGCGGGATCAGTTGTAGCGGGCTGATAGAGTTCCCGGCGCTGCTGCCCCAATAGGTGCCGTCGCTCTCCGGCACCTCGCGCCATGTGCCGGTGGCCGGGTCGAGATCGCGGAATTGCCCGCTCGCCGCGTCCCACATGCTGCGTGTGCGGTCGCGGTAGGCCGTGTAGAGGGCCGCCCAC
Source organism: Chloroflexia bacterium (assembly GCA_035693165.1). Taxonomy (GTDB): domain Bacteria; phylum Chloroflexota; class Chloroflexia; order QHBQ01; family JAICKM01; genus JAICKM01. The sequence continues at coordinate 16,167 of DASSGZ010000234.1, read as the reverse complement.
TCGGCGGCATCGTCGGGCCGGTCCAGGGCGATGGCGAAGCGCCGCAACACCTCGGCGCAGACGGCCAGCGCCGCCTGCAACTCCACCGGGCGCACCCGGTCGCGGATTACCGCGTCGCCGCTGCGGGTCGGGTCCAGGCGCGGCGTGTTGTCCTCGCCGCTCTCCCAGGTACACTGGTAGACCACCCAGCCCGCGCTGTCGGTGCGCTCGGCCAGCCACCAGCGCACATAGGCCACCAGGCGCGGATAGATGCGGGCGAGCCATGCCCCGTCGGGGCGGCGCAGCCACAGCAGCCACAGGTTGTGGAACGGCAGGCACCACGCCGGGGACGTGCCGCAGGGGGTGCCGTCGGCGGCGATCATGTTGTAGCCGCCGTTGGCCCACACGCAGGGCACCTGGGCTTCCGGCGCATCGACCAGCAGCGTGGCGACGGCCTCCTGCGCCGCGGCGGAGTCGGCGTAGCCCAGGCGGCTCATATCCAGCGTGCCCTCGGCCAGCACGGCGCGCGGCCACGCGGCCATCCAGACCGGGAACGGGCCGTGGAAGATGCCCGCCGGGGGCAACACCAGCAGCCGGGTCGTTTCCAGGTCGTAGACCAGGCCGCGCCGCCAATGCGCCGGCCAGCCCTGCTTGCCCAGTTGCGGCGCTCCGCGCCAGAACCGCCGGTCGTCGCGCTCAATGGCCTCGCGGCTCGACTTCAGGTCGCGCACGCCCGGCATCTCGGCCCCGGCGAAGGGCACGTCCACGCGCTCGACCAGTGCCCAGGCATGGGCGGCGGTCTTGACGAACTTCAGCGGCACCACCAGCGCGCCCCAGAAGCAGCCCGGCACGTGGCGGAAGTTGTAGTAGCGCGCGTCCTGCGCGGGCGCCCGGTGCGCCAGCCAGGGCGCGACTTCGGCCAGGTCGCCGCCGAAGCCGTGCGTATCCGCGGGCTGCGAAGCCCAGAGCTGATACCAGGGGCCGCGCGCCACGCTCACCGCCAGCCGCCCGCTCGCCGCGTCGTAGCGCCCCGAGCTATAGCACCAGCCGTGCGCCTTGTCCGGCCACCACGTCACCGCCAGCAGCACCAGGCGCACCGGCGGCGGGCGGTAGCGCCCCACCGGGCGGAACACCTCCACCCGGCAGCCCAGCAGATTCCGCGCGGCGAGCCAGAAATCGGCGTAGACGTTCACCGGTCCGTGCCCGAACGTGAAGCGCAGCATATGAGCCGAGTGGTACGGCGCGATCATCCCCGGCGGGTCCACGAGCAGCAGCGTCTCCCCGATCTGCACGCCGATCTGCAACCCGCCCGGCGGCCCGTCTGCGGGCCGCCACGCGACACCCGCTCCCGCCAGCGACCGGATCGGCCCGCCCGCCTCCAGGCCGGGGAACGGCCCCGCGTCGAACCGGTTCTGCAAATAGCCATGCGGCGTATAGTCGTCTTCCGGAAACACGCCCGCCCCCTCCCGCTACCCGGCGATGATCATGGTACTCGGCCCGCGTTACCCCAACCTGCACAGCATGTCAAGGACCATCGGGTACCCAGGGCCGGTACCAAAGTCCTCTTGACCCATCGAGAAGGTCGCTGTAAGATATGATACAAGAACTGCACACGTCAACCGGGGGTGCGGTTCCACGTTCTAGCCACGACCGGCCACAAGCCGCGTCTCGTCGCAAAAAACCTCCAGCGATGCCGCCGCTGGAGGTTTTTTATTGCCCTTCGCCCCCCCGCATCGGTGGAACGCCGCTTGCATACACAATCCCACGAAACCGGACTCTACGTTGAGCGTGATCGGGCCAGGAGCGCCCGCGCCCCCAGCCGGAGGACAGACCTATGTCGGAAGGACCGGAAGTCCACCGCATCGCCGCCCAGCAGAACGCCGAACTGGCGGGCGCCCACCTGGTCGCGGTCGAGACCAACCTGCGCAAGGCCCGCGCCTGGATCGAGGCCCACCCCGGCGCGCTCGAAGGCCGGCGCATCGAGCGCATCACCGCCTGCGGCAAGCACATTCTCTGGTACCTGGAAGGCGACCTCTGGTTCCACTTCCACCTGCTCATGTTCGGCAAGTGGGAGTATTTCCCGCCCGACGCCGGGGTGCCCTACGACCGCACCACCCGCGCCCAGATCCGCACCTCGCGCCAACTGCTGACCCTGTGCAACGGCCAGGTCTTCGACATCGGCACCGGCGACCCCTACCGGCAGTTGCCCACCCTTGCCGCGCTCGGCCCCGATATGTGCGCCGTGCCGTTCGATAAGGACGAGTTCATCCGCCGCCTGCTGCGCCCCGCCCACCGCGACCAGGAGATCGGCGTGGTCTTGCTCGACCAGACGGTCGCCAACGGGGTGGGCAACTACCTCAAGGCCGAGATCCTGTTCGAGTGCCGGCTCGACCCCTGGCGGCTCGTGGGCGCGCTCACCCCCGCCGACCTGGAGTGCCTGGCCGAGACCGTGCCGCTGATCGGCCAGCGCGCCCTGCGCCGGCGCGGCTGGACGGTGCCCGACGACCTGCGCGAGTTGCTGGAGGGCGGCATCCTGCCGGGCGGGCGCGGCAAGCGCCACTGGGTGTTCCGGCGCACCAATCAGCCCTGCCACCGCTGTGGCACGAAGATCCGCCAGAAGCGCCAGGGTCCGGGCGAAGGCCGCTGGACCTTCTGGTGCGAAACCTGCCAGCCCGCCGCGCCGGCCCACGCGCTGCCGCGGCCCAGCGCCGCCCCCGCCGCCTGAGCCGATGGCTACCGTCCGCCTCCCCGGCCTGGTCGACGTGCATGTCCACCTGCGCGAACCCGGCAGCGAACAGAAGGAAGACTTTGCCCACGGCACCCGCGCGGCCCTCGCCGGCGGCATCACCACCGTGCTCGATATGCCCAACAACCCCGGCGCCCCGACGATCACCCCCGCCGCCCTGGCCGGCAAAGCCCGGCGCGCCGCCGCCGGCGCCTGCTGCGACATCGGCTTCCACTACGGCGCCACGCCGGATAACCTGGACACCTACCCGGCGGTTGAATCCCAGGTCTTCGGCCTCAAGCTCTATCTGGACCACACCACCGGCACGCTGCTGGTCGAGCGCCTGGAGTCGATGCTGGCGATCTTCGCCGCCTGGCCCGCCGAGAAGCCGCTGCTGGTCCACGCCGAGGAGCGCACCGTGGCCGCCGTGCTGGGCCTGCTGGCCGTCCACCCGCGCCGCGTCCACTTCTGCCACGTCAGCCTGGGCGCCGAGATCGAGCTGATCCGCGGAGCCAAGGCACGCGGGATCGCCGTCACCTGCGAGGTGGCTCCGCACCACCTCTTCCTCAGCGACGCCGACCTGCCGCGGCTCGGTCCCTACGGCCTGATGAAGCCGCCCCTGCGTACCGGCGCGGACGTAGACGCGCTCTGGGCCAACCTGGACGCCGTGGACATGATCGCCACCGACCACGCGCCGCACACCCGCGCTGAGAAAGAGGGCCCCACCCCGGCCTACGGCGTGCCCGGCCTGCAGACCGCGCTGCCGCTCATGCTCACCGCCGTCGCCGCCGGGCGCCTCACGCTGGATCGGCTGGTCGAACTCATGGCGACCACGCCGCGCCGCGTCTTCGGCCTGCCGGCCCCGCCGGACACCTACATCGAGATCGACCCCGCCGCCCGCTGGACCATCGCCGACGCCGGGCAGTATACCAAGTGCGGCTGGACGCCCTTCGCCGGGATGCCGGTCCAGGGCCAGGTGCGGCGCGTCGTCCTGCGCGGCGCCGAGGTCGTCCGCGACGGCCAGGTGCTGGCGACGCCCGGCAGCGGGCGCGTGCTGCTCCCCGCGGACTCCGGGCGCTAGCGGGCTACCGCCCGCGGTCCAGCACCGCCGCCAGCAGCGCCATGCGGATATACATGCCGTTCTCCACCTGCCGGAAGTAGTAGGCGCGCGTGTCCTGGTCGATGTCCACCGGGATCTCGGTCACGCGCGGCAGCGGGTGCATCAGGATCATATCGGGCTTGGCGAGCCGCATGATCATCTCGTCGATGACGTAATTCGCGCTGGCCCGCGCATACTCGCGGGCCGCGTGGATCTCGGCAACCGGGCGCAGCGCCGCCTGGGTCTCGGCATCCAGGTGCTCGTAACGCCCGCCGAAGGCCCGCGCGGCCAGTTCTTCGAGGTGCTGGCTGACGAAGCGCTCCTTCTGCACCCGCGTCACATACAGCACATCGAGATGGGGCATCGCGCTCAGCAGGTCTTCGGTCTCGCGCACCTCGATGCCCCGCGAGCGCGCGAACTGCACATATTCGGCGGGCATCGCCAGCGTCGCGGGCGCGATGCAGACCAGCCGCACCTTGTCGCCGTTGATCGCCAGCAGCTTGATCAGCGAGTGGACGGTGCGCCCGTTGCGCAGGTCGCCGGTGAAGCCGATAGTCAGACCGTCGAGGCGCACGCCGAAGCGGTCTTTGATCGTGTAGAGGTCCAGCAGCGCCTGCGTGGGGTGTTCGCCGATGCCGTCGCCCGCGTTGATAATCGGCACGCGGCGGCCCGTGGTGTGGCTCAGGTCGTCCGATGCCTCCGCCGCCTCGCGCGCCGCACCCTGCACCGGGTGGCGCAGCACAATCGCGTCGGCGTAGCAGCCGATCGTCTTGACGGTATCGTGCAGGCTCTCGCCCTTCGTCACCGACGAATAGTGCACGCCCCCCGCCGTGGTGATGATGCGCCCGCCCAGCCGCGCCACCGCTGCCTGGAACGACAGGTCGGTGCGCGTGCTCGGCTCATAGAACAGGTTGGCGACGATCAGGCCCTCCAGCGGCGTGCTGCGCTGCCCGGACGCCACCAGCGTGGCGAACGACTTGGCCTGGGCGAACAAGGGCTGCAGCAAGGCCGGGGTAAACTGCTCCACGCTGAGGATGTGCTGCCCGCGCAGCAGCCGCAACTGTTCCGCGCCCCGCTCCGATAGCGATACTGTCACGCTTGTCTCCTATGTTGATGCTGGGGACGGCCCTACCAGATCTCCCAATCCTCCGCCGACCCGAGGACGGAAGCGATGCCGCCGTGGTACACGCCGTAGCGCCCGCGGAAATAGAGCAGGGGCACGGCGTCCCCGGCCCCCGCCGCCACAATCTCCCCCAGGATGATCACATGATCGCCGCCTTCGTAGATGCGGAAGACGCGGCACTCGGCGTAGGCCAGCGCGCCGTCCAGCAGCGGCGTGCCCGTCTCCCCTGCCCGCCAGGCCACTCCGGCGAACTTGTTTTGTTCGCGCGAGGCGAATCGTTGCGCCAGCTCGCGCTGCGCCTCGGTCAGGATGTTCACGGTGAAAACGTCGCGGTCCTGGATGGCGGCCAGCGTCGCCGAATTCGCGCTCACGCAAATGAGCAGCAGCAAGGGGTCGAGCGAGAGGGACGACATGCCGCTGACGGTAAACCCGCGCGGCTGTCCGTCCGGCTCCAGGGTTGTGACAATCGTCACCCCGCTCGCAAACGACCCCATCACGCGGCGGAACAGATCGACATCTATCGGCATAAGTAATCCTATAGTCAGCCGAGATTCAGAGAGAAGTCCGTGTAGTCGCGCGATTTATCGCGCCCGTACTCGTGCATCGTCAGCGTATGCTGTTCGCATCAGACAGGTGGCCGGCCCTCGCCAGTATGCAAAAGGCGCCCCGCGCTGTCAACCGGCACCGCAGCGGCGATCCAGCCCGCGCCGATCTGCGCCGCGGTGTCCGCCAGCACGAAGCCGCCCACCATCTCGCTCGGCACGTGGCCCATGGGGAACACGGCCAGCGCCCCGAACAGCCCGGCCAGCGCGAAACACAAGCTCCGCCGCATCCCCACCGGGCCGGTTGCCGGCCCCGGCAGCGCGGTCAGGACTCGCGCCAGCAGCAGGCAGAGCAGCGCACCAACGGTGGTGTGGCCGCTGGGAAAGTTGTTGGCGTACCAGGGCACGTCCCAGCCGCGGCCCGCGTGCTTGAGCGCCCAGACCACGCCCTCGGCGCCGATCACCAGCGCGCCCAGGCGGGCCAACAGCCCCAGGTGCCCGCGCAGCAGCCAGGCCAGCACCCCCGCCAGCACCAGCATCTCCCCGGCCAGCAGCCATTTGATCAGCGTGCCGCTGCCGGGTGGGCGGTGGCGCAGCGTCCAGGCATGGACCGGCCCATCCAGGCCGCGCAGCGCCCCCACGCCCACCAACCCCCACAACACCAGCAGCAGCGCGAGTCCGGCGGCGACGGCTAGCGCGGGCCGCCGGGCCACAGTTCCACCCGGTTGCGCAGCGTGCCCACGCCCTCGACTTCGCATTCCACGAGATCGCCGGGATGCAGGTAGATCGGCGGCTTGCGGAAATGGCCCACGCCGCTCGGCGTCCCGGTGGCGATGATGTCGCCCGGCTCCAGGGTCATGCCGCGCGACAGCCACTCGATCAGCGCCGCGACCGTGAAGATCATATCCGAGGTATCAGAGTCCTGCCTGGTCTCGCCGTTCACGCGGCAGGTCAGGCGCAACTGTTGCGGGTCGGCGATCTGGTCGCGCGTCACGATCCACGGCCCCATCGGGCACGCGGTGTCGAGGCTCTTGCCCAGGAAGAACTGGCCGCCATGCCCGTACTGGATGTCGCGGGCCGACACGTCGTTGATCACCGTGTAGCCGAAGACGTGGTCCAGCGCCTGCTCCCGCTTGATGCCGCGCCCGCCCTCGCCGATCACCACGCCCAGCTCAACCTCCCAGTCCATCATCTCGGACACCGCCGGGTCCAGCAAGATGGGGTCATACGGCCCCGTCACCGCCGTGGGCGCCTTGGTGAACACGGCGGGGCGCGCCGGGGGCGCCTGGTTCTGCTCCGCCGCGTGGGCCGCGTAGTTCTGGCCGATGCAGAACACGTTCTTGCGCGGGCGCGGGATCGGCGCCGCCGGCTTCAGCGCATCCAGGCGCGGCGCCCCGGCCAGCGCGTGCTCGGGCAGCAGGTCGAGCGCCTGCCGCAGCCGTTGCAGCCCCGTCTCGCCCATGGCGATCAGCCCGATCATCGTCGTGGGCAGCGGCTCGCTGGGCGGGCTGAGCCAGCGCTGCACGTCGATCACCTGGTCGCCATGCAGCACGCCCAGGCGCAGTTCGTCCACTTCATGATAAGTCACCAAACGCATCGGAAATCTCCTGCTTGAGGTAGTGAGCGCCAACCGGCGCCCCATAGCGCCAGCAGCACAAAGCGCGCCAGCACCGCACCACTCGCCATTATAGCCGAAATACCCTGCCGCCGCCCGGAGGCGGTAGCCGGAGGCTCAAGCCTCCGGCTACCGCTACCAAGCCCGCCTGCGCGGCCTGACGACTTAACCCGCCCATTAATGGGCCGGGCGCCCATTGACAAGCCCGCCGCACTGTGCTAGAATGGCGTAGATGATACTGAATATCAGTTAGCGCACGGACAGGGGATTACATCGCCATGCCTGACCTGGAAACGCTGCTCCAGCGGCTGGAAGCGCAGGGCTACAAACGCACCGCGCCGCGCCGCCGGCTGCTGGCCGAGATCGCCCGGCGGCCCGGCCCGTTCACCGCCGCCGAGATCTACGCCGCCCTGCAAAGCCAGGATGCGGGCATCGGGCGGGCCACCGTCTTCCGCACGCTCGACCTGCTGGCCGACCTCGGCCTGCTCCAGCGCATGCACGACGAGCAGATCGGCGGGGCCGGCGCGGCCTACCTGGCCTGCGAGCCGGTCCATCACCACCATCTCATCTGTTCGTCCTGCCACGCCGTCTGGGACTTTGTCGAGGGCGACCTGGAGGCGTCCATCGCCGCCGTGGCCCGGCGCAACGCCTTCCAGATGCTGGATCATCGGCTCGAACTCTATGGGGTCTGCGCCGCCTGCCGGGAACAGGCGCCCGCGGGCCGGGACATTTCGGCCTGACCGGGTTAGGCCGGCAATTGGTTACAAGGAACCAGGAAGCAATGTTGTATTACAAACGAGGCCGCCGTGGCGGCCTGATCGTCGCCCTGGCCGGGCTCATGGCGCTGGTGAGCGGGTGCGGCGACTCGGCGACTCCCTCGGTGCCGCCCGACGGCACCGGCACGCCGCCCGCCGGCGGCCACGTGTTGCACGTCACCGTCACCACCACGCAGATCCGCTCGATGGCCGATGCCGTCGCGGGGAATGCGGCCAAGGTGACGCCCATCTTGCAGGCCAGCGACGATCCCCACGCCTACGAACCCAAGCCGAGCGATGTCCAGTTGATCGCCAACGCCGACCTGGTGCTGCGCCACGGCATGGGTCTCGACCACTGGCTGGACAAGGTGGTGCAGAACGCCGGGGGCAATCACCCGGTCGTTACCGTCACCGGCGGTGTCAAGGTAGAATCCGGCGCGGGCGAGGAGTCCGGCCCCGATCCCCATGTCTGGTTTGACGTGACCAACGCCATGACTATGACTCGCGACATCCGCGACGCCATGATCGCCGCCGACCCGGCGAACAAAGACGCCTACCAGACCAACGCCGACGCATATCTTGCCATGCTTAAGCAACTCGACAGCGACATCATGCGCCAGATCGCGACCATCCCGCCCGACCAGCGCAAGATGGTCACCAACCACGACGCCTTCGGCTACTATATCCGCCGCTACGGCCTGACCTTCGTCGGCTCGGTGGTGCCCAGCATGGACAGCAGCGCCGAACCGTCGGCCAGGCAACTGGCCGACCTGATAGACAAGATCAAAGCCCAGCACGTGCGCGCCATCTTCCTGGAGAGTTCGATCAACCCCAAGCTCGAAAAGCAGATCGCCGTCGAGGCGGGCGTGAACGTGGTGGACACGCTGTACGGCGACACACTGGGGCCACCCAACAGCCCGGCGTATACCTACGAAGGCATGATGCGTTACAATACGCAGACCATAGTGAGGGCTCTCAAATGATCGGTCAAACCGCAGCCCGCCCGGCTGCCGCCGCCCAGCCTGCCGCTAACCAGGCACCTGCCGCCGTGCTCCGCGATGTAACGGTAGGCTATGATGCCGCGCCGGTGCTGGAGAAAATCAACCTGACGCTCGACTGGGGCCTGATCGTCGGCGCCATCGGGCCAAACGGCGCGGGCAAATCGACGCTGATCAAGACGATCCTGGGCATCTTGCCCGCGCGCAGCGGCGAGGTGCGCGTGGCCGGGCAGCCGGTGGCGAGCGGCGCCGCCCGCCGCACCATGGGCTACGTGCCCCAGCGCGAGGCCGTCAACTGGGACTTCCCAGTCACGGTGGCCGACGTGGTGCTGATGGGCCGCACCGCCTGCCTGGGCTGGGGCCGCCACCCCGGCCCCGCCGACGAACAACTGGCGCACGAAGCGCTGGTCCAGGTGGGCATGCAGGACTTCGCCCACCGGCAGATCAGCCAGCTTTCCGGCGGCCAGCAGCAGCGCGTCTTCCTGGCGCGCGCCCTGGTGCAGCAGGGCGACCTGCTGCTGCTGGACGAGCCGTTGAACGGCGTGGACGCCTCCACCCAGGAGGTGATCGGCAGCCTACTGCGGCAGCAACGCGCCGCCGGGCACACCGTCGTCATGGCGACCCACGACCTCGAACTGGCCGCCGGGTGGTGCGACCGCATCGTGCTGGTCAACCACGGCATCGTCTGCTACGGCCCGCCCGCCGAGGTGCTTACCCCGGACATGCTGCGGCAAACCTATGGCGGGCAGACGCTGCTGGTGCCCGAGGAATTCGCCGGCCACGGCGCCACCCTGCTAGTGCCCGACGAACACGGCCACGGCGGCGGGCACAGCCACCCGCACACCCACGCCCACGACCACCATCACCAACACCTGCCCGCCAACGACCCGCTCTGCCGGGACCCGGAAGCGACCCAATAGCCGGAGGCCCGCGCTGTGATCACCTGGTTTACCGATCCCTTACAATACGGTTTCATGCAGCGCGCGCTGCTGGAAGTCATCCTGATGGGGCTGACCTGCGGCGTCATCGGCGCCTACGTCGTGCTGCGCGGCATGGCCTTCCTCGGCGACGCCCTGGCTCACGCCATCTTTCCCGGCGTGGTCATCGCCTTTCTGCTGAATATCAACCTCTTCGCCGGGGCCCTCGTCTTCGGCATCCTGACCGTGATCGGCATCGCCGGGATCGCGCGCAACCGCCGCGTCTCCGAGGACAGCGCCATCGGCGTGCTGTTCACCGGGGCCTTCGCCCTCGGCGTGGTGCTGATCAGCCAGGTCAAGGGCTACACCGGCAACCTGGCCGATTTCCTGGTCGGCCAGGTGCTGGGCGTCTCGACCACCGATGTGCTGATCAGCGTCGCGGTGGCCGTGCTGGTGCTGGGCGCGCTGGCCTTCTTCAACAAGGAACTGGTGCTGACCGCGTTCGACCGCGAGATGGCCGAGGCGATGGGCCTGCCCGTGGCCCTGCTCGACATGGGCCTGCTGCTGGGCATCGCCCTGACCATCATCGTGTCGCTGCAAGCCGTGGGCAACATCCTGGTCGTCGCCATGCTCGTCACGCCGGCCGCCGCCGCCCGGCTCTGGACCGACCGCCTCCCGGTGATGATGGCCCTCAGCGCGCTGTTCGGCATTCTGGCCGGCATCGGCGGCCTGCTGGTCTCCTACCACGGCGACTTCGCGGCGGGCGGCACCATTGTGCTGCTGGTCACGCTCCTGTTCGGCGTCTCCTACGTGTTCGCCCCGCGCCACGGCTGGCTCACCCGCCGCCGGCTGGCGCGCAGCCCGGCGCCGGCACAGTAAACCCGGCTCGCGCACGGCGAACCGGCTCCGCCAGTCGCTAGGCTTCCGCCAGGGGCACCGGCCCGTCCGCCGCGTCCGGCAGCGCCTGCGCCCGCCGCCCGGCGCGCACGAAGAGCGGCAGCGTGGGCGCCAGCAGCACCCCGGCCAGCACGAGCGCCGCGCGGATGGAGAACGCCTTGCCCACCGCGCCGATAACCGGCCCCCCGGCGATCTGCCCGACGGCGTCCACCTGGCTGATCATCGAGAGCACGGTGGCGCGCAGGCGCGGATCGATGCTGGTCGCCAGCCAGGCGCGATGGAGCGGCCCGCCCACGCCCCGGCAGGTGCCGTAGGCGAGGAACGCCGCCACGGCCAGCGCGAAACTGCCGGCAAGGCCAAACAGGATCAGCGCCCCGACGGCGAGAACATTAAGCACGATGAGCGCCCGCACCACGGCCCCCGGCTGGTCGGTGTTGACCCGCCGCCGCACCAGCTCAGTCGCGCCGAGATAGAGCAGCGACCCGGCCACGCTGATCAGGCCGAACCAGACCAGCGAGGTCAGCCCGCCCAGCGCGGGGAAGGCGAAGTTGGTCAGCAGATGTGCCTCCCAGAGCCGGTCGATGCCCTCGCTGGTCATGCCGAAGAAGACGGCGATGACCAGGAAGCTGAGCAGCACCGGGCGGGCGCGGATCACGCCGAGCCCGTCGCGGAAGGTGGCGGCCATGTGCTGCCAGGACGTGCGCTCACCACGCGGGGTCGGCTCGAAGCCGGTCTCCGGCATGATCAGCGCCAGCACCAGGCCCAGGACGATCATCCCCACGCCCCCGGCCAGGAACGGCCAGTTGAGACCCACGCTGCCCAGACCCACCGCCGCCCCGATGCCCAGCAGATGGCCCACCTCCCCGGCCTGCCCGGCGCGCTGAAACACGTGGGTCAGGTGGTCCTCGCCCACTTCGCCGGCGATCCAGGCTTCCGTCGCCCCGCTGAGGAAGGTGTAACCCAGCCCGGAGATGACCTGCGCCAGCAGCACGGCGGCAAACGCGGGGATCGAGCCTTCGACCAACTCGGCCGCGCCGATAAACACAAACCCGAGGATCACCGAAAGACGGCGGCTATAGGTATCGGCGACCACCCCGGTCGGCACCTCGAACACGAAACACGACAGTTCCAGCACCGTGCCGACGAGCACCAGTTGCAGCGCGTCCAGGTGGACGGTTTGCAGCCGGTAGACGGCGGCCAGCAGAAAGATGGTCGTCAGGCAAAAGGAGGACGCGGCCTCCATGAACAGGTACACGCGATACGCGCGCGGATTCTTCACGAGTATCTCCTTTATGCAGCCCAGGCGGCTGCGGAATCAGGCTAGATACGCTCGCGAGATCCGCGGGTCAGCGGAGGCATGGCAGAGGCGGGACGCGGCACCGGGCCGCGCCCACGAGAGGCGCAGGGGACACAGAGGTACAGGCGACGGCGACCCGTGCCTGGCAAGTGCAAGCGACCGGCTGACCGGTCGAACCGCTAGACCGTGCCCCGCACGCCTGCCTCTAAAGAGGCACCGCGCCCCGCGCGGATCACGAGCGACTTCATCGGCATCTGGACTAGCACAGCCATTTGCATCAGGGGCCTCCTTTGGGCTAACCGAGTCAATCCACAGGCGCCGGCCTCCGGCGCCCCAACGATACCGCCTCAGTGTACCGCCATCGGCGGCACGCCGCATGAGTCTACAGGCGTATTTCCCAATCCGCCATCTGCCGCCCCGGCTGAGGGCATGGAACAGCCCGCCGGTCCCACCGCGCACCCCCACCCTCCGTAGGGGCGCCATTGGTGGCGCCTGCCGCCTTACCGCGATCTGGCTCGTAGCGGCGTGCCGCCGCCCAGCATCCGGGTGGGCCGGCAGGCGCCATCAATGGCGCCCCTACGAATCGCCCCGCCGGCTTCGCGGTACCGTGAGGCACATTTGTACCTTTCCACCAAACCAGCCCGCCGCCGCAGGGCGCCGATCGCTACTTGCGTTCCACCACCCGCACGGCCTTGCCCTCGCTGCGCGGGACACTGCCCGGCGGCTTGAGGTTGACGTGCGCGTGCAGCGATAGTGCCGTTTGCAAGTTCTCCTCCAGCCGCCGCCGGAGCCGCTGCACATCCTGGATCGCCGAGTCGAGTTGCTCGGCCATCACCGACCCGCCCATGGTGTGGAAGAACGCCTCGCCCACCTCGGCGTCCACCTCCAGCCGGGGCATGCTGCTGGTGCGGTCGACGATGATCTGGTAGTACGGCGCCAGTTCGGGATGCGTCAGCAGCACCCGCTCGATCTCGGAGGGGAAGACATTCACGCCGCGGATGACCAGCATATCGTCGGTGCGGCCCTTGACGCGGCTCATACGCCCATGTGTCCGCCCGCAGGGACACGGCGCGGTGGTGAAGCTGCACACGTCGCCGGTGCGGTAGCGCACCAGCGGGAAGGCTTCCTTGGTCAGGCTGGTGAAGGTCAGTTCGCCCTCCTGGCCTTCGGGCACGCGCTCGCCCGTCGCCGGGTCGATGATCTCGACCAGGAAATGGTCCTCCCAGACGTGGAGCCCGCTCTTGCCCTGCCAGCACTCCATGGAGACGCCCGGCCCGATGATCTCGCTCAGGCCGTAGATGTCGAGCGCGGTGATCTCCAGGCGGCGCTCGATCTCGGCGCGCATCTCCTCGGTCCAGGGTTCCGCGCCGAACACGCCGTACTCCAACTTGAGGCTGCCCGGCGCGATGCCGGTGGCCTGCAGGTGATCGGCGATGTTCAGCGCGTAGGAGGGCGTGCAGGCGAGGACGCGCGCTCCGAAATCCTGCAACAGCATTACCTGGCGCGCCGTGTTGCCGCCCGACATAGGCACGACCATGCAGCCCATCGTCTCCGCGCCGTAGTGGATGCCCAGGCCGCCGGTGAAGAGGCCGTAGCCGTAGGCGTTGTGCACCACATCGCCCGGCGCGGCGCCCCCCGCGGCCAGCGACCGGGCGCAGACCTCCGCCCAGGTGTCGATGTCCTGGCGCGTGTAGCCTACCACGGTCGGCTTGCCCTTGGTGCCCGACGAGCCGTGGATGCGCACCACCTCGTGCAGCGGGCGGGCGAAAAGGCCGAAGGGATAGTGCTCGCGCAGGTCGCTCTTGCGCGTAAACGGGAACCGCTGCAGGTCGTCCAGGCTCTGCAGATCGCCGGGTTTGACGCCCGCGCGGTCGAAGCTCTCGCGGAAGAAGGGCACCCGCTCATAGACCATCGCCACCGTGTCGCGCAGGCGATCCAGTTGCAAGGCGCGCAGTTGCTCGCGGGGCAGCGTTTCGACTTCCTCGTTCCAGAACATCGTCGTTCCCTCCTCTACGTGGTTAGCCGTCGCGTTTGCCCGCATTATAGCACACCCCACCGGACGGTTTTCGCCGCGCTGTAGGGACCGGTTTCAAACCAGTCCAGGCAGTCGCCCGTTCCAAACCGGCCTGCTTCCCCCTCGCGCTGTAGGAGCCAGTTTCAAACCGGCCTGCCGCCCCACCCATTTGCCTTGGATCGGCCTGTGCTGTAGCAAGCAACACAGCGCTACGCCACCGTCCCGGCAACCGGGGAGTCCATTCCGTATATGCAGGGAGACGCCATGAAAATCTACGACATCTCGAACACGGTCTACTCGGGCATGGTCCACTGGCCCGACAACCCGCCGATCAAGATCGAGCGCGTTATGAGCATGGACAAGGGCGACGCCGCCAACGTCTCCGACCTCAACATGGGCGTGCATACGGCCACGCATGTCGATGCGCCGATCCATTTTGTGCCCGGCCGCCCCGGCGTCGATAGCCTCGACCTCAACGTGCTGGTCGGCCCGGCCCTCGTGGTCCGCCTCGGCGATGAGGTCAACGACATCACGGCAGCCGTGCTGGACGCGCAGCACATCCCGCCCGGCACCACGCGCCTGCTGTTCCACACTCGCAACTCCGCCTACTGGACCCAGGACGACTCCACGTTCCACGAGAACTTTGTGGCCGTGCGTCCGGACGCCGCCCAGTGGCTGGTCGATCACGGCGTGCGCCTGGTGGGGGTAGACTATCTCTCCGTCGCCCCGTTCGACGACGGCCCCACCCCGCACCAGATCCTGCTGGGCGCGGGCGTCATCCCGGTCGAGGGCCTCAACATGAACGGCATTGAGCCGGGCCTCTACCAACTGGTCTGCCTGCCGGTCAAGCTGCGCGACTGCGACGGCGCCCCCGCCCGCGCCATCCTGATCGGCTGAGTCTGCATTGTCACTCTGAGCGCAGCGAAGAGTCTCGTCTTTTGGGCTACGAGATTCTTCGCTGCGCTCAGAATGACAATTCTCGTGTGACGGTCTATTCGCATGACAAGTAGGGCTATTTCTGCAACAGTTGGACGAACGTGTGCAGGTCGGCGCTGTTCACGTCGGAGATGACCCAGTAATTCATGCCGCCCTGGACCCAGTGCTCCAGGTTGTAGCCCTGTTCGGCCAGGGCTTGCGGCGTCGTGGGGCCGGCCCCTGGGGCGGGCCAGATGAACACGTTGATAAAGTGCTTCTGCTTCTGATAGACCAGCGCGGCGACGGGCCGGTTGTCCAGGTAGTCCAGCCGCCCGCCCCAGAGCGGGAAACCTTGCGCCGCGAAATCCGTGACCGGCGGGGCGAAATCGATCTTACCGTCGAACCACGGCTTCACCGTGTGCTGATCGGTCGAGATCACATCGCCCAGGTGGTTGGCCTGCAGCGAGCGCACATGTCCGGCGACCACCTCCTGCGCCAGCAGCGCCTCGCCCGAGGGCGCGGCCGCGAACCGCAGCACGGCCCAACTGGCGAGCAGCACCACGGCCACCGCCGCCACCAGGCTCAGGTTCCGCCAGGGCAAGACCCAGCGGATCGACCGTTCCGGCTCCGCTTTGCGCACCGAGTCCTGGATGCGCCTCTGCAAGCCCGCCGGGGCCGTGTAGTAGAGCGCGCCCGCCGTCGAGGCCAGGGCCGTATGTAACGCCTGCTGATTGCGATACACCCGCGTGCAGGCGGCACAGCTTTGCAGGTGCTGCTCGATCTCCACGGCGCGCACGAGGTCCAGTTCCCCGTCCACATACGCCTCGATCAAGGGTCGCGTCGTCTCACAGCTCACGTTACCGCTCCTTGCTCATGCGCGGAGCCAGCCAAAGCTGCAACCGCTTGCGGGCCCGCGCCAGGCGGGACATGACGGTGCCCAGCGGCACCGCGGCGACGGCGGCGATCTCCTTATAGGACAGCCCTTCGAGATCGCGCAGCACCACCACCTCGCGAAACTCCACCGGCAGCGCCTCCAGCGCCTCGCGCAACACCTGGGCGTCGGCGTGCTGGATTGCCAGCCGTTCCGGGTTATCGGTCTCGCAACCGTCGCTATGCAAGTCTTCGTCAAACGCCGTGGTCAGATCCGGGCTGCCACGCTGCTGCAACCAGGTGTAGCAGGTGTGGCGCACGATGGTCAGCAACCAGGCGCCGCTGTCGCCGCCGCGGTAGCCGTCGAAGAACTTGAACGCGCGCAGATACGCCTCCTGCACCACGTCTTCGGCGTCCTGGT
>DASSGZ010000233.1:0-3978 GCA_035693165.1 Chloroflexia bacterium | reverse complement strand
GTCGTCGCCACCTTTGCCGGCCTGCTGGCGGCGGTGCAACTCACCGCGCGCCCGGCCCTCGCCGTCTCCGACGGCGTGGTCATCAGCCAGGTCTACGGCGGCGGGGGCAACTCCGGCGCCACCTACACCAACGACTTCATCGAGCTGTTCAACCGTGGCTCCGTGCCTGTCGATATGACCGGCTGGTCGGTACAATATGCCAGCACGATGGGCAGTTCGTGGTCGAAAACCAGTCTGTCGGGTAGCCTGGCGCCGGGCCAATATTATCTCATCCAGGAAGCCCAGGGCGCGGGAGGGACGATCCCCTTGCCGACTCCCGATATAACCGGTACCATCGCCATGGCTGCCACCGCCGGCAAAGTGGCACTGGTGACTAATGCGACAACATTGACCGGTACGTGCCCCACTGGTGCCGTGATTGTCGATTTCGTCGGCTATGGATCAACCACAAACTGTTTCGAGGGGACCGGCCCCGCACCCGGCTTGAGCAACACCACGGCGGACTCGCGGAACGCGACGGGCACTGATACCGACAACAACTCGGCGGATTTCGCAGCCGGCGCGCCGAACCCGCGCAACAGCGGCAGCGGCGGCGGGCCGACCAATACGCCCACGTCCACCCCGACGCCGGTTCCCCCGGTCCATATCCACGACATCCAGGGCGCGGCACATTTGTCGCCCAGCACCGGCCAGCAAGTGAACATTCTGCCGAGTATCGTCACCGCCAAAGTCAGTAACGGCTTCTACCTGCAGGACCCGAATCCCGACAGCGACGACGCGACCTCCGAAGGGGTCTTCGTCTTCACCAACTCGGCGCCCACCGTCAATGTCGGTGATCAGGTGACGGTCAGGGGGCGGGTCTCGGAGTTCCGGCCGGGCGGCAGTTCCGGCACCAACCTGACGACCACCGAGATCGGCAGCCCCATCATCACGTTGGTCTCGTCCGGTAACGCGCTGCCCACGCCGGTCGTGATCGGCGCCGGCGGGCGGACGCCGCCCACCACGGTGATCGAGGACGACGCGAACGGCAGTGTGGAGACCAGCGGCACCTTCGATCCCGACGAGGACGGCATCGACTTCTACGAGAGCCTGGAGGGCATGCGCGTCCAGATCAACGATGCCGTCGCCTCCGGCCCCACCTCCGACTTTAGCAGCAACCGCGAGATCCCGGTGCTGGTGGATAGCGGCGCCAATGCAAGTGTACGCACCACCCGCGGCGGCATCATCATCCGCCCCACCGACTTCAACCCCGAGCGCATCATCCTCAATGACCTGATCGACGGCGGCCCTAACCTGCCGCTGGTCAACGTCGCGGACCGCTTCCCCGGCGCTACGATCGGCGTTATGGATTACAACTTCGGCAACTTCAAGTTGCAAGTGACGGACCTGCCGGCGCTGGTCGCTGGTGGGCTGGCCCGCGAAGTGGCAGCGCCCGTCACCGATCCCAACAAGATCTCGTTCGGCGCCTTCAACGTCGAGAACCTCGATCCAGGCGACCCGCAGACCAAGTTCGACACCCTGGCCGGGCTGATCGTCAACAACCTGCGTTCGCCCGACATCCTCTCCATCGAGGAGATCCAGGACAACAACGGCGCGACCGATAACGGCGTGGTCAATGCCGACGTGACCTGGCAGAAGCTGATCGACGCGGTCGCAGCGGCGGGCGGCCCGACCTATCAATATCGCCAGATCAACCCGGTGAACGATCAGGATGGCGGCGAGCCCGGCGGCAACATCCGCGTGGGCTTTCTGTTCCGCACCGACCGCGGCGTCAGCTTCATCGACCGCCCCGGCGGCACCTCCACCGCTGCCGTTAGCGTGGTGGACGGCGCCGATGGGCCGGAACTCTCCTTCAGCCCTGGCCGCATCGATCCGACCAACGACGCCTTCAACAGCAGCCGCAAGCCCCTGGCCGGCGAGTTCCTGTTCCACGGCCAGAAACTGTTCGTGATCGCCAACCACTTCAACTCCAAGGGCGGCGACGACCCACTGTTCGGGCGGTTCCAGCCGCCGCAGCGTAGCTCCGAAATCCAGCGCCACGCGCAGGCACAGATCGTGCACGACTTCGTGGCGAGCATCCTGCTGAAGGACCCGGCGGCCAACATCGTGGTGGACGGCGATCTCAACGACTTCGAGTTCTCGGACACGCTGAATATGCTCAAAGACGGCAACGTGCTCTATGATCTGATCGAGACGTTGCCGCAGGCCGAGCGCTACACGTATGTGTTCGAGGGCAACTCGCAGGCGATTGACCACATCCTGGTCAGCCCGCAGATCTACAACAACGTGCCGTTCACCGAAGACGTGGTGCACGTAAACTCGGAGTTCGCCGACCAGGCCAGCGACCATGAGCCGCAGGTCGCCCGCTTCACCCTGCCGGCGCTGGTGAACACGGCCCGGATCGTCGCCAGCACCGCTACGTGCAGCCAGTATGCAGCCGGCGGCGCGACCGTGGTGGGTGAGGCCCTGTATAAGCTGAAGCAGCAGCGGATCAACTCGGTGGCGCCGGGTGCCTTCTCGTACTTCACCCAGTTCACCACTTATGCCGCGGGCAGCTTCACCGTGCGGGTGCTCCAGAGCAATGACCAGAGTGGCGTGCCGCTGTTCGACGTGCAGAACAGCGTGCCCGCGCACGTGACCCTCTACAACGCGGACTGCACCGTGAGCGCGCTCCCCCGCAGCCTGACCGTGCAGAACGGGCAGGTGTCGTTGACGGTGAACGGCGCCGGCGCGAACCAGCAGTTCATCCTGGGCGTGATGTACCGCACGGACAGCGTGGTAGGGTCGCCGCCGCCAAACCCGGCGACGGTCCACTACGACTTCCTGACCACGCTCCACAACATTCCGGTCAACCGGGATCTCGACGGGCTGGACCTGCGCCAGCGGTGACGAGGGCTGAGCGCTGAGTACGACGAGTAGGCAGTGCTCGGTAGTTGATAAGGGAAGAGGACGGGCGCGACGCAGGTCGCGCCCGTCGCTATTTCGGTGGTTCAGTCCGCGGGGCCGGCGCGCCGGTGGGCTGCGCGGGCGGCGCGTATCGCGTGTAGGTGCCGCGCAGGTAGAGGGCGCGGGGGTCGCGGCCAAAGGCGAGGCGGTGCGCCCAGGTGGTGGGGCAGGCGCGGAGATCGCCGGCGGCGAGGAGCCGGGGCGGCTCGACGGCGAACCCCGCGCGCCGCAGCCCCGCCGCGACGGCTGTACCCGCGGCGGGCAGCGTCCAACCCGCCTCGGTCAGCGCGCCGGCGTTGAGGCGCACGTCGAGCCGGGCGCCGGGGCGGGCCAGGGCGGCCAGCACCGCCGGCAGGCGGGCGTCCGGGGCCAGCAGCCCGGTGAGCAGGTCGCCCCAGGGAAAGTTGACGGTCAGGTGCGTGGCGAGGCCGTGCAACGCGGGCGGCAGGGCGTAGGCCCCGGCGACGAGGTAGGCGGCGTTGGCGGGCGCGCGCCGGGCGGCGGCGCGCAGGTTCGCGGCGCACAGGTCGATGCCAATGGCAAACGTGCCCGGCGTCGTCGCGGCGATATGGCGCACGAAGCGCCCGTCGCCCGTGCCGAGGTCGATCAGGATCTGGGCATACCCGGCGCTCTGCCGGGCCAGGGTGGCCGCATCGCCGCCCGCGGCGTGCTTGCCCCGGATGGATTCCATCGGGTTCGTCTCCTTCTGGTGGTGGCGGGAATGTCGAAAGCAACCAGAAGGAGCGGATGGCGGGGCACGCGCGGGCGCGCGTCTAGCTGTCTATCAGCAGGGCGGGCGCGCGGGGTGCGCGATGGTGCTAGGCATGGTTGGGGTCTTTCTAGCCGGCGGGACTCCTGCGGGGGCAACCTAACCCCCCGGCCCCCTTCCCGGCGCGGGAAGGGGGAGATGGGCGCCATGATTCTATAGTAGCGCGCCGGGCCGGGGTGCGGAAGAGTCTGGAGACGGATTTTGGGCGGGCGGCGGTGGGGCGCGATCAATCGCGCCGCTACGGATTATCGCTACGTAGCGGC
>DASSGZ010000232.1:0-7201 GCA_035693165.1 Chloroflexia bacterium | reverse complement strand
CCACTGGGGGCTGGCGCGCTACGCCCTGGCGGGCTACTTCCCGGTGGTGGCGACCAGCGGGGACACCGGCTACTACAAGAGCGACCCCCGGCTCTACGCCTGGGCGCTGGCCCGCCTGGATGTGACCCCGGCCCACGCCGTCCATGTGGGCGATCACCCGCGCTTCGACGTGCAGGGCGCGCAGGCTGCCGGGATGCGGGCGGTGCTGTTCACGCGCGGCGGCACTCACCCGCCTGACTCCGCTTGCCGCCCCGACGCCACGGTCGCCCGCATGGCCGACCTGCCCGCCGTGCTGGCCGATCTCGCCGCAGCCGGGTGACGATGGGTGCGCGTCACGATCTTGCGTTGGAAGGGCGGCATCCCGGTGGGCGGCCTGCTGCGCATCTCCCCCGGCCCCTCCCCGCCGCGGGGAGGGGAGTCACTTTCCCTCGCGCCGCCGATTCCCCCTTCCCGCCGCGGGAAGGGGGGCAGGGGGGTTAGGTTGGCCGCCGCGAGCGTGATTGACGCTGGCTTGTGCCCGCGGGTATAATAGTGGGTGCAGGTCTGCCGCACTTGCCGCCCAGGTTGATGCGTGTTATGCGCGCGACTCCGCGCGAAAGGAACCCTATGAGCAGTAATGCGGATTCTGAGGGCACCGCCGGCCGCGACGGGGGCACGGCGGAGGAGGCCGTCCGGAGGCAGGCCGGGCTGGACGATGCGGGGAGCCGGCCCGCGGCGGGCAAGGGCACGCCCGTTCCGAGCCGCCATATCGACAGCCCCGAGCCGGTGGACCCGGCCACGGCGGTCGGTAGCCCGCCGGCCCGCGAAGACGTGGAAAGCATCCATGATCAGGTCGCCGGGTTTGTCGATGCCGGTGAGACCGATGCGCAAGGCGGCACGACGCCGCCCGCCGAGAACTGACCGCCCCGCCGCCGTTTTGTGGCTCGCCCCACCCGGTCGCGGGTCGGCGAGCCGCTTTTATTTTCGTTTGTGACTGGTAAGGAGTAGGATTGATGGCCGAACCGCAGACCGCCACGGGCGATGCTTCGAGCTATGTCGAGGACATCACCGATAAGAGCGATGATTTTTCGCGCTGGTATACCGATGTAGTCCTGCGCGCCGAACTGGCCGACTATTCGCCGGTGCGCGGCTGCATGGTGATCCGGCCCTACGGCTATACCCTCTGGGAGAATGTGCGCGATCACCTCGACACGCGCATCAAGCGCTCGGGCTGTGTCAATGCCTACTTCCCGCTGCTGATCCCCAAGAGCTTCCTCGAAAAGGAGGCCGAGCACGTCGAAGGCTTCGCCCCCCAGGTGGCCTGGGTGACGAAGGGCGGCGAGGAGGAGCTGGCCGAGCCGTATGCCATCCGCCCGACCTCCGAGGCGATCATCGGCTATATGTACGCCAAGTGGATCCAGTCGTATCGCGACCTGCCGCTGCTGATCAACCAGTGGGCCAACGTGATGCGCTGGGAGAAGGTGACACGCCTGTTCCTGCGCACGGCGGAGTTTCTCTGGCAGGAGGGCCACACAGTCCACGCCACCTACGACGAAGCCGAGGAGCGCACGCTGATGATGCTCGATGTCTATCGTGCGCTTTGCGAGGACGACCTGGCCATCCCGGTGGTGCCGGGCCGCAAGAGCGAGGCCGAGAAGTTCGCCGGCGCCGACCGCACCTACTCCATCGAGGCGCTGATGGGCGACGGCAAGGCGCTGCAGGCGGGCACCTCGCACAACCTGGCCGACCACTTCGCGCGGGGCTTCAACATCAAGTTCCTCGACCGCGACGGCGCCGAGAAGTTCGCCTACACGACCTCGTGGGGCCTGTCCACACGCATCATCGGTGCGCTGATCATGGTCCACGGCGACGACCAGGGTCTGATCCTGCCGCCGAAGGTGGCCCCGTTCCAGGTCGTGTTCGTGCCGATCTGGCGCAAGGAGACGGAGAAGGCCGACGTGTTCGCCAGCATTGGTCGCCTGGAGCACGCGCTGCAGGGCGCCGGGGTGCGCACCAAGGTCGATTGGAGCGAGAACACGACGCCGGGCTTCAAGTTCAACGAGTGGGAGTTGCGCGGCGTGCCGCTGCGCATCGAGGTCGGCCCGCGCGACGTACGCGAGGGCAAGGCAGTGCTGGTGCGTCGCGACACCCGCGCCAAGGAGCCGGTCTCGCAGGATATGCTGGTCGAGCGCGTGCAGGATCTGCTGAAGGACATCCAGCAGGGCCTCTACGACCGCGCCGTCCGCTTCCGCGCCGAGAACACGCACTGGGCCAACACCTACGACGAGTTCAAGCAACTGATCGAGAACCGCGGCTTTATCGAAGCCTGGTGGTGCGGCGACGCCGCCTGCGAGACCCAGGTGAAGAACGACACCAAGGCCACCACGCGCTGCATCCCGCTGGACCAGAGCAAGCACCAGGGGCCGGGCACCTGCCTGGTCTGCGGCAAGCCCGCCGGCCAGTGGGTCATCTTCGCGCGGGCGTACTAACGAGTGGTCAGTGGTCAGTGAAGACGAGTGGTCCGTACTCAGCAGCAACGAGTAGTCGCTTCAGAGAGATTCTCGTCTCTACTGACCACTGATCGCGCAGCGGTGCGTAGCACATCACTGACCACTTGCGGAAGGACGACACTACCATCTGGGATCGCTTACGCGGGATACCGCATATTGACGAGGCCGGGCTGGTGGCCGGGCTGCGCGGGCTAGGGGTGCGGGCGGGCGACCACGTCGTGGTGCACACCGCGC
The DNA here is from genome assembly GCA_035693165.1 of Chloroflexia bacterium. Lineage (GTDB taxonomy): Bacteria > Chloroflexota > Chloroflexia > QHBQ01 > JAICKM01 > JAICKM01. The sequence goes on along the minus strand of DASSGZ010000232.1, from coordinate 4,478 downwards.
TGTCCAGCTTTGGCCGGGTGGAGGGCGGCCCGCAGGCGCTGATCGGCGCGCTGCTCGCCGTGCTGGGGCCGGAGGGCACGCTGATGGCCCCGACCATGACCTGGCGCAGTTGCTACCTGCACACGCCGGATGGGGCGATCCCGCGCGGAGTGGTGGCCTATGACCCGGCGACCACGCCCTGTGATGCCGATATGGGCATTGTGCCGCCCGCGCTGCTGGCCTGGCCCGGCGCCCGGCGCAGCCCGCACCCGCTGATGTCGGTGGTGGCGGTGGGCGCGCAGGCCGCCGCGCTGACCGGCGAGCATCCCATCGACGACCCGCTGCGCCCGTACCGCGTGCTGGCCGGGATGGGCGGGCGGGTGCTGCTGCTGGGCGTGGACCACACGCGCAACACCACGGTCCACGCCGCCGAGTTCCTGGTGGGGCTGCCGCATCTCAGCGGGCCGGGCTACGCCCTGGTGCGCGATGCCACGGCGCCCGGCGGCACCCGCACGCTGATGATCCCGCGCGAACCTGATTGCAGCCTGGGCTTCGACGTGCTGAACGACCTGGTGCCCCGGCGCACACGGCAGATCGGCAGCGCGGTGGCCTGGCTGCTGGAGGGGCAGGAGGTTATCGACCGGACGAAAGCGCTGCTGGCGGGCAACCGGGGCGCGCTGCTCTGCGATAACCCCGCCTGCCGCACCTGCACGCGGGGCCGCCGCCTCTACAGCCGCGACAGCGCGCGCGCCGCCCGGTGATGTCCCGCCTCGCGCCCCTCGGCCTGCTGCTGGGGCTGGCGCTGATCCTGGCGCAACTCGCCCCGCACGTGCCTAGCCCGGCGCCCGCCGCCGTGCCCACGCCCACGCCGCTGCCTGCGCAGGTGCGCACGCTCAACCCCAAGATCGGCGTCCATACGCGCCTGACCGACGAGGCGGACCCGGCCAAGATCCGCGAGAGCCTGCGCCTGGTGCGCGAGATGGGCGCGCCCTGGATCACCGAGTATTTCCCCTGGGTCTACATCCAGCCCAACGACGCCGCCCACTTCGACTGGCAACACGCCGACCTGGTGGTCGATGCCGCCGCCGCCGAGGGCCTGACGCTCATCGCCCGCTTCGACGGCACGCCCGCCTGGGCGCGCCCCAAGGACACCACCTGGAAGTATCTCGACCCCGACCACTACGCTGACTTCGCCGCCTTTGCCGGGGCGTTCGCTGCCCGCTACCGCGGCAAGGTGCAGTATTACCAGGTCTGGAACGAGCCGAACCTGAGCGCCGAGTGGGGCACACGCCCACCCGATCCCGCCGCCTATACCGCGCTCTTGCGCGCCACGTACCCGGCGATCAAAGCCGCCGACCCGGCGGCCCAGGTGCTGCTGGCCGGGTTGGCGCCGACGCTGGAGCCGCCCGGCAGCACTCAGGGCCTGCGCGACACGACCTTTCTGGAGGACGTATACGCCGCCGGGGGCCAACCCTATTTCGACGCCCTGGCCGTCCACGCCTACGGCTGGCAGAACCCGCCCGACGACCCGCCCGGCCCTGACCGCCTCAACTTCGCCCGCACCGAGATCATGCATGACGTGCTGGTGCGCCACGGCGACGGCGCCAAGCCCGTGCTGATCGCCGAGGGCGGCTGGAACGACAGCCCGCGCTGGGTGCTGGCCGTGCGGCCCTACCAGCGCATCACCTACACGCTGCAAGCCTACGAGAAGGCACTGCGCGACTGGCCCTGGTGCAAAGCCGTGACGCTCTGGGCCTTCCGCTACCCCAAGCCCGCCTACACCTACTTCGACAACTACACCTTCGTCACATCCGACTTCGTGCCCAAGCCGATCTACTACGAGGTGCAGCGCTACGCGCAGACCGGCGTGGTCACACCATAGCCGCGCGCCATCAGCGCACACAGACGGCGCTGCCGCTGTCGCGGAACGTCCTGCCGGGCACCGGGATGAACTCCCAGTCGTAACTGCCGGGGTGCAGCGTGAGCTTGATCACGCCCCAGGTGGAGCTGTCGCGGACCTCGCTGTTGGGGCGCGCCCGGCCGAAAGACCGCAACCCCGCCCCGCCGGTGCCCACCACGAACTCGCGGATGCCGGCTGCCGGGTCGGCCCGCTCGTCGGGGTTCATCGGGGCGAATCGCTCGTAGTCGTGGTCGTGGCCGTTGAGCACCACGTCGGCGTGGGCGGCGTACAGGATTCGCCAGATGGCCTGCATCCGGCTGTTGTTGCCGTGCTGGCCGGAACTGAATACCGGGTGGTGCCAGTAGGCCAGCGCACAGGTCGCCGGGTTCGCGGCCAGGTCAGCCTGCAGCCAGCGCGCCTGTGCCGAGCCGTCTCCGGTGGCGATGTTGCTGTTGAGCGCGACGATGTGCCACGCGCCCAGGTTGTAGCTGTAGTAGCCCTGGCCTCGCGCGCCCGCCGCTTCGCCGAAGTAGGCATAGTAGGGCGCGGCGCCCGGCGAGACATATTCGTGGTTGCCCGGCACCGGGCGCGTGCGCGTGATCTGCTGGCCCCAGGTGGGATCGTAGCAATCGCGGTACTGCGCGGCGGTGCCCGCCGGGTAGGCGTTGTCGCCCAGGGTGACGACCGTGCCGGGGATGCCGGTCAGCAGTTGCGCTGTCGCCCTGGTCCCCGCGCTGCCGCAGTCGGCGATGTCGCCCGCGCCCACCAGCGCGGCGTCCTGCGGGGGCGCCGATTGCGCCCGCCGGCGGAAGGTGCCTAACTGCGACAGCAGCACATCGTAGGGCGGGGCGTTCTCCGGGTGGTACTCGAACACCGCACGCTCGAAATATTGCACCGTGTAGGGCTTGCCGTTCAGTGCCGACACCTCGGTGAACTCGTCGCTGATCGGGTAGCCCTGCTGGGCCAGCCCGCCGTGTGTGTTCCAGTAGTCGAGGAACCGCCCGCCCAGGTGCTTGCCTGTTTCGGGGAAGAGGCGGGCGCCCGCCCCGGTATTGGGCACCTGGTTGGGCGCGCCCTGCGGGTAGCGTTGGCGATAGTAGAAGACCCCGAGCAGCGACAGCAGCACGTCGTTGGGCGGGGTGTTCTCGGGGTGCAACTCGAACACAGCGCGCTCGAAGTACTGCACCGTGTAGGGCTTGCCGTCCGTCTCACTGATCTCCCGCATCTCGCCGGAGATGGGGTAGCCCTGCTGAGCGAGGCCGCCGTGGGTGTTCCAGTAGGCCAGGAAGCGTCCGCCCACCGTTTGCCCCGTTTCGGGGAAGGTGCGCGCCGCCTGCGGCGGAGGCGCGGCGGGGAACAGCAGCGCGATCAGGCTTGCCAGCACGATCCATGGCATGGGTACCCCGTACAGCCGCCGGGTGTTCATCGTTTGTCTTCCTCTCTAGTGCAAAACTGAGTGACGACAGCGTAGGGGCGGACCGGCGTGTCCGCCCGGCCTCCTTACCCCGCGGTTCAACGGTGGCGTGTGGATGGACCCACGTGGCCGCCCGGCGCGCCCCCTGCCGCGATCTTCCCATCCGCCACCAATCGGGCTATACTATCCCATGCACCCGTTTCTGCTGCTAATTCTAACCGTTTCCGCGCTGCCGGCAAGGGCCGGGCGCCTGCGCCGCGTGGGGTTCGATCTGCTGTTGCTGGCGCTGCTCGCGGCCATCGGCGCGGCGGTCTGGGCGGGGATGCAGCCGCCGCCCGATCCGGCCTGGACGCGGGTGCAGCAGGCCGGCGTGCTGCGCATCGGCACCGACGCGACATATCCACCGTTTGAGAACCTGGTGGACGGGCAGTTCACCGGCTACGACATCGACCTGGGGCGGGCCATTGCCGCGCGTATGGGCGTGCGCGCCGAGTTCGTGAGCATCGCGCTCGACGGGCAGTATGACGCGCTGCTGGCCGGGCAGGTCGACCTGTTGCTGTCGGCGCTGCCCTTTATCTATGAGCGCCAGCAGGAAGTGCGCTACTCGCAGCCTTATTACCAGGCCGGGCCGCTACTGGTGGTCCGCGCAAATGAGACGCGCATCGCCGGGCCTGCTGACCTGAGCGGGCGCCGGGTGGGGGTGGAGCTAGGCTCGGACGCCGACATGGCGGCACGCCGGTTGCACCAGGGGACCGTGCCCGGCCTGGTGCTGGTGCCCGAGTACCACAGCGCCGCTGACGCGCTGGCCGCCCTGGTCGCCGGGCAGGTGGACGCCGCCATCTGCGATCCGTTGGGCCTGGCTGCTTTCCCGGACCGCGCCGCCGTTCGCGTGCCGGCGCCGCCGCTGGCCGACGCGCCCTATGTGGCGGCGATGAAGATCGACAGCCCGCGCCTGGCTGCCGCCGTGGACGCGACGATTGTCGATCTGCGCGCATCGGGCGCCCTGGCGCGCATGATGGGCGGCGAGTAGCCGCCAAGGACGATCCCGTGAGCCTATCCGAACCGCCCGCCGCCCGGCCGCCAATCGAACGCATCTTGCTGGCCCGCGGCTGGCGTGGCATGGACCGCCTGGCCCGCCACCTGCCGCCCGACTATTGCGCCCGCGCCGCCCGCGCCGCCTGGGCC
>DASSGZ010000231.1:0-4608 GCA_035693165.1 Chloroflexia bacterium | reverse complement strand
CACTCAGCACTCAGTAATGGACCTGCGGCACCGCTACGCGAACAGCACTCAGCACTCGTGAGCGGCGGCAGGGCGGCGATCTGCGCCTGGGCGGCCGGCGAGACCTGGACGGCGCGCTGCACCAGGTCCACGAGGGCTTGCGGGTGGGCCGGGTCGAAGGGGTCGGGGCGCAGGCCGCTGCGCGCGCCGGTGGTGACGCGGTTTACTTCCCCCCGGCGCTTCAGTTGCCGGCGTCTTCGTCGGTGATCCCCATCACCAGCGCCCAGGTGTTGATCACCACCCACACCATCGTAATAACGCTGAACGCCGCCAGAACATAGAACCCCGCCTCCAGCCCCGCCCAGACCAAAGCGGCCCCCACTATCCCGACCAGGCTCATCCCTACAGCCAGTATGGTCCTTAGCTGGTACGGCCGCAAGAACCTCAGCCCCAGGGGCAGTTTCGCTACAGCCTCACGCGCCCGCAGGAAACTCCAGGCCAGGAATGCACCGAGCGCGCCGATCACCACCACCTCCTCTAGCCCGATCCACGCGCTCGTCTGCCGCGGAAGCAGTATCAGACTCGCCACAACAAAAATCATCATCATGGATGCCAAACTGCTGCGGGCGCGGTAGCGGTACGGCGGATAGGCGCGAATCCCCTTCAGATGCATGGACAGCGCCACAAACACCAGCCCCGCCAGCCCGGCCGCCGTCCCCGCGGCCATACCAAAAAACCCCCGCCACTCGGCGATGATCTGCGCGTCGATCTCTGCCACTTCGAACATAGTGCGTCTCCTTCGATAACCAATCGTCTCCGGCGCACGGTCACTACCCCGCCCCCGGCGGCGGCGGGCTCGGCCCCGGCGGGCGCGGCGCGGGGGTGGGCCGATTATAGCACGGGACGGCCCGGCGCACCGGCCGGTCGGCACCTGATTACGCCGGCGGGGGCAGGGCGGCGATCAGCGCCTGGGCGGCCGGCGAGACCCGGACCACGCGCTGCACCAGGTCCACGCCGGCTTGCGGGTGGGCCGGGTCGGTGGGGTCGTGGCGCAGGACGCTGCGGGCGCCGGTGGTGGCGCGGTACTGGTCGATCACCCACGCCAGCGCGCCGCGGTTGCCCAGGCGGTAGGCGAACACGGCGGGCGGGATGCCGGTCCCCCGCGTGCGCCCCGCCCGGCCACCGGCGACCGCGTCCTGGCCGCCGCCCGCGCCGCCGACGCGGCCAGCGCGGGCCTGCCGGTGAACCGGACCATCCCGGTAAGGGGGCAGGCGCGATCAATCGCGCCCCTACGAACCAGGCAAACACAGGGGCTGAACCGCAGCGATCCAGCCCCCTTCATTCGTAGCGGCGCGATAAATCGCGCCCTGCCGCCCCACCCCGATCGCGTAGCGGGGCGTAGCACATCTCGGCGCCCGCCCGATCATTCCGCCACTCCGCCCGCCCCTGCCAGCGCCTGCCGCACATCGGCCAGCAACCCCTGCGTCCGGCGCGTGCGGGGGTGATCGGGGCCAAACACCCGCTGCCGGATCGCCAGCGCGCGCTCCAGCAGCGGCCGGGCCGCCGCCGGGGCGCCCGCTTCATACAGCAGCGCCCCCAGGTTGGCGAGGCTGCGGGCGGTATCGGGGTGGGTGGGGCCGAGGGCCTGCTCGTGGATCGCCAGCGCCTGCTCCAAATAGGCCCGCGCCCCGGCCAGGTCGCCCAAATCCCACAATAAATCGCCCAGGTTGGCGAGGCTGCGGGCGGTATCGGGGTGCGCCGGCCCCAGCACCTGCTCGCGGATCGCCAGGGCGCGCTCGTAGTAGGCCCGCGCCGCCGCCAGGTCGCCTTGCGCCTGCAGCAAGTAGCCCAGGTTGTTGAGGCTGGTGGCCGTGTGCGGGTGTAGCGCCCCCAGCGTCTGCTCCACGATCCCCAGCGTCCGCTCCAAGTAGGGGCGCGCGCCGGCCAGGTCCCCTTGCGCCTGCAGCAAGCTGCCCAGGTTGTTGAGGCTGCCGGCAGTATCGGGGTGGGCCGGCCCCAGCACCTGCGCGCGGATCGCCAGCGCCCGCGCCAGGTAGGCGCGCGCTGCCGTGAGATCTCCTTGCGCCCGCAGCAAGTTGCCCAGGTTGTTGAGGCTGGTGGCGGTAGTGGGGTGGGTGGGGCCGAGCGCTTGTTCGCCAATCGCCAGCGCCCGCTCGTAGTAGGGCCGGGCTCCCGCCAGATCCCCTTGCTTGCGTAACAAGTAGCCCAGGTTGCTGTGCAGCAAGGCGGCAGCCTCGTCGCCGCGCGCCTCCGCGACGGTGGCCGCTTGCCGCAGATGGGGCAGGTAGGGTACGCCCGCCAGCGGGTAGCCCGCCTGGTTGATGGCGGAGACCTCGCTGATTAACACCTTCTCGACAGCCCGCGCATCGTCTGCCGGCGCAGCGGCACGCTGCCGGGCGTAGGTCGCCAGCAGCGCGTGCAGCCGCGGCCCATCGGCGTCGACCTCGATCAGGCCCAGCGCGGCCAGGCGGCGCAGCGCGTGGTCGGCCTGCTCCTGGGCAGAGGCATTGTCGGGGTCCAGTTCGGCGACGCGCAGCAGCAGGCGGCGCGGGATGGGCGCCGGGGCGAGTCGCGCCGCCCGGTGCAGCAGCGTCAGGGCCAGCGCGTCGGTGGGCGCGGGGGGGTCCAGCCGGTTGTAGCTTAAGCCAAAGGTGCGGAGGATGCTCGACTCGTGGCCGGTGGGCAGGGCTTCCTCCAGGTCGGTTTCCAGGCGGGCCAGCGGCGCCTGCTCGATCTGTTCGCGGTAGCGGGCCAGGGTGGCGCTCGGCGTTGCTTCCAGGTAGGCTCCGGCCACGGCCAGCGCCAGCGGCAGGTCGCCCAGCGCCGCGCAGATCGCGTCCGCGTCCGCCGCCGTCGCCGGGCCGGCCAGCAACTCCTCGGCGCCGGCGTCCTGGGCCAGGGCGCGCGGGGCCAGCAACAACGCCCGGCTGGCCGGCCGCGCCAGCGGCGCCAGCGCCACCGGCTGCACCCCGCTCGTCGCCGCCCAGGTCTGGCGCCGGCTGGTGATCAGCACCCGCGCGCCGCCGCCCGCCGGCCGCCACTCGCGCAACACCGCCGGGTCTTCCAGGTTGTCGAAGATCAGCAGGCGCGCGTCCGGCCCCTGCCACGCCCGGCGCACCGCGGCCAGCTTGCCCGCGAAGTCCAGCCCCGCCGCCCCCGGCAGGTCCAGCCCCTCCGGCCCGGCCAGCGCCGCCACCTGCCCGGCGATGCCCTCCGGCGGGTCCATCAGCAGCCAGCACACGCCGCCGGGGTACGCGGCGCGGTGCCGGTGGGCGTACTCCACGGCCAGTTGCGTCTTGCCCAGCCCGCCCGCGCCCACCACGGCCACGGCCCGCCCGGCGGCCAGCCCCGCCGCGATGCGCGCCAGTTCGGCGTCGCGCCCGGTAAACAGCGGGTTCGGCGGGTAGGGCACGGTAAAGGCGGGGGCGGCGGGCGCCGGGGCGGGCGCCATGTGGATCACCGGCTGGTTATAAATCGTGCGCTGGTCGTGGACATCGCCGCCCACGGCCAGCGCCCCGCCCGCCGTCTGGGCACTCTCCACCTGTATACCCGCCCCCGGCGGATCGCCATCGCCCTTCCCCGCCGCGGGGAGGGGCCGGGGGAGAGGTTCGTCGGGCGCGGCCATGGGCAAATCTCCGGTGCAAACGGCCAACTCGGGGGTCCCAGCTAGCCCCAGTGTAGCCTGCCCGGCGGCGCCGTGTCAAGGCCCACTGCCCACTCATCCGCCCTGGCACGCTAGTTGCCCATTCCCCGCGAATGCCGCGAGGAGGGGGATACCATGCGCCAACCGAGCAACTGGGAAATTATCCGGCCCGTGCTGCGGCTGTGGGGCACTTTCGCCGTGGTCCATAGCCTGCTGGCCTCGCGCCCGGCCAAGGACGCCGTGCGCCGGCTGGCCGGCGACCGCGTGCGCGACGGCGTCTACCGCACCGCCTTCACCACTCACTCCGGCTTCTGGGCGCTCTGGCTGCTCTGGCGCACCTGGCAGTTGCCCGACCGCGTGCTGGTCCAGGTGCCGCCGCCGTGGGCGTGGCTGCTGCGCGCCGGGCAACTGGCCTGCGTGGGCGTGGCCTTCGCCACGGGGCTGATCATCGGCATCCCGCAGTTCAACGGCTGGCCGCAACTGGCCGCCTTCCTGCGCGGCCAGCCCCCGGCCCCCGAACCGGGCGCGCAGGGGCCGCCGCTCGACCGCGACGGCGAGCTGCGCGTGGCCGGGCCGTACCGCTTCACCCGCCACCCGGCCAACCTGGCGCTGCTGCTCTTCCTGCTCTTCCCCAAGATCACGGTGCGCGGCCTCACGGTCGGGGTGATCGCGGCGCTCTACATGGTCCTCGGCTCGATCCACGAGGAGACGCGGCTGCGCGCCCGCTACGGCGCCGCCTACGCCCGCTACCAGGGGCGCGCGCCCTTCCTGCTGCCGGGCCTGCCGTCCTGGGCGCCGCCGCCCGCCGCCCGCCGCGACGCCGCGCCGGTCGCCACCCAGGCCGCCCGCGCTCGCGAAGCCCAGGCCGAGGCCGCCGGCCACGCGCTGCCCGACCAGGACGCCGCCGCCCCGCCCACACCCTAGCCCGCGGCGGGCATCCGGGCGCGCGCCCAACCTAACCCCCC
>DASSGZ010000230.1:0-4183 GCA_035693165.1 Chloroflexia bacterium | reverse complement strand
CGCTGAGCCGGCTTTGCCCCAGGGCCAGGGCGCCGATAATAGCCAGGAGGACGAGGATCAGCAACGGAGAACGAACTTGCAGCATCCGCTTCATGTTGAGTATCTCCTTCTTGAACCAGCATCGAGTCCCGTGGGCCCCTTCTCAGCACGATGCGTCAGTCGTCTGGGGTTCTGGGCAGTGGGGCTACCTCCTTTCCGGATAAGGCACGCATTGCAGAGGGCTGCGCGGCCCCCGCCTTTCATTATAGTACTACGAGTCAATAGGTCTGCGTCCACGCCGGGCCGGCGTTCACTGTGGAGGTACAAAGCACGCCCCGTCGCGCCCGCCCAACCTAACCCCCAACCAACGAAGTGCGGCGTGCTGAGTGACGACGAGTGGTCAGTGATCAGTGGTCAGTGGTCAGTACGGCGAGGGCGGCGCGTGCGGGGCCGGGGGCGGCGCGGGCCGGCGATCTCCCCGCCCCGCATCACTGGTCGTACGCAACCCGCCGCACTCAGTAGACCGCCGCGGGTAATTGTCATTCTGAGCAGTTTGTCACACGAAGATTGTCATTCTGAGCGCAGCGAAGAATCTCCGTCTGGTTCTGGGGCACGCCGAGACTCTTCACTGCGCTCAGAGTGACAAAAGCCTTGCGGCAGCCTACTCAGCACTCGTTGGGCCGGGGGAGAGCTTGCCCCCGCCGCGCGGATCTTGCAACCTTGTAAGCAATTCGTCCGGGCAAAAGCTTGCAGCCGGACCGGGATTCTGGGCATAATGACAACACACCACCGGGCCGGCCACCGGCCCGCACCGTCTCCCCCCTGCCCGCGCCGGGGAAGGGGGGTTGGGGGGTCAGGTTGGGCGGGCGCCCCATCCCTCCCGCCGCACCGGAAGGAGTTAGGTATGCGTCGTCTTCCCCTTCACCGCATCGCCGTCGCCGGCCTCGCGCTGCTCGCCCTGAGCCTGGGCGGCGGCGCGCCCGCACCCGCCGGGGCGCCCGCCCCGCGCACGCCGCACGGCCTGCCGCTGGCCTTTGAGCCTAACGCCGGGCAGGCCGACGCGGTCGTGCGCTACCAGGCCCGCGCGCCGGGCGGCTGGCTCTATTTCACCGACAGCGAAGTGGCCCTCGTGCTCGACGCGCGGGCCACCGCCCCCGCCGCCAAGGGTGCCGCGCCCGTCGCGCCCGCCGCCGTGCGCTTGCAGTTCCTTGGCGCCGCCGCGCCCGCGCTCAGCGCCGCCGACCCGCTGCCCGGCACGGTCAGCTATCTGCGCGGCAACGACCCGGCCCAGTGGCAGACCAATCTGCCCACCTACGGCGCCCTGCGCTATGCCCGGCTCTATCCCGGCGTGGACCTGGCCTATACCGGCAGCGACGGGCGCCTGAAGGGCACCTATCTCGTCGCGCCGGGGGCCGATCCGGGGCAGATCCGCTGGCGCTACAGCGGGGCCGCGGGCCTGGCCGTGGACGCCGCGGGCAACTTGCAGATCACGGTGGATACCGCGGGCACGGCCGCGCCCGCGGGCACCCGCCTGACCGAACTGGCCCCCGTGGCCTGGCAGGAGACGCCGCGCGGGCGCGTCCCGGTCAGCGCGCGCTATGTGGTCGATGCCGGCGGCAGCGTGGGCTTCGCGCTGGGCGCCTATGACCCGGCCCGCGTGCTCGTCGTCGACCCCACGCTGACCTATTCCAGCTACCTGGGCGGGTCGGACAAGGACGAGGCCCACGATATCGCGCTCGGCGGCGACGGCAGCATGTACGTGGCCGGCACGACCCTGTCGGCGGACTTCCCGCACACCGGCGCGGGCCTGGCCGGCGGGCGCGACGCCTTCCTCACCAAGCTCAACCCCGCCGGGTCCAGCATCGTCTACTCGCTCATCCTGGGCGGCAGCGGCGACGACTACGGCCTGAGCGTGGGCGTGAACGCAGCGGGCGAAGCCTATCTGGCCGGCCAGACCGCATCGCCCAACTACCCCGTGCCCGGCGGCGCCCAGCCCACCTATGGCGGCGGCACCAACGACGGCTTCCTGAGCAAGGTCAACGCGGCGGGCACCGGCCTGGTCTGGTCCACCTACTGGGGCGGCAACAGCGACGACGCCGCCAACGCCCTGGCGCTCGACACGGCAGGCAACGTCTACCTGACCGGCCACACCCAGTCGCCCAACTTCCGCACGCAGACGCCGTTCCAGGCGCACATCGGCGGCCTGGGCGGCGACGACGGCTTCGTCAGCAAGTTCACCCCGGCCCAGGCGCTGGTCTACTCGACCTTCCTGGGCGGCAACGCCGAAGACCTCGCCACCGGCATCGCCGTGGACGACCAGGGCGCGGCCTACGTCACCGGGCAGACGGGCTCGACCACCTTCCCGATCTGGAACGCCTACCAGCCCGCCAACAACGGCGCGTCCAACGCCTTCGTCACCAAGCTGCTGCCCGCGGGTAACGCCGTGGCCTACTCGACCTATCTCGGCGGCAACCGCTTCGACTACGGCCTGGACATTGCCGTGGACGCCGCCCGCGAGGCCACCGTGGCCGGCTACGGCGACTCGGCCAACTTCCCCACGCGCAACCCCTTGCAGCCCACCAACCACGGCGGCCTCGACGCCTTCGTCACCCGCCTCAGCGCGGCGGGCAACAGCCTGGTCTGGTCCACCTTCCTGGGCGGCAACGCCGACGACCGCGCCTATGGCCTGGCTGTGACGCCCGCGGGCGATGTGTACGTCACCGGCAACACCCAGGCGCTCGACTTCCCGCTGGCCCAGCCGCTGCAGGCGCAGTATGCCGGCGGCGCCTATGACGCCTTCCTGGCCCATATCGCGCCCAACGGCGGCAGCCTGGTCTACTCGACCTACCTGGGCGGCGGCGGCGACGACGGCAGCGGCGGCGGCGACGAGGGCCGCGGCCACGGCATCGCCGCCAACCCGGCGGGCCTGGTCTACCTGGCCGGCGGCACCTCGTCTATCGACGACTTCCCGGTGGCCAACGCGGTGCAGCCGGTGTCCGGCGGCATGCTCGACGCCTTCGTGGCCCAGGTCAGCGCGGCCAACCCGACCAGCACGCCCACCGTGACCGGCACGCCGCCCACGGCCACCCCCACGCGCACGCCCACGGCGACGGTCACGGGCACCCCGCCCACGGCCACGCCCACCGTGCCGCCCACGGCCACCTTTACCCCGCGCCCGCCCGCGGCCACGCGCACGCCCACGGCCACAGCCACGGCCTGCCCGATCCAGTTCACCGACGTGCCCGCCGCCGACCCGTTCTACACCTTCATCCGCTGCCTGGCCTGCCAGGGCGTCGTCGGCGGCTACAGCGACGGCACCTTCCGCCCCGGCAACACCGTGACCCGCGGCCAGGTCTCCAAGTTCGTGTCCAACGCCGCGGGCTACCAGGACGCCATCCCGGCCACGCAGCAGACGTTCACCGACGTGCCGCCGACCGACCCGTTCTGGCTGTTCATCGAGCGGGCCTATGCCCACGGCGTGATCAGCGGCTACAGCGACCACACCTTCCGCCCGACCAACAACGTCACCCGCGGGCAGATGTCCAAGTTCGTCAGCAACGCGGCCAACTACAACGACCCGATCCCGCCCACGCAGCAGACGTTCACCGACGTGCCACCGAGCGACCCGTTCTGGCTGTTCACCGAGCGCGCGGTGCTGCACGGCGTCATCGCGGGCTACGCCGACCACACCTTCCGCCCGGTCGCCAACGTGACCCGCGGCCAGACGAGCAAGTTCATCAGCAACGCCTTCTTCCCCGGCTGCGCGCCGCGGCGGTGACGAGTGGTCAGTGGTCAGTACGAGGAGGGATGAGTAGTAGCGCGCCCCTGCTCCGTGATGGGCCGGGGGCGCGGTTGTGTGTGCCGGGGCGGCCCCGGCGGGGCGGCCGGCGGGCTTGGCAAGACTTCGGGGCTTTGCCAACCAGCAAAAGCTGTTGGAACATGTCCAGGATCACGGAGCCGATTTTAACGCGACCACACCAATATGAACAAAGGGCGATAGCGTTTTTGCGTCCTCCGGCTCCGACGCGCCCCTGACCTGGCGCCCAACCTCGCCCCCGGCCCCCCCGCCGCGGGGAGGGGAGATCGCCGGCCTGCCATCGGCGCCCCCCTTCCCGCCGCGGGAAGGGGGGGTTGGGGGGGTTAGGTTGGCCCGCGGCGGCTACGGCATCTTGTCGATGATGCGCTGCATTTCCTCCGCGCTGAA
>DASSGZ010000229.1:0-8811 GCA_035693165.1 Chloroflexia bacterium | reverse complement strand
CCCTACAAAATGACGACGGCAGGCCGGGTGTAACTCGGCCCCTGCAAACGGGGCACAGCAATATTTACGCCCGCAATAGCCACATTACAGGAGAAGGAAACCCGCCGCGAGACTCGCAAAGGGGAAGCCCCCGCGTCAGCTCGCGCCGGCGGGCTTCGTAGAGCTAGCCCGCCCGTTGACGGGCCGGGCGATGCCTGCGGTAGCCGCCGGGCGAGGCGAGGCGGCTCAGGAGCTAAGGGTGTCCAGCAGCAGTTTGTGGAACTCGCTGGGGCTGTCGAGCATGGGGAAGTGCTGCGACTTATCGAAGGCGACCGTCTGGGTGTCGTGCATGCCGTGATTCTTGAAGTGCTGCAACTCGGAGAAGGCGACCACCGTGTCCTTGGCGCCGTGGACGGCCAGCACCGGCATCTTGAGGTGGCGCAACTGCGGGCGCAGGTCGGTGCGGATCAGCGTGTAGCCGCTCTGCTGGGCGGCCTCCGGCTTTACCTTGAGCACGTCCTCCAGGATCTCGCGGTACCAGACCTGCCAGTTGGTGGCGATCCAGCGGTGCAGCAGGGGCCGGCCCCAGGTCGCCAGGATGGCCGGCTTCCAGAACATCTTGTTCAGCGTGGGATTGCTCGCCAGCTTGATGATCGGCGTGCAGGACCGGCCCACCACCGGCGCGCTCACCAGTATCAGGCGGCTGACACGGTGCGGGTATTCCAGCGCCAGGCGGATGGCGATGGTGCCGCCCATCGAGTGACCGACCACCGGCGCGTCGACCAGGCCCATGCGGTCCATGAACTGGTCCACCAGCGACAGGTAATCCGACACGGTGCAGTTCAGGCGCGTTTTATCGGAGTCGCCGAAGCCCCAGAAATCGAGGGCATAGCAGCGGTAGCGCCGGGCCAGGGCTTCCATGGTGCCCATCCAGTAGCGCCACGAGCCGAGCCAGCCGTGCAGAAAGATGATCGGCTTGCCGCGCCCGATCACTTCGTAGTGAACCAGGCTGTTTTCGATGACAATCGCACTCATACGTGGTGGTCAGTGGTCAATGGTGGGCGACGAGTGCCGCAACATCCGCAGCCGGCGCCGGAGCCAGTGAACAGTGATTCTTCCTCACTAGTCGAACGAATAGCGCAACGGTCGGTTGCCGGGCGCCGTTGCGCACCGTCTGCGGGAGATGCTGCCTATACCGGCAATTGCCGGTTGGCCCCGCGACGTTACTGCTCCAGGATCGCCTTGAGCCGGGCGATCAACTCCTGCGGTTGATAGGGCTTCAGCAGGTAGGCCACCGCGCCCGCGCTTTTCCCGCGGTCAATCTCGCGCTCCTGCCCCATCGCCGACAACATGACGACGGGGATGTGCTGCGTGGTGGGCAGGCTCTTCAACTGCCGGCACGTCTCATAGCCATCCAGACGCGGCATCTTCGCGTCGAGCAAAATCAGGTCGGGCGGGTTCTGCTGGGCCAGCTCCAACGCTTGCTGGCCGTCCACCGCCTCCGTGACCTCAAAGCCGCCGAAGCGCAGGGTAAAACAGGTCATGAAGCGGATATCGGCTTCATCTTCGGCGACCAGGACATGATACTGGCTCATCGAGTCGCCTCTTTATCGCGCGGGGCGCCTGTCGCCGTGTCCGTCCCGCCGGCCTCTGCCGGCGCAGCCTCCAGCGCGCTGTCGGGTGCGTCGAGCGCCGAAAGGTCCAGGTTCTGGGCTTCTTCTTCCGCGCTCAGCGCCGGCGCGGGGGGCGGGGCCGGGTCGCGCACCGGCGGCGCCGCCCCGGCGCCTGGGGCCGCCGCGCCGGCCTGCTTTTCCGCGGGCGGCCGCGAGTCTTCTCCCGCGCGCATCGGCAGGGTGAAGCGGAAGGTGCTGCCCTCGCCCAGGGCGCTCTCGACCTGCATGGCGCCGCCGTGCATCTCGACCAGCGATTGGGCGATCACCAGGCCCAGGCCCGTCCCGCTGACCGTCTGCACGCCGGGGTGGTCGGCGCGGAAGAAGCGCGTGAACAGCCGCTCCTGGTCCTTGGCCGAGATGCCGATGCCGGTGTCCTTCACCGCCACCCCCAGCATGCCGCTGTCCACCTCCTCGACGCTGACCGTGATCGTGCCGCCTTCGGGCGTGTACTTGTGGGCATTGCTGATCAGGTTGGTCAGGATCTGCACGATGCGGTCGCGGTCCACCTTGATATCGG
Organism: Chloroflexia bacterium; assembly: GCA_035693165.1. GTDB lineage: Bacteria > Chloroflexota > Chloroflexia > QHBQ01 > JAICKM01 > JAICKM01. Next base: position 6,642 of record DASSGZ010000229.1, on the reverse strand, counting down.
GCAGGCCCCAGGGCACATGCGTTTCGACGTGCTGCTGCTTGGCCTCGATCTGGGTGCGCAGCGTGGCGAGCACATCGTTGATCAGGTCTTCCAACTGCACATACTTCAGGTCGAGCTTGATCCGGCCGGTCTCGATACGCGACAGGTCGAGCAGGTCGGCGACCAGGGCCGTGAGACGGTCGGCGTTGCTCTTGATGACCGTCAAGAAGCTCTTTTGCATGTCGCTGACCGGGCCGACAGACCCCATCAGGATCAGGTCGGTGTAGCCTTTGATCGAGGTCATCGGGGTGCGCATCTCGTGTGACACCAGCGAGATGAACTCGCTCTTCATGCGGTCCACTTCCACTTCCTTGGTCACGTCGCGGAAGACCATGACCACGCCGGTGATCTCGCGCTCCATCGAGGACACCCGCGAGGCGGTGACGTTGATGGCGTGGTCGGCGACGCGGAAGCGGCCCTGCCAGGGGTGCAGCGGGTCGGGCAGGTCGGTCAGCAGCGTGAGCTTGTTCATCATATCCAGCACGTCGGGATGCACATCGAGGTTCTGCAATCCGAAGGGCATCTCGGTGCCGATGAGGTAGTCGGCGGGGACGCCGAACAGCCGCCCGGCGGCGGCGTTCGCCAGGATCACCCGGCGCGCGGCGTCGAACACGACCACGCCGTCGCTGATGCTGCCCAGGATGGCGTTGAGCTTGCTGGTTTCGGCTTCCTGCACCCGCAGCGCCGCCGCCTCGCGCTCAAACTGCTCGGTGATGAAGCTATAGAGCGTGGCGTTGTGGATGGCAATCGACATCTCGTTGGCGACGGTCGAGACCAGGCGCAGGTGGCCCTCGTCGAAGTGATTCGGCTCCGGGTCGCTCAGGTTGAGGATGCCCAGGAGTTCATCGCCGGAGAGCAGCGGCACACTGATCAGCGAGCGCACGCCCTCGCCCCAGCCGGGGGCCACCCGCCAGCGCGGATCGTCGTAGACATCCTGCACGAGCACCGCCTTACGTTCGCGCATCACCCAGCCCATGATGCCCTCGCCCTCGGGGAAGGGTACCTGCCGGTTGGGCGGCGGGATGGCGTGCCCGGCGGACGCCCGGTAGACAAGGTGGTTCGTTTGCAGATCCTTGAGCATCACCGAGCCGCGGGTCACGCCGCTCATGCTGGTCGCCAGGTGGATGCCGCGGTGCAGGATCTCGTCCAGTTCCAGCGTGGTGGTAAGCTGGTGGCTGATCTCATAGAGTTCTTCGAGGCGCTGGTTGCGCACGGTGAGTTGCGCGTTGGCCGCGGCCAGTTCCTCGGTGCGCGCGCCGACCAGTTGCTCCAGTTCTTCGTTAAACCGCCGGATCTCGGCGAACAGCCGCGCGTTCTGAATGGCAACCGCAGCATGGTGCGCCAGCGTCATCAGGAAGAGCAGGTGCTCCTGCGTGTAGGCGGCGGGTTGGAACGACTGGACCGACAGCAGGCCAACCACCTCGTGGCCGACGAAGAGCGGCGCGGCCATCCACGACGCCTGGGGCCGGCTGCCCGCGACGATGGTCCCGATGCCGGGCAGGTCGCCATAGGCCGGATCGGCCATGTTGGGGATCAGCAGCGGCTTGCCCGTGCTGATGATGTAGCTCGATAGCCCCTCGCCCATCGGCGCGGTCTCGTCGTCGAAGTGCTGTTCCTCGCCCGTGTCCTGGTCGATCTCGACCATGAACGGGAAGGTGATCATGTCGCGTTCGCGGTCCACCAGCCCGACAAAGAAGCCGGATACCTCGAAGAAGTTGGTGATGCGCTCATACAGCGTCCGGAAGACGCTCTCGGTGTCGAGCGCGGCGGAGAGCACGTGCCCAAGCTGGTTCAGCGCGTCCAGTTGCAGGATGCGCATCTGGGCTTCGTCGTACAGCCGGCTGTTGTGCAGGGCAATGGCGGCCTGCGCGGCGAGTTGTTCCACGAACCGGCGGTCGTCGTCGTCGAAGCCGTTCGGTTCCTGGCTGTCCAGCGCGATGACGCCCAGCACGGTGTCTTCCTTGAGGATCGGCACCATCAACTCCGAGCGCACGCCCGGTTCCACATCCACGTAGTCCGGCTCCAGGGCCACGTCGCGGACCAGGATAGTCCGCTTCTCGCGGTAGGTTTTGCCCATGAGGCCGCGCTCCACCGGCCAGGTCTGGCTCAGGTGGCGCAACGCCTCCAGGTCGTGGATGCCGCGAGTCGCCAGCAGGCGCAGGCCGCCGCGCGCCGTATCGTAGCGATAAATGCCGCCTGCATGGGCCTCGGTCACGTCGATGACGTGGCCCAGCAGCCGCTCCATCAACTGGCTGGCATCGAGCGTAGAAGTCAGGTCGCGCGAAATCTCGTTGAGGGCCGAAAGCTCGGCGATGCGCCGCTCGCGCTCCTGGAAGAGTTGTGCGTTCTCGATGGCAATGGCCGCCTGCGCCGCGATGGTGCCCAGCAGGGTCAGGTGCTCCTCATCATACACGTCGTCGCGCTCGGTGCTCTGCACGAGGATCGCGCCCAGCACCCGGTCGCTCACGACCATCGGCACGCCAAGGAACGAGCGCGAGGGTTGCCCGTAATGGGGGATGCCCATCCGCTCGCAGAACACCCGGCTGTCGCCCTGGATCAAGAGGGGCTGGCGTGTGCTCAGGATATAGGGCGTCACGCCCTTGCTCGGCGGGCGGGTCACGGGCGGCACGATCACGCCGTCGCGCCGCAGCAGCCGGAACTCCAACTCGTTGCGCTCCGGGTGCCAGAGCACGATGTCGAAGTTGTTCGTATCCATGACCCGCGTCACCTGGTCGTAGATCAGGTTCAGCAGCGGGTCCAGTTCGAGCGCGGTGTTGAGGTCGCGGGCGATCTGGTTCAGCGTCGCCAGTTCGGTGATGCGGCGCTCGCGCTCGTTGAACAGGTGGGCGTTCTGGATCGCCACCGCCGTCTGGTTGCCCACCGTGCTCAGGAACTGCACCTGCTCCGGGCTGAAGACGTTCGGCTCATAGCTCTGCAGGGAGAGCACGCCAACCACTTCCTGGCCCACCGTCAGCGGCACGCCGACCCAGCTCCGGCTGGCACCCTTGCCGTAGGAGGTGCCGATGAGATAGGGCGGGCGCTGCGCCGGGTCGGCCAAGTCATGGATGACCAGCGGGGCGCTCGTCTCGATCACCCGGCTGGCGAGGCCGCGCCCAAACGGCTGCGGATCGATATGCAGCAGTTCGTCCACGTCGATGAAGTACGGGAAGTGGATCAACCCCTTGGCCGCGTCATACGTGGCGATATAGAAGGAGTCCACCGTCATCAACTGGCGCAGATGCTCGTAGACCGAGACGGCGATGGCCTCGACATTCAGCAGCGCGCCCAGGCTCTGCGCCAACTGGTTCAGCGCCCCCAGCTCGGTGATGCGGTGCTTGTGCCGGTCGAACAGCCGGGCATTCTCGATGGCGATGGCCGCCTGGTTGGCGACCGTGTCGAGGAATTGCACCTGCTCGGTGCTGAAGGCGTTGGGCTGGTAGCTTTGCGCCGACAACACGCCGATGACCTGCTGCCCTAGCACCATGGGCACACCCACCCAGGTGCGGCAGGCGCCGTGGCCCCAGGTCATGCCGCTGTACGACGCCGGCTGCTGGGTCGGGTCGCTCAGGTCATGGACGACCAGCTCAGTCCCGGTGCGGATCACCTCGCTCGACATGCCCTCGCCAAAGCGATTAGGCGTGAGCGCGATCACGTCCCCCAGGTCCACGTTGTAGGGGAAGTCGAGCATCTGCCGGTCGCGGTCGTACAGGGCAATGTAGAAGGCATCGACCGGTAGGAACTGGCGCAGATGCTCATAGATCGACGCGCCGATGGCGTCGATAGTCAGCGACGAGGCCAGCCGCTGGCCGAGCTGGTTCAACGTCCCCAGTTCGGTGATACGGTGCTTGTAGCGGGCGAAGAGTTGCGCGTTCTCGATGGCGATGGCCGCCTGGTTGGCGAAGATCTCCAGCGTCTCGACCACGGCCCGCGTGGGCCGCCGCCCATCGATGGGATCGTCCACCGACAGCAAGCCCAGGAACTCGCCCATGGTGCTGGTCAGCGGCAACAGCAAGGCATCCTCGGGGTGCCAGCCGCCGGCCTCATAGGCGCCGTCGCTGTCCATCATCGTCACCGACTGGATGCGCGCATGCCAGACATCGCGGTGCTCGTGGCTGATATAATACGCCCGCCCGATGCGGAACTCCGGACGCAACACGCCCTCGGTAACGTCGCGCACGGACGAGGGATGGCGGCGCAGATCGCGGAACACCGGCAGGGGCAGCCCCGCCGCCGCGGCGCGCTCCAGCACATCGGGTTGCGCGGGATCGACCATGCTGAGCAGTGCTGTGCGGAAGCCCGCCGTCTCGACCACCGCATGGACAATCTGGTCGAGGATCTCGGGCAGCGGCTGCTCGCCGGTCAGCGCGTTGCTGATTTCGAGCACCTGGCTGAGCTGGCTGGCCCGGCGCAGCAACTGCTCGCCCTGGCGCACCTGGGCCTCGTAGTTCTGGGCGTTGCCCACGGCAATGGCCGCCTGGTCGGCCAGCGCCTCGACAAAGCGCAGGGCATCCTCGTCGAAGGCTTCGTATTCCGTGCTCTCCAGGTTCAGGACGCCGACCACCTGGTCCTCATAGCGGATCGGCATCACCAGTTCCGAGCGGATCGCGGGATCGACCTCGTAATAATCGGGGTCCTGGTGGACATTGCCCACCAGTTGGGCCTGCCCGGTCGCAATCGCGCGGCCCACCAGGCCGCGCGCGATAGGCATGCGCACGCCGAGATGCGCCGACTCGCGGTCCGGGTCCAGGCCGTAGACGGTGGTCCAGACATAATCGCCGCCTTCCTGGTCGACCTGGATGATGCCGGCCGAGCGGGCGCGCGTGGCCTGCACCGCTTCGCGCGCCAGCAGTTCGAAGATGCGCTCCAGGTCCCAGGTCGAGTTGAGTTCGCGCCCGATGCGCTGCAACACCATCAACTCTTGCAGGCGGCGGTCGAGCCGTTCGCGCGAACTGCGGTAGACCTGCGCATTTTCGATGGCGACGGCGGCTTCGTCGGCCACCTGCTGCAACAGGCGCACATCGTGCAGGGCAAAGGCGTCGGGCTGATCGAACACCACTTCGAGCGTGCCCAGCAGGCGGTCGCCGTCGCTCCCGGCGCCCAGCGTCACCATGGGCAGGCCGATATAGGCGCGCATGACCATGCCGCCGGGCAGGACTTTCGTCTTGGGCTGGACATCGGCGCGCGCCTCGACATCGGGCACCACCAGCGGGCGGCGGTGCTGGGCGATCCAGCCTGTGTAGCCCTCGCCTTCGGCGTACTCGGCGTGGTGCCGGCCCACGAAAATATCCTCGCCGGCCACTGCCGCCGTGACCAGGCGGCGCTTGTCGGCGTCATAGAGGGTGATTTCGCTGCTGGTATAGGGGATGAGGCGGCGCACCGAGGCCAGCACGGCGGCCAGCGTGTCTTCCAGATCGATTGAATTGCCGATCATCTGGCTTACTTCGCGCAACAGCAGGGCCTCAGCCAGGCGGCGGCCCATCTTCTCCTGCACGCCGGTCTGCCCCAGCGCGAAGCCAAGCTGCCCGGCGGCGATCCGCAGCAGGTCGCGCAGCGGCGAGTCGGCGGCGACCGGGTCGGGCAGGTAACACTCCAGCACGCCCACCGGCGCGTCGGCCCCGGCCAGCAGCGGCAGCGCCCACCCGCCGCCAATGCCCTCGCGGCGGGCCATGTTGCGCCAGGTCTCCGGCAGCGCGTCCGGCCCGGCCTGCTCCGCACTCGGGTCGCCGACCGGCACGAGCGCCAGGGTGGCCCAGGCACGGGCCGCTGGTGCCTCTTTAGCGGCAGCCGGCGTTCCATGCGCCGCGCCCCGCCCGTACAGCCGCGCGAACGCCTGGCCGAACCCGGCGCTCGCCAGCAGCAGCAGGGGGCGGGCCGGCGTGGCGCCGGGTTCCGCGGGAGCGTCGCCGGCGATGGTGCCCGGCGCGCCCGACAGCGCCGCCAGGTCCTGCGCTTCGGCATCCGCGGCCTGCCAGACGGCCACCCGCGCATCCAGGGCCGCGCTGATGATCGCGGCGGCGCCGGCGGCCACCGTGTCCGGTTCGCGCAGCCCGGCCAGTTCCTGGCTGAGGCGCACCAGCCAGCCGAGATCCGCCGGGGGCGGCGGCGCTACGGTTTCTGCCGTGGCCAGGGCGGATTCGAGGGCGGATAGGCCGTTGTGGGCGGGGTAATCTTCGCCCGGCGAGAACTCGGCGGCCGCGGAGCGGGAAGCACGATGCTTGGACACGATTGAGATCCTTCTGCTACAGTTGGCTAGCGCTCCACGTAGACCGAGCTACCGGCCGCCAGGCGCGCTTTCTGCCGCGCTTCCGCGGCCACTTCACTCAGTTCGCGAATATCGGTAAACGGGCCTTGCGCCTGGGTGATCACTCCGATCGACAGGCTCATCAGCGGCACGGTGCGTTGCTTGCCGCTCGGCTCCTGGATGGTCATGTAGCCGGCTTTGCGGTCCTGGTAGGAATAGAGCAGCGGCATATCGCGGTCGAAGCGCACAATCGCGGCCTCGCACAGCGCGCGCACCCGGTCGGGCTGCGTGGTCAGCAGGAATTCGGCCCCGCCGACGTGGCCCAGGAAGTCCTCGTCGCCGCCCTTTTCGTTCAGCACGTC
>DASSGZ010000228.1:0-2866 GCA_035693165.1 Chloroflexia bacterium | reverse complement strand
GCGGGCAGGTTCAATCCACCCGGCCCGGCCAGCGCCGCCACCTGCCCGGCGATGCCCTCCGCCTTCTCCATATTGAGCCAGAACACCCCGCCCGGATAGCGATCGCGCGCCACGTGAGCATATTCGGCGGCCAGTTGCGTCTTGCCGAGCCCGCCCGTGCCCACCACGGCCACGCATTGCCCGGCGTCCAGCCACTCGGTCAGGCGCGCCAGTTCGGCGTCGCGCCCGGTGAACAGCGGATTGCGCGGGTAGGGCACCACGAACGGCGGCGCACTCGATGGGGTTGCGGGCAGATGATATTCGTACCTGCGCTGATCGTGGACCGTCGCCCCCGGCCCGATAGCGATGCCGCCGCCGCCCGAATCCACGGCGCCAACACTCATCGGCGCCGCGCCCGGCGCGACTCCCCTCCCCGCGGCGGGGAGGGGGGGGGGAGAGGTTGCTCGGGCGGGTCGGCGGGGGCGGGCATGGGCGCGGTCTCCTGGGCAATGAGCGGGGACGGGGTCCCTGTTGGCGCCAGGGTAGCGCGCCGCGCCGCCGGCTGTCAAGCCCGGCTGCCGCGGGCGGCCCGCCGCACCCGGTGCCACCACTGCTCCCAGAGACGGCCGGGCTGGGCCGGCGGCGCCCGCAGGTCCGCGCCCGTCGGCAGGGCATCCCGCAAGACGGCGAGATTGGCCTGGAACAACTGCGTCGTGGGGTGGTGCGGGCCCAGGCTCTGCTCCGCAATCGTGAAGGCGCGCTCCAGGTACGACCAGGCCTCCCCGAACTCCCCCTGGGCCTGCAGTAAACAGCCCAGATTGCTGAGGCCGGTGGCGGTGGTGAGGTGGGTGGGACCGAGGGCCTGCTCATAGATCGCCAGGGCGCGCTCGGCATAGGGCCGGGCCCCCGCCAGGTCGCCCCGATCCTGCAGCACCAACCCCAGATTGCTGAGGCAGGTAGCGGTGTAGGGGTGGGTCGGGCCGCTGGCTTGCTCATAAATCGCCAGGGCCCGCTCGTAGCAGGATCGGGCCTCCGCCAGGCGCCCTTGCGCCCGCAGCAAGCCGCCCAGGTTGTTGAGGTCGGTCGCCACCTCCGGATGCGTGGGGCCGTACGCGGCCTGGTCAATGGCCAGGGCGCGCTCGTAAGCGGGCCGGGCCCCCGCCAGGTCCCCTTGCGCCCGCAGCACGCGGCCCAGTTGGTTGTGCAACCAGGCGGCGGACTCGTCGCCCCGTGCGTCCGCGCCGCGCGCCACCTGCCGCAGATGCGGTAAGCAGGCGAGCCCCGGCCGCGGGTCGCCCGCGTCGGCGATGGCGGACACCTCCGCAATCAATGCCCTGGCAATCGCCGTGTGGTCCTTCGCGGAACCCGGCGCGCGCCGGCGCACGTAGGCCGCGAGCAGGCGGTGGACCCGCACGGTGTCGTCGTCGAGGGACGCGATCAGGCCCAGGGCCGCCAGCCGGCTCAGCGCCTGGTCGGCCTGGGGCGGGACCGCGCCGTTGCTGGGGGCGAGCCCGGCGGCGCGCGCCAGCAGGCGGCGGGGGATGGGTGCCGGGGCCAGCAAGGCCGCGCGGTGCAGCAGGATGCGCGCCGGCGCGTTATCCGGCGCGTTATCCGGCGCGCTCGGCTTGCGTTGCACCCATTGCAACAACGGGCCGGGCCGGGCGCGCGCCAGGATCTCGTCCAGTTTGCGCGCCTCCACCAGGTCATAACTCAAGGCGAAAGCCTGGAGGATGCCGGCCTCATGGCCCGCGGGCAGCACATCGTCCGGCTTGGGGTCCGGGCGGACCGGCGGGGCGGCCGCCAGGGCGGCGCGATAGCCGGCCAGGGTGGCGGTCGGGGTGACCTCCAGGTAGGCGCCGGCCAGGGCCAGCGCCAGCGGCAGGTCGCCCAGCGCCTCGCAGACGGCATCCGCGTCGGCGGCGGTGGCCGGGTCGGCCAGCAACGCGGCGGGGGTGGTGGCACGGGCGACGGCGCGCGGCGCAAGCAGCAATTCCTGGCCGGCGGGGCGCGGGAGGGCGGGCAAGGCCAGCCGGCGCACCCCGCCGGTCGCCGCCCAGTTCCGGCGGCGGCTGGTCAGGATCACCCGTGCGCCCCCCCGCGGGGGCCGCCACTCCTTCCAGACCGTGGGGTCTTCGAGGTTGTCGAAGATGAGCAAGCGGGCCACCGGCTCGGTCCAGGCGGCGCGCACGGCGGCGACCTGGCCCGCGAAGTCGCGCGCCGGGGCGGCGGGCAGGGCCAGCCCCTCTGGCCCGGCCAGCGCCGCCACCTGCCCCGCGATGCCCTCCGGCTGCTCCATATTCAGCCAGAACACCCCGCCCGGATACTGGTCGCGCGCGGCGTGGGCATACTCGGCCACCAGTTGCGTTTTGCCCACCCCGCCGGGGCCCACCACCGCCACGCCCGCCCCGCCGTTGAGCCATTCGGCGATCCGCGCCAGTTCGGCGTCGCGCCCCGTGAACAGCGGGTTGGGCGGGTAGGGCACCACGAAGGCGCCGCCCGCGGGCCGGTGGTTCGGGCGCGGCTCGTAGCCGTTACCGCCCCCGGCCGCCGCCCCGCCCCGCGCCGGGATCGCCGGCTCACTACGCGGGTGTTCCCCCGCCTTGCCGTCCCGCCCCGCCCCGCGGCGGGGCCGGGGGCGCGGTTGGGCGGGCCGGGGGCGCGGTTGCTCCCCCGGCGCGTGGCCTGTATTTTGCGACAGATCGGGCTGAGACAGTGCGGGGAACTCCGGAGAGTTGGGCATGAGCAATACTCCTGCGGAAGCGGCCAATCGGGGTTCTGTAAGCTATAGTGTATACGGGCCGGAGCGGGATGTCAAGCGGTTAGCGAGTCCTGTTGCATCTCTACTGAACTTTACCGCGAAGATCGCGAGGAATATGAATATTATCAA
>DASSGZ010000227.1:0-21613 GCA_035693165.1 Chloroflexia bacterium | reverse complement strand
GCGCATCCGGAGGTACGCGGCGTGCTGCTGACCCACAACGAGACCTCGACCGGCGTGCAGAACCCGGTGGAGGCCATCGGCGGGCTGGCCCGTGAATACGACAAACTGCTGCTGGTGGACAGCATCTCCGCGCTGGGCGCGACCGACCTGCGGACGGATGCCTGGGGCCTCGACGTAGTCGTTACCGCGTCGCAGAAGGCGTGGATGACGCCGCCCGGCCTGGCGATGCTCTCGGTCAGCCCGCGCGCCTGGGAAGCGAACGGGCGGGCGCGGCTGCCGCGCTATTATTTCGATTTCGCCGCGGCGCGCAAGTATTCCGAGCGCTGGGAGACGCCCTACACGCCCGCCGTCTCGCTGCTGTTCCAACTGCAGGCCGCGCTGCAACTGATGGACGAGGAAGGGCGGGACGCGGTGTTCGCACGCCACGAGGCGTTGCGCGACTACGTGCGCGGGCGGCTGCGCGCGATGGGCCTGCCATTGTTGGCTGCCGACGCCGTGGCCTCGCGCACCGTGACGGCGTTCGCCGTGCCCGACGCGCGCCCGATCCTGGCCGCATTGCGCCGCCAGGGCATCGAACTAGCCGGGGGCCAGGGGCCGCTCGAAGGCCGGCTGATCCGCATCGGCCACGTGGGCTGGGCCACCGAGGCCGATATGCGCGAGGTGCTCGACCGGCTGGCCGAAGTGCTTGCGGCGTAGGGCCTGGTTGGAGGCGCCCGCCGCCCCAGCGAATCGCGGGAGGGAGTCTGCCATGTCGGTGGAGAGTACGCGGGCGGCCATGACCGCCTACCTGGAGCACGACGACCTGAGCCGGGTCGCGGAGAATGCCGTCTACCGGGTTATGGGCACCGGCTACGAGGCGGTGGGCCGCGACGGCGTGCGCCAACTGCTGCGCCACTTCTACCAGGAAGCCTTCGACGCGCGAGCGCAGACCCGGAACCTGATTTACGCCGAGGATCACGCCGTGCTGGAGGCCGATTTCATCGGCAAGCACATCGGCAACTTTGCCGGCATCGAGCCGACGGGCCGCATGATCTCCGTGCCGCTCTGCGTGGTCTATGACCTGGCCGGCGACCAGATCACGCAGGCGCGCCTCTATTTCGAGACCGACTCCCTCTTCCGCCAGTTGCGCGGCGCTTTCATCTAATATGGAGCGAACCGCTCCTCCTCAGCAGTCATTCCAGGCGCCTGTGTCACTCTGAGCGCAGCGAAGAGTCTCGTCTCGTGTCGGGACAAGACGAGATGCTTCACTTCGTTCAGCATGACAAAGAGGACGGGCGCCCCGCTTGCGTGGCCGCGATCCCCGCCGGCAACGGGGCGTGGCCACGCTGCTTTCCCCTTGTCACAGGCAGTTCCAGGCACAAAAGGTATTGACATCCGCACACTTGTTCGGTATAATTAGTGAGTAGAACGAGTGTTCTATCTTGATTTGGCGTCCCCATTATCGGCGTACCGCACAGAAGCGCCACCCTGCCCGCCCCTGAGGCACCCCTGCCTCCGCGACCTGGTGGCTAAACGTTGGAGTGTTGTTGCGCGTGCCGGCTTCGCGAGGCCGGCGAGTTGAATGAAGAACCGTAAAGATAGTTGTAAGTTGTGGTTGGAGATGCGCGATGGACCGATATCTTGAACAGCAGGCCAATACGGTCGAGGACGTGCTGGCGGCGCACGGCATCCCGGCGCGCGTGGCCGGCGGCACCCTGTCGCCGCGCCTGATCCACTTCCTGCTGGAACTGGCGCCCGGTTTGCGCCTGGCGGCGCTGACGCCGACCCTGCCCGACCTGGCCGAGCGGCTGGGGGTCGAGGCGGTGCGGCTGGCGCCCGACGCCGAGCGGGGCCGGCCCACCCTGGAGGTGCCGCGCCCCGATCCCGTGCCCGTGCGCCTGTTGCCGCTGGCCCGTAGCGTGGCCGAGATCGCGCCGCCCTGCACGGCCACCCTGGGCAGCGATGTGGGCGGGTCGCCCTTGCTCTTGCGCCTCGACGCGCCGGAGGTCGGCCCGACGCTGGTCGCCGGGGAGGCGGGCGCGGGGAAATCGGCGCTGCTGCGGTCGATGGCCCTGTCGCTGGCGCTGCACAACGGCCCCGATACGCTGCGCTTCCTGCTGATCGACCTCAGCGGCCCGGCGCGGCGGGCGGCGCGCGGCGGCACCTGGAGCGATATGGATCGCCTGCCGCACCTGGTCGGCGAGCCGGTACACGACCTGCTGGAGGCGCGGCTGCGGCTGCGCTGGGCCGCGCGCCTGGTCGAGAGCCGGGCGGAACTGGCCGCAGAGGGCCACCCGATTGAGGGTGCGCACCTGCTGGTGCTAATCGACGGCCTCGAAGCCCTGCTGGCGGGCCGCGACGCCGCCGACATGGAAGCGGCGATCAAGACCATCGCCGCGGGCCGCGACCTGGGCGTGGAACTGGTAGCCGGCACGAACGACCCGACGCTGGGCGACCTGCTGAAGTGGGGCGCCCGCGTGGTGGGCCGCGTGAGCAGCGCCGGGGCCGCGACGGCGGCGGCCGGGGTGCGGGGTACGGGCGCCGAAGGGCTGCTGGGCAAGGGCGACTTCCTGGCCGTGCTCGGCGGCGAGGTGATCCGCCTGCAAGCGGCGTTCGCCACCGGCGCCGAGGTGGCCCGCACCGTGACCCTGCTGCACGAGTGCGCGCAGGAACGCGCGGGGAGTGGCCAGCCGCGCGCCGCCCACCGCACCGGCACGATGAGCGATGACGAGGCCGCCGAGCGGCGGGGCCTCTGGAAGGCCCAGCGCGGCCCGATCCGCCTGCTCAAGTCCGGGTCGTAGGGAGAAAACACGATGAAGAAATTCCTCGCCTTGATGGCGATGCTGTTTGTGTCGGTGCTGGCGATCTGGGTCGCGTACCGGTTGGCGCCCGAAACCTGGGCCATGATCGCGGGCATCGTGTTCGGCGTTGTGGCGTCGCTGCCGATGTGCGGCATCGTGGTGCTGTTGCTGCTGCGCGGCAATCGCCGCGAACCCGAGCGCCCGGTGGAAACGACCTATTACCAGGCCGGGCCGCCGCGCGTGATCCTGAACGCCGAACCCGCGCCCTACGCGAGCTTCGCGCCCTACGGGCCGGAGCGCGGCCCCGTCCGCCGGCTGCCCGCCGGCCCGGCCTATCAGCCCGCGCCCGCTCGCGCCGCCGCCCCGCCACGCACCTTCGTGGACCACGCCCAGCCGTCCTACGACTACGCGCCCGCGCGCGACTGGGCGCCGGAACCGGAGCCGTGGATGGGCGAGGACGCCTACGAGATGGACGACACCGGGTGGGACGCGCCCGCCGAGCCGTATGCCGCCTGGGAAGACCCGGCCCCGCACGGCTCGGGCCGCCCGCGCATTCTGGGCCATTAATCCCGCCGGTTGCGCGCCAGGGAGGACGCCATGTATCGGATTGACGAACCGATCGCCTTGCTCGAACTGCGCTATAATTATCAGCCGCGCGCCTTCCGGTGGCGCGGCATGACCCACGCAATCTATCAGGTCGAGCGTCGTTGGGCCGAGGTCGCGCTGCCCTGGCGGCCCGCCGACCGGCAATACTGGCGTGTGCGCTGCCAGGACGGGCGCCGGTACGACATCTACCAGGATCTGCGGGCCAATACCTGGCACCTGGCGGCAATCCGCGCGGCGTAATCCCGCGTATATACCGGCGTGTCTGTAACATGATCAAGTTGTGACGATCCCAGGTCAGAACAGCGTTTAGTGAGTAATCAGGGAGAATGAGAGATGTACCTGGTTTGGTATGATGACTCGCCAAAGAAGAGCGTCCAGGAGAAGATCGACGAAGCGATCGATCGGTTTCAGGACCGCTTTGGCTTCGCGCCGGATCAATGCCTGGTCAGCACCGGCCTCGACATCCAGCACCCGCACCTGACGGTGCGGCCCGTACACTATGTCCGGCCCCATTATTTCCAGGTGGGTTGCGAGGACGACGTGATGGCCGCGCTGGCGGCGCACAAAGACGAGAACGTGGCGCCGCTGGTACCCGTATCCGTCGGGGAAGAGCCGCGCGGTGGGCGGCGCCGCCAGGCGGCCCCGGCGACCCACGTGGCCCCGGCAAAGCCGGTAGCGCCGGTGGAAGCCGTGGCCGCGCCTGCCGTCCCCGCCGCCGAACCGGTGGCGTCCCCGCCGCCGGCCCCGGTCGTACCGGTCGTGGACGAACCGGCGACTCCGCGCGTCCAGAAACCCGTGGCGCCGGTCGCGGAAGCCGCATCGCCTGCGGTGGAAGCGTCCAAGCCTGCCCGGACCCGCAAAGCGGCGCCGGTAGCCGCGACGCCTGCTGTCGAAGCGCCTAAGCCCAAGCAGAAAGCCGCCCCGGTGGTCGAAACGCCTGCGGTGGAAGCCCCGAAGCCGGCGCGGAAAGTCGCCGCCCCGGTAGCCGAAGCCCCCGCGATCGAAGCACTCAAGCCGGCACGGACCCGCAAGGCCGCCACGCCGCCTGCTGAGCCGGTGGTCGACGCGCCGAAGTCCGTGCGGAAGGCCGCGGCCCCGGCAGGTCAGGTGCCGAAAGCCGCTGCTAAGGCCGCTACCGCGGCTGAGCCGCCTGTTGCTGCGGCGCCCAAGCGCGCGCGCAAGCCCGCTGCTGTGGCCGAGGTTCCGGCTGCCGTGGCGCTGGAGGCTCTCGTACCGCCCGCCCCCGCGGCGGAGGCGCCGAAAGCAACCCGGACGCGCAAGGCCGCGACCCCCGTTGCTGAAGCGCCCGCTCCGGTGCCGGTTCCCGCGCCCGTCGCGGCGCCCGCCGCGGACGCGCCCAGGCCGGCCCGGACGCGCAAGGCCGCCCCGGTGGCGGAAAGCGTACCTGTGCCGGTGGCCGAAGCCGTGCCTGCGGCCCCGGCGGCGGACAAGTCGCGCCCGCGCAAAGCGGCCCCCGCGCCCCAGCCGGCACCCGTAGTCGTGCCGCCCGCCGCCTCGCGCAAGAAGCCCGCAGCGGCGGCAACAGCGCCGACCCCGACTCCCGCCGCACCGCGCAAGATCGCCGCAGCGGCGCGCCCGGAGCAACTGCGCCAGACCTCGATGTTCGGCGAGGACCTGGCGGCCCCGGCCACCGTGGACCGCGATGTGAAGGCAGCCGTGGACGCAGCGGCTCCGCGCCGCCCGGCGCGCAAGGCCGCCGAGCCGCCTCTGCGCCAGGCGTCCTAGGCGCCCGCGCCACCGAAAAGGGGCGGGTATCCCAGCCAACCGGCTGCGGTCCCGCCCCTTCGTCATGCCCGGCGTCTCTTACCCGGTGTCATGCTGAGCGCAGCGAAGCATCTCGTCTCCTGTCCAGACGTGACGAGACTCTTCGCTCCGCTCAGAGTGACAAGGCAAGGGGACTAGAGGCTGCGTGCTAATCTTCCAGTTCGCGAAGGGGTAGCTCTTTCAATTTCGGGGCGTTGGGCGCACATAGCTCGACATATCCGCATTCGAGGCAGACGAAGGCTTCGCATTTCGCGGTGGCATAGGGAATCCGCAAGAAGGCGGGTTTCAGGTCGACGCGCACTTCTAATTGGGGCCCCGTGTCGGGCTCTACACCTCTTCCGCTGATCATGGGCGTCCCGCAGCGGAGGCAGGCGCGGCGGTGATCCCTTTCGGATTCGTCGAGGCGCCGGGTGAGGTGATCCACAAGCATAATCCTTTCGGGCGGCGCGTCAGGGCGTCCAGGTGCCCAGGGAGATATAGAGCGCGGTGGCGACCACGGCGATCAGGCAGGCGGCGATCATCAGGGCGACGAAGAGGCCGGTCCAGAGGCGGGCGCGCGCGTGGTCGTGCGGGGTGGGCGGTGGGGTCATGCGCCGGGGCGTCCCGCGGGGTGCGCCAGTTGCGGCGCGATGACGTGGTGCACGAAGAGATCGACCAACTGCGGGTCGTACATCGTGCCGGCGTGACGTTCGAGTTCCACCAGGGCCTCCTGTGGCGTTTTCGGGGCGCGGGTATAGGATCGCCCGGCCATGGTCATGACTTCGTAGGTGTCGGCGATATGCACGATGCGCGCGCCGACCGGGATGGCCTCGCCGCGCAGGCCCTGCGGGTAGCCGCTGCCGTCCCAGTTCTCGTGGTGCGACATCACCATCGGCCAGACCTGGGCGAAGTCGCGGATGGGCAGCAAGATGTTGCGGCCCTCCAGCGGGTGGCGGCGCATCAGTTCCCACTCGGCGCCGGTCAGCTTGCCGGGCTTGTGCAGGATGCCGGTGGGGATATTGATCTTGCCGATGTCGTGCAGCAGCCCGGCCACGCGCACGTTGGTGATGTCGCGCTCGCTGAGGCCCGCGGCCTCGGCCAGGCGCACGGCGTAGCCCGCCACCCGCTCCGAATGGCCGTGCGTATAGCCGTCGCGCGTCTCGATGGCGGCGGCCAGCGCGTAGACGGCGCTCAAGTACTCGTTCTGCAGGTTGCGGTCGGTGCGCGCGTCGCTCGCGTCGCCGGGCGCGGGTTCGACGGCGTGCGCTACGTCAGGCACGTAGACGACCACCCGGTTGCGCCCGCGCCGCTTGGCCTGGTGCAGGGCCGCGTCGGCCAGGTGGACCAGGCGGTCGGGGTCGGTCGTATCCTGCGGGAAATGGGCGATGCCCGCGCTGGCGGTCAGGATCACCAGGCCGGTTTTCTCCGGCGGGGACGCCGCCCCGGCCTCGCGCCGGAAGCGATGCGCGCCGATGGCGTGGACGATATCCTGCACCAGCGCGCAACTCTGCTGCGGGTCGGCGTCGGGGATCGCCAGCAAGAACTCGTCGCCGCCATAGCGCGCGGCCACTGTGCCGGGGCGCAGCTTGCGCGTGATCAGCCTCGCGGCTTCGCGCACGACCTCATCGCCCGCCTGGTGGCCGTAGGCTTCGTTGTAGCTCTTGAACAGGTCGAGATCGAGCAGGGCGACCGCCACCGGACGGCGGGCGCCTGTCGCATCCGACGCCGTCATCGCCGCCAGTGCGCGGAAGAAGCCGCGCATGTTGGGCAGGCCGGTCAGGGCATCCGTTTCCGCAAGCTGATGCGCCTGGTGGGCCAGGGAGGCGTTGCGCACAGCGGTCGCCAGGTGCGGCGCAAGTTCGGCCAGCAAATCGACATGCGCCAGGGTGAACGCATCGCGCTCCGGCGCGCCCAGGTAGAGCGCGCCGACGGGCTGGTCCTCGATCAACAGTGGCACCACCAGCAGCGAGCGCACCCCGGCGTCGTAGAGCGGCGCTTCGTCGTGGTGGGCGCCGATGGGCGCCAGGTTATAGAGCAGGGGACCGGCGTGCCGGGCGACCGCGGCGAACAGGCTGCCCTCCGCCGGGATCTGCGACCCGGCGGGGCGGTAGCGTGGACTGAGGGCGCCGCTGACGGCAGCCAGTTCGAGCATCCCGCTCTCGGTATCCGATAACTCCAGCGCGGCCAGCGAGGCGGGCAACAGGTGGCCGATACCCTCCATGGCGGCGGCCAGCACGCCCGGCAAGTCGCGGTGCAGCGCCACGGCCCGCGCGATGCCGTTGATCACGGCCAGGCAATCGCCCCGTTCGCGCCATTCCTGCAACAGCGCGCTGCGGTCCACCGCAAGGCCCAGCATCCCGCTCAGTGTGCCCAGCAGCCGCACGTCTTCCATGTCCAGGCCGCGGGGCCGCTCCGATTCGACCATGATGACGCCGAGCACCCGGCCGTCACAGGTGATGGGGCCGGCCATGGCGCAGCGCACGCCGGGCGCCGCCGGCTGGAACTCCGGCTCCGTGGCCGCCTCGCGGACCAGGACCGGCTGCCCGGTCACGGCCACGCGCCCGGCCCAGCCCTCGCCCAGCGGGATGGCCGCCGGCAGGGTCTCGTACCCCTGCTGGGCCAGCAACCGCAGCCCGCCCTCCTCGCGCAGATACACCGCCACATAGCTGTAGCCCGGCATCCCGGCCAGCCCCGTGACCAGGGCGCCGGCCAGCGTCTCCACAGCCTGGCTGCCGGCGACCGTCGCCGCGAAGCCTTCGATCAGCGCGAACTCGCGAGTGTGGCGGCGGCCGCTCATGCTCTGCGCCCAGGCCCGGCGCAGGTAGCCCACCGTGAGACCCGTCGCCAGGGTCGCCGCAAAGTAGGTGGGAATGACCAGCACAAGCTGGCTGAACAACGGGCCGGCGGATGCCGGGCGCACGCCGTAGGGGATCAGGCTGCCCAGGGCGGCCAGCAGGGCCAGCGCCAGGCTCCAGTTTAAAGGCAGGAAGAGTGCCCCCGCGATCAGGGTCAGGAAAAAGAGGACCCCGAATTCCCCGGCGGGGCCATAGTAGGCGCGACCCGCGCTGATCAGCACGATGGCGTAGAGGTTCAGCGCCAGGAAGCGCTCGCGGGTGGCCCAGAAGCGCGGGAAAAGGAGGACGGCGACGGCGGCGGCCAGCCCCAGCCCGGCCAGCAGCAGCGGTGCGATGGCCGGGCCATCCGGTATGCCCGGCAAGCCCAGGCGCAGCAAGTACAGCCCCACGCCCACCAGGTAGAGGATGCCGCCGAGGCGCACCAGGAAGGCGCGGGCGGGCGCCATATCGGCGTCCGCATCCACCGGCTCGCGCGCGGCCAGCGGCGGGCGTTCGACCCCGGCCAGCGCCCGCCCGTCCGGCGCGCGCCCGATCTGGCGCAGCCTGACCCGCAAGGAGGAATCGCGGTCGGGTGTCTTCATGGGGCCGCCGGTTAAACGCGCGTGCGGCGCAGCGGAATATTCGCCGTCAGCTTGTCCGTGTTCGATCCTGCCGTCAAGACGACTTCGATCCCATCCTGCTCAATATCCACATATTTGGACAGCACGGCGATAATATCCTCGCGGATCGCTTCCATAACTTCCGGCGGCAGCTTGACGCGGTCCTGCACGAGCACCAGTTGCAGACGCTGCTTGGCGACGGTGCCGCTGCCGGCCCGATTGCGCCGCCCAAAGAGGTTGTTGAGGAGTTCCACAGCGCGACCGCCCCTTCTCGCCTAGCGATGCGGCCGGTTGCCCCCGGCCAGGCGTTTCAGCATACGATCGAGCCAGCCCCCCTCAGTGTCCAGCATCAGGAAGGGCACGTCTTCGCCCATGAGCCGCCGGGCGATATTCGTATACGCCTGGCCTGCCCGCGAGGTGCGGTCGGTCGCCGCCGCTTCGCCCCGGTTCGTGCTGATGACGATGCTTTCGTCGTCGGGCACGATGCCGATCAGGTCCACGGCCAGCACCTCGACCACGTCATCCTGGGTCATCATCTCGCCGCGCTTGACCAGTTCCGGGCGGATGCGGTTGATGATCAGGCGGGGGGCGGGCAGGCCGCTGGCCTCGACCAGGCCGATCACGCGGTCGGCGTCGCGCACCGCCGAGACTTCCGGCGTGGTGACGATCACCACCATGTCGGCCCCGGCGATAGCGTTCTTGAAGCCCTGCTCAATGCCCGCCGGGCAGTCGATCAGCACGAAATCAAACTCGGTCTTGAGGTGGTCGCACAGCAAGCGCATCTGGGCCGGGTTGACGGCGCTCTTGTCGCGCGTCTGGGCGGCGGGCAGCAGGTACAACTCCGGGAAGCGCTTGTCCTTGATCAGCGCCTGGCGGATGCGGCAGCGCCCCTCGACCACGTCCACGATGTCGTAGACGATGCGCTTTTCCAGGCCCATGACCACGTCGAGATTGCGCAGGCCGATGTCGGCGTCGATGACGGCGACTTTCTTGCCGAGCAGCGCCAGCGCGGTGCCCAGGTTGGCCGTGCTGGTCGTCTTGCCGACGCCGCCTTTGCCCGACGTGATGGTGATGACCCGGCCCAGCTTCTGCGCGGCATATGGTGGGTGCCCGTTCGCCCCGCCCGGCGCGGGGCTGTGCCCGTTGGTACCCGGTGCCGGGTACGGGTGATGTCCGTTGGTGGGGGCGCCCGCAGGCACCGTTTCCGGCGAGAGGGAGACCGGATTGCCGTTCCGGTCGCGTCCGTAGGTCGTCATCCGCTACACTCCGATCTGCATTGGGGGAGGCCCAGCAGTGCCACGCGGCTACGTCACGGAGACCTGTGGCCTGAATGTTCGTTTCACTTTACACTAGATCGGTCGAGAATGCAAGGGATTCTGAACAGACTGGAAGCGTCCCGCGCCTATTTGCGGCGAGCGCTCCAGGGTTCCACCAGGATCCGGCCGTCCAGGATGCGCGCCATTTCGGGGGCCGCCGGGCCGCTCGGTTCGCTGCCCCGGCTGACCAGGTCGGCGATGCGCAACTGGGTGGGCGCAAGCAGCAGGGCGCAGACCACGGCGGCCTGGTCGCCGCCCGCGCCCGCGTGGATCATGCCGCGCAGGCTGCCCCAGACCACCACATCGCCCCCGGCCACGATCTCGGCCCCGGCGTTCACGTCGCCCAGGATACACACGTCGCCGTCGTGGAGGATGCGCATCCCCGAGCGCAGCGTGCGGCGCACGAACAGCGCGCCCGGCGCCCCGGCGGCCCACGTCGCTTCGGCGACGGGCGTGTTGTCTTCCCCGGCCAGGGCGGTGAAATCGGGTTCGCCGTCGCCGGACAATGGCAACGGCGCGGGCGTATCGGCTGGGGCTGCGGGGGGCCGGCGGCGGCGCGGGCGGATCGCGGGCGGCGGCTCGCCGGCGTCCGGCACGCCGGTGTTCGCCGGGCCGCGTCCGAACGCGGGCGCCCGGTTGCGCACGCCGTTGACCCCGGCCACGGCGCGTGTCTCCTCGGAGGTAGAGACAATCACGTCGAGCAGCATGTCGAAGCGCTCGAAGAGGCTGCGCAGCGCCCCGAACTGGGCCTCGCTCAAGGCGCGATCGCCCAGGTTGGCCGTGACGGTGGCGCCGCTAAAAAAGGCGCGGCGCGCGCTCAGCCGGGCGTCCACCTCGGCCAGCAGATCGGGCCAGCCGAGGTCGTCGTCCAGCAAAATCAGCAGGCCGTCGCGGACGCCTTTGATGATGACGGGATCTGCACTCGGCATGGGCGCGATCTACTCGTCCACGTGAAAATAGGCTTTAAAGATGTTGCGCGCCACCGGCACGGCGAAGGTCGAACCTTCCAGGCTCTCATCGCCGGCCTCGATCAGCACCGTCACGGCGATCTCGGGGTTCTCGTAGGGCGCGAAGGCGGTGAACCAGGCGTGGGCGCGGCGGTGGCCCTTGTCGTCGATCACTTCGCCGATTTCGGCGGTGCCCGTCTTGCCGGCGATCTGCACGCCTTTCAGTTCCGTCTTGTAGGCGGTGCCCTTGTGGATGTCGGAGACGGCCAGACGCATGCCTTCGCGAATCGTCGCCAGGTACTCGGCGTTCACCGGCACGTGGCTGATCACTTTGGGCTGGAAGTCGCGGATCGGCTTGGGGTCGCCGTCGCTGTTCAGCACCTGGTAGACGATCTGCGGTTGGTAGAGCGTGCCGCCGTTGGCGACCGTGGCCGTGACATTGTTCAGTTGCAGCGGCGTCACCAGGTCGAAGCCCTGGCCGATGGCGCTGAACAGCGTATCGCCCAGCGACCAGAAGTCGTTCGGGTTGAGCTTGAGCTTATAGGCCCGGTCGGGCGCAACCGCGTCGATCTCGCCGGGCAACTCAATGCCGGTGGCCTTGCCCAGGCCGAAGGCTCGCATGTACTTGTTCAGCCCCTCGATGCCCAGCCCGCTGAAGGGGTGCGGATTGGGGTCGCCGCGGATGTAGAAGCGCGTCAACTGGCCCAGGTCGTCGGTCTGGCGTGGCCCGGCCACCTCGTAGAAGAACACGTCGCACGATTGTTGCAGCGCCTGGACCACGTTCAGCCCGCCGTGCCCCTCGTGTTTCCAGCAGACATAGGGTGTGCGCACCTGCTCGTTATAGGTCCAGGGCACATCGATCTTGCCCGTGTCGTAGATCTGGGTGTCGCGGGTAATGACGCCTTCCTGCAGCCCCGCCGCCGCGCTGATCATCTTGAAGGTCGAGCCGGGCGGATAGGCGCCGCCGATGGCGCGATGGAACATCGGCAGATCGGGATCGTTGTTCAGCCGGTCGAAGTCGGCCTGCGAGATCCCGGCGGCGAACAGGTTGTCGTCATACGCGGGCAGGCTGACCAGCGCCAGCACTTCGCCGGTCTGCACCTTTTGGACGACGGCCACCCCGGCGCGGGTGCCGGTGCCCTTGCTGCCGGGCGCGGTCGTGGCGTGGGCCGCGTCGATGCCCTCCTGCAGCAGGTGGGTGACGGTCATTTGCAGCGCGTTGTCGATGGTCAGCACCACGTTCTGGCCGGGCACCGGCGGCTTGCTGGCGATCTCGCGCACCTCGCGCTGGTTGGCGTTCACCTCGATCTGGCGCAGACCCTTCTGCCCGCGCAGCACCGACTCCATGCTGGCCTCGATGCCCAGTTGCCCGATCTTGTCGTCCTTGTCGTAGATCGGCTGCACGTCGCTGCCGTCCGCGGGTTGGTACTCTTTGTACTGCTCCTGCGAAATCGGGCCGACATAGCCCAGGATATGGCTCATGAACGACCCCGCCGAGTACTGGCGCACCGGCTCCGGCACCACGCTGATACCCGGCAGTTGCAGATGCTCTTCCTCGACCCGCTGCATGGTCTCGAACGGGATATTGCGCTTGATCGTGACCGGGCGGATCGGGTTCTCGTGGTGGGTGATGTAGTTGTACTGGAGTTCGTTCATCACCTCGATGCCCGGCCAGTCCTCGGCATGGGCGGCCACGGCGGCGGCAGTCGCGGCGTCAAGATCGCTGCGCAGCAGGTTGGGCGCTTCGGGCGACACCTTGCGCGCTTCCTCCAGTGTCTTGTTCAGTTCGCCCACGGAGACCTTGAGCACGGCGGCTAACTCGGCCACGACCCTGGTGGCGACGGCAGGGTCTTCAAACAATTTGTCCGGTTCCCCCGTGACCACGGGTTGGGTGTTCAGCAGCCGCGCCAGCTCGTCAAAGACCACTTTTTGCGCCTCCGGGTCTTCGGGCAGGTCGGCCTCGGTGGCGGCCACGGAGAAGGCCGGCTGGTTGCTGATCAATTGGCGCAGGTTGCGGTCGTAGACGATGCCACGGGGCGCTTTCGTCTGCACCGTACGGATGCGGTTCGTGTCGGCCTGCGACTGGTAGACGCCGCCGTCCACGATCTGCATTTGCACCAGGCGCGCGCCCAAAGCCACGAACGAGGCGGCGAGGAGCGCATAGAAAACCAGCATAGTCGAGCGCTTCATCGTTATTGCCATTCCTCCGGCAGCACCGGACGGAACCGGTCAACCAACCACAGCACAAACGTATAGACGAGCGGCATCAGCGCCACGTTGAACAGGGCCGTGGGTAACACGACCCCGCCCAGGGCGCTCAGCCAGGCGAAATGCTGGCCGAGCAGGGTGCGCAGGCTCAGCAACAGTAAATAATAGAACAGCGTACATACGAAGACCATGCCCAGCGGCATAATCAGGTGCGCCCGGAAGGGGTTGCTGCTCGCCAGCCGCGCCAGCAGCACCACCAGCAGCAGGCAGAGCGCGCTGCTGCCCAGCGGCAACGTGGAGAGCAGGTCGAGCAGCAGCCCGCCGCAGAAAGCCCAGATGACCGCCTCGCGCAGGCCATCGGCCAGCGTCACGGCCACCACCAGCAGAATCACCAGGTCGGGCCGCACGTCGATATGCGCCACCTGCGGCAGCAGAATGGGCAGCACGGTGGCCTGCACCAACCCCGCCAGCAGCACCAGGCTCAGCCCGACTAACGTCAACATCGCGGCGTCACTTCTTCTTCTTGGGCACGGGCGTCTGCGTCGGGGTCGGCGGCGGCGTGGCGGTCGGCACCGGCGTGCGGGTCGGCAGCAGCGTGGCCGTCGGCGGCACCGGGTAGAGCGGCGGAGCCAGGCCGGGCGTGGGCGTGCCGCTGAGCGGCACCGTCGAGGGCAGCAACGGCCCCGGCGTCGCGCCCGGCTGCGCAGAGCCGACGATAATCAACACCTGGTCGAGCGAGTCGGGCGTCCCCAGCGAATAGGCCACCGCTTCTTGCTCCAGGTCGATATCCTTCTGGTGCTTCTCGTAAATCTGCCCGACCAGTAGCCCCTTGGGCAGCATCCCGCCGATGCCCGAGGTCTTGATCAGGTCGCCGGTCTGGACGTCGGCCCCTTGCGGAATATGGCGCACCAGCAGGCGCCCGCCATGCTGGGCCTGGCCTTGCACCACCGCGGCCACGTTGGTGCGGTCAACGACTACGGCAATCGAACTGTCGATGTCGTCGATCAGCAGCACGGTGGACTGGGTAGCGGTCACTTTGCGCACGATGCCGAGCAGCAGCCCGCCGGGGCTGGTCACGGCCATGCCCTCGCTCACGCCGGCGGTGCTGCCGCGATCCAGCGTCAGCACGCGCGACAGGCCGCTGGGGTCGCGCCCGATGACCGATGCGGGCAGGCCCTGTAAATCGGGAAACTCCTGGTGGAAGCCGAGGATCTGGCGCAGCGTTTCGTTCTCGGCCCGCAGCGACAGCAGTTCCGCGTTCTGGGTTTGCAGCCGGGCGATCTCCTCTTTCAGCCGGGCGTTCTCGGCGTCGAGGCTGTGCATGTTGTTGGCCGTTTCGACCCAGCTATCGATGGTATAGGAGGTCTGGGCGAAGCCGTGTTGCAGCGGCGCGACCAGTTGCTCTAAGAAGCCCTGCACCGGCTGGAACTGGGGCATCTGGCTGATACCGATCAAGGCCAGCGCGAGCAGCAGGCACGTGGCAAGCAAAGTCAGCGTGCGCGAGGATTCCAGGGAACGTTGTTTCATGGCAGGGACCCATTCCGGCGCCGTCGCGGCTAGACGACTACCCGGCGGGTGGCCGAGCTACCGGCCAGCACGCGCGAATATTGCTCCAACGACTCGACGATGCGCCCGGTGCCGCGCACCACGCAGGTCAACGGATCTTCTGCGATCTGCACGGGCATCTTGGTCTCGACGGTGAGGCGGCGGTCTAACCCGGCCAACAAGGCCCCGCCCCCCGCCAGGGTGATGCCGTTCTGCATAATGTCGGCCACCAGTTCCGGCGGCGTCTCTTCCAGGGCCAGTTTCACCAGTTCGACAATCAGCGAGACCGGGCTGGCCGTGGCTTCGCGCAGTTCGACGCTGGACACCTCGACCGCCTTGGGCAGCCCCGTGACCAGGTCGCGCCCGCGCAGGGTCACTTGCTTCTCTTCGGTCAGGGGATAGGCCGACCCGGCGGCGATTTTGGCCGCCTCGGCCATGCGCTCGCCGATCAGCAGGTTGTGTTCGCGCCGGGCGTACATAATGACGGCTTCGTCGATCTCGTCGCCCGCCGTGCGGATGCTGTGGTTGATGACGATGCCGCCGAGGCTGATCACGGCCACCTCGGTGGTGCCGCCGCCGATATCGACAATCATGCTGCCAATCGGCTCCTGCACCGGCAGCCCCGCGCCAATCGCCGCGGCCATCGGCTCTTCCACCGGGTAGGCTTCGCGCGCCCCGGCGTGGATCGCCGCGTCATGCGCGGCGCGCTTCTCGACTTCGGTCACGCCGGAGGGGATACCGACGACCACCCGCGGGCGCGGCATCATCATGCGCTGCGAATGGACCTTCTCGATGAAATACTTGAGCATGACCTCGACCATGTCGAAGTCGGCGATCACGCCATCCTTCAGGGGCCGCACGGCGACGATATTGCCGGGCGTTTTGCCGACCATGGCCTTGGCTTCGGCGCCCACGGCGCGCCGCTCACGGGTTTTCTTATCAATGGCGACCACGGAGGGTTCCGAGATGACGATGCCTTTATGCTTCACATAGACCAGTGTATTCGCCGTCCCAAGATCAATGCCGATGTCACGGCTGAACAGCCCAAATACTGCGTTCAGTGGACCAACCATGTAGAGTTACATCTCCTCTGCCCTGGAGGGGCAATCATAAGCAGTGTTGCAGGGGACGGCACGGAAGGCAAAACAGGAGTATCGGCGCCGCGTAGACCCGCCCGCCTGATTATATGCGAGGCGTCAAGGGCATGTCAAGGAATACGATGCCTTTCATCTGTCAGATCGGCGTCAATATTGTCCCGCTGCGCCGGGCGGCGCAAGCCTATCCGGCGCGCCATACGACATTCGTCCCGGCCCGGCGTACCGCAAATATCCCGCGCGAGTCATACCCCTGCAGGCTGAGGCGGAGTCTGCTGGTCGCGCGTTACACTAACAGAGTACCGTGAAGGGTACCTCCGAGAAAGCACCGGGTCCTGCATAGGTCGATCACGCGCAGTTGTCCAGCACACATCGGGCGGAGTCTCCACCGCGTTGGCTAATGATGGGATACCGTCCTGGGTCTGGCATGGTATTTGCGGCCTGATCGGCTATTGAGTGAAACGCACCGGGTCACGGAATCATTGCGCAAGGAGAAGGAACGATGTTACGCTTCAAGACATTTCTACTGGTGGGACTACTGGCGCTGGCAGCGAGTGTGGCCGGGGGCAGCGGCGCGGCGGCGCAGGGCCTGAGCAGCACAGCGGCGGCCGGTCCCGCGCCCGGCACCACCTACACCGTGCAGCGCGGCGACACCCTCTCGAATATTGCCGCGCGGGCCTATGGTAATGCCGGGGCCTGGTCGTGTATCCTGAACGCCAACCGCTGGATCAGCAACGCCCAGTATGTCCAGGCCGGCTGGAAGCTCGTGCTCCCGGCGGCGAACGCGTGCGCCGGGCTGCCCGCGGGCGGCACCGCCGGCACCAGTTACACCGTGCAGCGCGGCGACAGCCTGTCGAGCATCGCCTTCCGGGTCTACGGCAATGCCGGCGCCTGGTCGTGCATCTGGGCGGCCAACAAGTGGATCGCCAACCCGTCGTATCTGCAGGCCGGGTGGAAGATCGCCCTCCCGGCGAGCGGTTCGTGCGGCGGGGGCGGCACGCCGCCGCCCGCGGTGCGCTATCATACCGTGACCCACACCGAGACGCTGTCGGGCATCGCCTGCCTCTACTACGCCGATTGCAACTACTGGCGCATCTACAACGCCAACCGCGACAAGATCTGGAACGTCAACTATATCCTGCCGGGCACGGTTCTGCGCATCCCGTAGGCTCGCGCGTCACCAACCCATCGCCGGCCGGGCGGCAGAGATGCCGCCCGGCTATTTTGCGCCCGGCAATCCCCGGCGGATTCTGCCGGCAGCCGGGCCGGTTTCAAACCGGCCCCTACAATATTCGTCAGCACTCAGCACTCGTACCCGTCTTGTCATTGCGGGGTGGATCTGGTATCTTACCTCTGCGAAAGAGCGTGAACGGGTCACAGCGAGAAGGAAGAGGGAGTGTCATGGCGCGGACCACCCAGCTATTCGAGTTACAACAGGTCGATAGCCAGTCCGACGAACTGCTGCGCCGGGCACTGGCGATTAAACATGCCCTCGACGAAACGGACAGCCTGCGGGCCGCCCGCGAGCGCCACGAAGCCGCCCAGGTGGTGCTGGCCGCGGCCCAGGAACGCCTGCGCGTGCTGAGTCACGAGGTGGACGAGATGACCGCCCACCTGGCCCTGCAAAGCAAACGCCTCTACGACGGCTCGATCAAGAACCCCAAGGAACTGGTGGCGATTCAGCACGACATCGCCGGCACGAAAGAGGTGCGCTCGGCTCGCGAAGATGTGATGCTGGAGGCGATGGACGCCGTGGACCAGGCGCAGGCGGCGGTGGACGCCGCGGCCCAGGATCTGGAGGTGGCCGAGACCGAGTGGCAGCGCAACCAGGAGGGCTTGCTCGAAGAAAAGGACGCCATCGACGGCCAGTTGCGCGTGCTGCGCACCAAGCGCGAGAAGATGGTGGCCGGGATCGCCTGGGCCGACCTGCAACTGTACGAGAAGCTGCGCAAAGCCAAGCACGGCACGGCCATCGCCGGGTTGGAGCACGACGTTTGCCAGGCCTGCCGCGTCACCGTGCCCGCCGGGACGCTGCGCACCGTCAAGCAGGGGCTGGAGTTTGTCTATTGCCCGTCGTGCGCGCGGGTGCTGCATCCCGGCACGCGCGGAGACCTGGTGCGATGGTAAAAGGCATCGGCCCGCGCGAGATGGCCGCCATCGCCGCCGCGCAGGGCGCGGGCCAGGCGGCGCGCTTGCTGCGGCGCGGGGGCGGCACGGCGCTGCCCGGCCTGGTCGCCGAACGGGTGTCGCCGCGTATCCTGCGCCGCCTGACCCGCCAACTGCGGCGCGGGGTGATCATCGTCACCGGCACCAACGGCAAGACGACCACCAGCCGCATGCTGGGCGCGATTCTCGACGCGGCAGGCTGGCACGCGATCCATAATCGCTCCGGCTCCAACCTGGTGCGCGGGCTGATCGCCACGCTGGTGCAGGAAAGCAACCTCGGCGGCAATCTCCACGCCGACAGCGGCCTCTTCGAGGTGGACGAGGCCACGGTGCCCGCCGTGGTGGCCCAGGTGCGCCCGCGACTCTTGCTGATCAACAATCTGTTCCGCGACCAGTTGGACCGCTACGGCGAGATCGACCACATCCACCGGCGCTGGCGCGAGACCCTGGCGACGCTCGACGCGCGCAGCACCGTGGTTCTGAACGCGGACGATCCGGCGGTGGCCGTGCTGGGGCGGAACCTGGCCGCGCGGGTGTGCTATTACGGCATCGCCGATACCGGCCAGGCGCTGGCCGCGCTGCCCCATGCCGCCGATGCCATCGACTGCCCGGTCTGCGGGCACCGGCTCGACTACAGCGCGATTTTGCTCTCGCACCTGGGGCACTATCGTTGCCCGGTCTGCGGCTTTGCCCGGCCCGCGCCCGACATTGTCGCCGAGTCGGTTGAGTTGCAGGGCACGGAGGCGACCCGCCTCACGGTGCGCGCGGGGGATCAGACGTTCCCGGTGGAACTGGCCGTGCCCGGCTTCTACAATGCCTACAACGGGCTGGGCGCCTGCGCCGCCGCGCTCACGCTGGGCCTGCGCGCCGCCGTGATCCGGCGGGGCCTGGGCGGCTTCCGCGCCGCCTTCGGGCGCATCGAGCGGGTGGCGGCGGGAACCAGCGGCAAGCACCTGCTGCTGGCGCTGGTCAAGAACCCGGTCGGCTTCAACGAAGTGCTGCGCATGCTCTTCCCGCCGCACGGTGAGACCCCGCCCCGCCACCTGCTGATCATCATCAACGACCTGATCGCCGACGGGCGCGATGTGTCATGGCTGTGGGACGTGGACTTCGAGGTGCTGGGCGAGCCGGGGCGCGTGGCCGTGGCCACCTGCGCCGGGATCCGCGCCACCGACATGGCGAACCGGCTGAAGTACGCCGGGCTCGACCCGGCGCGCATCCGGGTGGTCGAGGAATTGGACGCCGCGCTGGAGGCGACGCTGGCCGCGTTGCCCGCGGGCGAAACGCTCTATGTGCTGCCCACCTATACGGCCATGCTCGACTTCCGCGCGCTCTTGCAGCGGCGGGGCTGGGTGAGCCAATTCTGGGAGCAATAGGGCGGGGAGCGATTTGTGAAAGACCAGGTCGTCGTCAGAGCGCCGGTACGGGTCGATTTCGCCGGTGGGCCGTCGGATGTGGCGCCCTTCTGCACCGAGGAATGGGGCTACGTGGTCAACGCCGCCATCGACAAGTATGCCGTGGTGCGGGTGGCCCGGCGCACCGACGGCCAGGTGGTGCTCGGCTCTGCCGACCTGGGCATCCAGGAGACCTATCCCTCCGTCGCCGCGCTGCGCCACGACACGCCCTTGCGCCTGCTGACCACCGCCGTCGAGCTAACCGGCATCCGCCAGGGGGTGGAGGTGCAGGTGCAGACCGATGTGCCCGCCGGGGCCGGCCTGGGCGTGTCGGCGGCGGTGAGCGTGGCCTTGCTTTACGCCCTGCACGAGATCAGCGGCGAGGGCGTGCCCGCCGGCGCCGACCTGGCCCAGGCGGCGATCCGCCACGAGACGGGCAAGCTGCACAACGTGGGCGGCGGGCAGGACCAGTACGCCGCGACCTTCGGGGCGGTGCAGAGCTACCGCTTCGCCGGAGGCGAGGTAGGCCGCCGCTACCTGGCCGTGGCGCCGGAGACGATCCAGGCGCTGGACGAGTCGCTGTTGCTCTGCTACAGCGGCACCTCGCGCATCTCGGGCGGGGTGCTCGACGGCGTGATGCGCCGCTATGTCGCGGGCGATGCCGCCGTCACCGGGCATCTGCGCCGCCTGCGCGAGATCGCCGCCGAGATCGAGACGATGCTGGAGGCAGGCGACATCGCCGGGCTGGGGCCGCATATGACCGCCGCCTGGCACGCCTTCCGCGCGCTGCACCCGTCGGTGTCCACGCCGCGCATCGAACAGGTGATGGCCGTGGCCGCCGCCCACGGAGCCACCGGCGGCAAGGCGACCGGCGCGGGCGGGGGTGGCTGTGTGCTGCTGGCCTGCGCGCCCGGCACCCGCGACGCCGTGGCCGCCGCGCTGCACGAGGCCGGCTTCAGCACGATCCCTTTCCGCATCACCCGCCAGGGTGTGCATATTGTGACCGAGCGCCCGCCGGGCCAGGAATAGCGGCGCGCGCCGCCGAGGTATCTACGCTTATGGATCTGCACATCAACTTCCTCTACCCCGACCTGATGAACATCTACGGCGACCGGGGCAATATCATCGCCATGCAGCGCCGGGCCGAGTGGCGGGGCATCACCGTCTACGTCCACACGACGACCATTGGCGAACCGCTTGACATAACGCGCGACGACTTCTACTTCTTCGGCGGCGGCCAGGATCGCCAGCAGATCAGCGTGGCCCACGACCTACAGGGCACCAAGGGCGCGCAGTTGCGCGAAGCCGTCGAGAACGGCGCGGCCCTGCTGAGCGTCTGCGGCGGCTACGAGCTATTGCAGCACTACTACCGCCCGGCGGACGGGGCGGAGTTGCCGGGCACCGGCCTGTTCGACGCCTATTCGGTGGCGGGGGATACCCGCTTCATCGGTAACGTCGTGGTCGAGACCGATTTCGTGGGCGAACTGGTCGGCTTCGAGAACCACAGCGGGCTGACCTTCCTCAATCCCGGCTGCCGCCCGCTGGGCCGCAACATCGTCGGCTACGGCAACAACGGGCGCGATGGGCAGGAAGGCGCGATCTACAAGACAGCCTACGGCTGCTGGATCCACGGCTCGCTGCTGCCCAAGAACCCGCGCTTCACCGACTACTTGCTGCGCCAGGCGCTGCGCCGCCGCCACGGCGACGTGGACCTGGCCCCGCTGGACGAGACCGTGGAGCAGGCCGCCCACGCCACCGCCGTGCGCCGCGCCCACGCCACGCGGTGACGGCCTGATGCAGATCCACTTTGCGACGCTCGATACCTGCGCCGAGGCCGGCGGCACGGTCGTGGTCATCGACGTGATCCGCGCCATGACCACGGCGGCCTATGCCTTCGCAGCGGGCGTGCGCGACATCGTGCCCGCCGGTACGGTGGACGAGGCGCTGGCGCTGCGGGCGCGCTTTCCCGGCGCGCTGGTGATGGGCGAGGTGGGCGGCCTGCCCGTGCCCGGCTTCGATCTCGGCAACTCGCCCGCCGCGCTCATCGGGCGTGATCTGCACGGCACGCGCCTGATCCAGCGCACCAGCGCGGGCACGCAGGGGTTAGTGCGCAGCGCGCGAGCCGGCCTGCTGCTGGGCGGCAATTTCGTCTGCGCCGCCGCCACGGTGCGCTACATCCAGGCCCAGGGCGCCGCCGAGGTGACGCTGGTCAAGACCGGGCAGGAGGACGAGGACCAGGCGTGCGCCGAGTACCTCGCCGCGCTCCTGCGCGACGAGCGCCCGCCCGTAGCCGCGCTGCTGGCCCGCACGCATGACGCCGGGCTGATCCGCATGAGCGA
>DASSGZ010000226.1:0-12202 GCA_035693165.1 Chloroflexia bacterium | reverse complement strand
CGACGACCTGGACGTGGTGGTGTTATTCGTGGACCGGGCACCCGTGCGCGAATGGCTGCGGGCGCGGCAGCGCGCGGGCCTGCGCCGCGAAGCAGGCGTGCGCGTCTACCGCACGGTGATGCCGCGCCTGCCGGGGATCTGGCCGTTGCTCTACGCGGCCTGGGCGCCGCTGGCCGCCTGGCGCCTGGGCCGCCGCTACCGGTTCCGGCCCGACCTGGTCCACGCCCACGTCAGCCTGCCCGCGGGGCTGGCGGGCGCCCTGCTCAAGCGGCTCACCGGCACCCCGCTCGTGCTGACCGAGCATACCGCGCCGTTCGCATTGCTCATGCGTAACCTGCCGGCGGCCTGGGCCACGACGCGGGCGATGCGCGCCGCCGACCGGGTGATCGCCGTAAGCGCCGCGCTGCGGGATGAGATCTGGGCCTACTCTACATTGCGCCGGCCCATCGAGATCGTCCCGAACGTAGTCGATACGGCCGCTTTCGCCGGGGAGCGCGTGGATCGCGCGCCGGGCTGCCCGGCGCGCCTGCTGTTCGTCGGGGAGATGGAGACGGAGCGCAAAGGCGTGCCCGATCTGCTCGCCGCCGTGGCTGAACTCCAGCGGCGCGGGGTCGCGGTGGGCCTCGATCTGCTCGGCGGCGGGCGGCACCTTGAGGAATACACGCGGCTGGCTGCCCGCCTCGGCGTGGCCGCGATCTGCCGGTTCCACGGCGTCGCCGCGCCGGCCGCCGTGCCCGCCGCGCTGGCGCAGGCCGATTTGCTGGTGCTGCCGTCGCGGCACGAGACCTTCGGCGTCGTGCTGGTGGAGGCGCTGGCCGCCGGGGTGCCGGTGGTGGCGACGCGGTGCGGCGGGCCGGAGGAGATCGTCACGCCCGATGTGGGCGCGCTGGTGCCGCCCGGCGACGTGCCCGCGCTCGCCACGGCCATCGCCGATGTGCTGGCCCGCCCCGAGACGTTCCCACCGGATCATTTGCGCGCCGTCGCCGCCTGCCGCTACGGCCAGGCCGCCGTTGCTCGCCAACTTACCCAACTCTATCGCCAGGTGGTTGCAGACTGATTATGAAGATACTGATGATTACGCAGGACACCCGCGTCACCCGCCGCATCTTGCAGGAGGCGCGCAGCCTCACCGCTGCGGGGCACCGGGTGCGCATCCTGACCCGATCGGGCGACGACCAGGACCGGGAGGGCGTCGTCGAGGGCATCCCGGTCGAGTGGGTGGCCGTCACCGGGCGCGACCCGCGCTTTCGCCGGCTCTACCGCCTGGTGGGCCGGCAGCGGGGTACGCAAGCGGTGGCGCTGTGGAGCGTGCTGACGGGGCGGCACACGTTCACGCTGCGCGCGCTACCTCGCGCTATCGCGGCGCGCGCTGATGTCTACCACGCCCACGACCTGAATAACCTGGAAATTGCCTACCAGGCCGCGCTGGTGCACGGGGCGCGGCTGGTCTACGACTCGCATGAGCTGTTCCCGGAGATCGCCAACCGCTGGATCCGCATCAAGCGGCAGGCATGGACCCGCCTGGAGCGCCAACTGCTGCCGTTCGCCGACCTGGTGATCACGGTGAACGAGTTTATCGCCGAGGAACTGCACCGCCGCTACCACCGGCCCGATCCGCTGGTGGTGCTGAACTGCCCTGACCCGCCGCCCGGCTTCGACCCCGCCGCGCCGCACGATGCGATCCGCGCCGCGCTGGGCCTGGCGCCGGGGCGCAAGATCGTGCTCTACCAGGGCTGGATGTGGGAGGGCCGCGGGCTGGAGAACCTGGTGCGCGCGGCGCCGTTGCTGGCGAACGAGGCCGCCGTAGTGTTCATGGGCTTCGGCGAGTACCAGGCGACGCTCGAACGGCTGGCCGCCGCGGGACCGGGCGGGCGCGTCTACTTTCTGCCGGCGGTGGACCATGCCGACCTGCTGCCCTACTGTGCCTCCGCCGATGTCGGCGTCATCCCCTATCAGGCGGTCGATCTGAACAACTACTTTAGCTCGCCCAACAAGCTGTTCGACTTTATCCAGGCGGGCGTGCCCATTGTCGCCAGCGACCTGCCCTTCTTGCGCAAGGTCATTACGGAGACGGACGGCGGCATCGTGGCGCGGCTCGACAGCCCCGCAGCCTATGCGGCGGCGATCAACGCCGTGCTGACCCGCCCGGACGGGGGGGAGGCCCTGCGGGCCAATCTGCGCCGCGCTGCCCCGGCGTATACGTGGGAGTCGCAGAGCCGCAAGCTGATCGCGGCCTACGCTGCCCTGGCCCGCACGGACTAACCGCGCCAGGAGATTCACCGCACCGGCGGTGGGGTTTCGGCCAGCGGAGCGGGCGCAGCCGGCGGCGGGGCCGCCGGGCGGACGATGGCGGCCTTGCGGCCCAGCGCGACCGTCACCAGCACGAGCAGCGCCGCGCCCACCATGAGCAGGGTGATCTGCTCGCCGAGGAGCAGCGCCGAGGCCAGCAGGGTGAGGAACGGCTGCAAGAGCTGGAGCTGGCTGACCCGCGCGACGCCACCCAGCGCCAGCCCGCGATACCAGGCGAAGAAGCCCAGGAACTGGCTGACCACGGCGACATAGCCGAAGCTGAACCAGGCGGTCCAGGGCGCGGCGGGCGCCGAGTTGCCCAGAGCGAGGAACACAGGCACGGCGATGAACGGCGCGGCCAGCACCAGCGCCCAGCTAATGACCTGCCAGCCGCCCAGTTCGCGGGCCAGGCGCCCGCCCTCGGCATAGCCCAGGGCAGCGGCCAGCACGGCCGCGAACAGCGCCAGGTCGGCGGGCTGGATGTCGCCCGCGCCCATGCTCACGGCGAAGGCGACCACCGTGGCGCTGCCGGCCACCCCGGCCACCCAGAAGCCGCGCGAGGGGCGCTCTCCGGCCCGCAACGCCCCGGCCAGCGCCGTGGCCAGGGGCAACAGACCCAGGATGACGGCGCCGTGGGCGGCGGGCAGGCGGCTCATGGCCCAGGCCGACAGTAGCGGGAAGCCCAGGATCACCCCGGTGGCGACGATGACGAGACTGCGCCACTGCGCGCGCGACGGCCAGGGCTGGCGGGTGAAGAGCAGCAGCAGCGCGGCTAGCCCCGCCGCCACCAGGGCACGCCCCAGCCCGACCGCCGTCGGGTCGAAGTAGGCCACGGCGACGCGGGTGGCGGGCAGGGTCAGGCTGAAGGCCAGCACGCCCAGAAAACCGTAGGCCAGCCCCCGCGTTTCCGCGTCCCGCTCACGCGCTATCCGGGTACCCTGCATGGGATTCCTCGCTTCCACTCAGTACGCTATGGTAGACGGTTTCCATTATAGCAGATGCCGATGGCCGTGTCTATTATCGTGGATGAGCGATCAGCCATCGGGCGGGCAGCGCGGGCCGGTTTCAAACCGGCCCCTACAACGCGCCGGGGCGGCGGAGGCGGCGTGCCGGGCCGGTTCGCCCCCGGCCCCTACAATGTGCCGCGACGGCGGGGGCGACGCGGCGGGCCGGTTGCGAACCGGTCTCTACGAGGGTGGGATTTGCCGCCAGGCGCGGGCTGGACGTATTGCGGAACCGCGCAGACAGGCACCGGACCGGGTCGATTGTACCCGGTCCGGTTGGTCGCTATGATGGAGGTCGGCGGCTGTAAGACCCCGGTCAAATGCCGGGTGGAATTTCCTGCAGGGCCCAGGTGTTGCCGTCGGGGTCGCTGAAGGAGGCGTACTTGATGCCCATGCCCTGTTCGTCGATGTCGCTGACTTCCACACCGCGACTCATGAGCGCGGCGCGCGCCTGGCGGATGTCCGCCACGACCAGATGCAGGCCCCGCAGCGATCCCGGCGGCATTTCGATGCCGGGCAGCCCGGTGCTGAGGACGATGGAACACCCCGAGCCGGGGGGTGTGAGTTGGACCACGCGGACGGTGCCGCCAGGCTGCACGTCGTGGTCGGCGTTAAATCCGACCTGTTCCACGTAGAAAGCCTTGGCGCGGTCCACATCCGACACCGGCACCGGCACCAGTTCAAGTTTCATGTCCATTATTAGCCTTGCTCCCCTGCACGCAGCAACGGGGCGGAACGTCGCGTCAGGCGGGCGTTTCCACTTTCGGCGTGTCGGTGGGGGCCGGGGTGTCGTGGCTGACGACTTTGACCACGGCGGCGGTGCTGCCGACTTCGCTGGGCGTCGGGATGCGCGTGAACGGCGCGAAGTGGCAGGCGACCCAGTGCGCGGCGGCGCCGTCCCCGCCCACGTTGCGCCACTCGGGAATCTGCTGCTTGCAGATGTCCTGGGCCAGCCAGCAGCGGGTATGGAACCGGCAGCCGGTGGGCGGGTTGAGCGGGCTGGGCACATCGCCCTTCAACACGATACGCTGGCGGCGATTGCGCGGATCAGGCATGGGGATGGCCGACAGCAGGGCCTGGGTGTAGGGGTGCTGCGGGTGCTCGAATAGCGCGGTGCGCGGGGCGATCTCGGCCATCTTGCCCAGGTACATCACGCCGACCCGGTCGGAGACATGCTCGACGACGCTGAGGTTGTGGGCGATGAACAGGTAGGTCAGGCCGTACTCTTGCTGGAGGTCTTTCAGGATATTGAGCACCTGCGACTGGATCGACACGTCGAGGGCGGACACCGGCTCGTCGCAGACGATAAACTTGGGCCGCAAGGCGAGGGCGCGGGCAATGCCGATGCGCTGGCGCTGGCCGCCGGAGAATTCATGGGGGTAGCGGCGGGCGTGTTCGGGGTGCATGCCCACGCGGCTGAGCACCTGGCGCACCCGTGCGTCGCGCTCCTCTTTGTCCGCGCCATGGATGCGCAGGCCCTCGGCGATGCTCTCGCCGATGGGCACGCGGGGGTCCAGCGAGGAATAGGGGTCCTGGAAAATAATCTGGATGTCGCGGCGGGCGCGCTTCAATTCGCCGGCCCGGAGGCTGAAAAAGTCTTGCCCCTGGAAGATGACCTTGCCGCTGGTGGCGGGCAGCAGGCGCAGGATGGTGCGTCCGATGGTCGTCTTGCCGCAGCCGGACTCGCCGACCAGGCCCAACGTTTCGCCGCTGCGGACATAGAAGCTGACATCGTCCACGGCCTTGACCTGGCCGACGACGCGCTGCAAGACGCCGCCGCGCACGGGGAAATACTTCTTCACGTTCTGCACTTGCAACAAGGGCGCGCTGTCGCCCCGGCCTTCCCCCGCGGCGCCGGCCTGGGTGGGAGTCGGCGCGCCGGGCGCATTGGCCGGTGTAAACGAAGGTTCGATATTAGGCATGGGTGATTAAGCTCCTCCACGGCGCGCCGCGCGCTGCCGGACAAACCTAACCGGGCCGGGAAGCCCGACGCAACTTACCGGCTCAACGACGTGGTCGACACCCCTACCGCTTCGTCGGCATACAGCCAGCAGCGGGAAGTGCGCTTATCCGGCAACAGGAACAGGGCCGGATCTTCTTTCCGGCAGATATCCATCACATGCGGGCAGCGATTGGCGAAGCGGCAGCCGGGCGGGAGATTGCGCAGATTGGGCACGGAGCCGGGGATCACATCCAGCCGATCCTTCACCTGGCCGAGCACCGGGATCGAGGCGAGCAAGCCCTGGGTATAGGGGTGCTTGGGCGCGTCGAACAACTGGTTGACCTCCGCCTCTTCGACGATATGGCCTGCGTACATCACCGCCACGTGATCAGCCATCTCCGCGACGACGCCCAGGTCGTGGGTGATGAGCACAATCGCCGTGTTGAAGTTCGTTTTCAGGTCCTTCATCAGTTCCAGGATCTGCGCCTGGATCGTCACGTCGAGGGCCGTGGTCGGCTCGTCGGCGATCAGCAGTTCCGGTTCGCAGGCCAGGGCCATGGCGATCATGACGCGCTGGCACATGCCGCCCGACATCTCGTGCGGGTAGTTCTGGGCACGCTTCTTGGCCGCGGGAATACCGACCATAGTCAAGAGTTCGACGGTGCGTTTCAGCGCCTGGTCGCGACCCATGCCCCGGTGCAGCATCAGCACTTCGCTGATCTGATCGCCGATGCGGTAGACCGGGTTGAGGCAACTGGTGGGCTGCTGGAAGATCATCGAGATGCGGTTGCCCCGGATCTTGCACATCTCGTCTTCGCTGAGCTTGAGCAGGTCTTGCCCGTGGAACCAGATGTTGCCGCCGACGGTTTTACCCGGCTGGCCGATGAGGCGCATAATCGAAAGGGAGGTCACACTCTTACCGCAGCCGGACTCTCCGACCAACCCCATGGTCTCGCCCCGGCGCAGGGCAAAACTCACGCCGTCCACGGCCTTGACGACGCCGTCTTCGGTGTAGAAGTAGGTTTGGAGGTTCTCGACGCGGAGAATTTCGTCCGAGGGGCCGCCGGAGACGGCCGGTCCACTGTGGGGCGCGCCGGTGGCGCGCGTCTGGCCGTTCGACCCAGGGGTAGTACTCGGGGGGGCTGCTTGCGTGTCCAGAGTAGTGGCTCCTTTCGTATGCCGTTTGCACTGAAGGGGAAATCAGTTAGGGACAAGTGTATCAAAAAGCCCCCTGGTTGTCAAATGGTTATACCGCTGCAGCCGGGCGGGCGGTTCAATCGGCCTGCGGTCCCCAGCGGATCACCAGGCAGCTACTCGACATAGCGCGCCAGCTTCTCCAGGCTCTGTTGCGTGCCGGCCTCATTGTCCTCGGGGCGAATGCCCGGCGGAATGTCGCTGAACACGATCGATACGGTGGTCCCGCCGGCTTCGGCCTCCAGTGTGACCACCATGGTCATCTCGCCCGCGAAGGCCGGATCGGCCGAATCAAAGGTGATCGCTTCGACGATTCTACGCGGTGGCGTAAGCTCGACAAAGCGGGCCGTATAGCGATCTTCCCGGTCTGCCGTCTTGCCGCGGGCGGTTTTTTCGGATGGGGGATAATACAGCGACATCTGATACCCGCCACCTACACGGTCGTCGAAACTATGGACTTCGCCGATCATGTCGCCGGGGGCCTGCCAGACCGCCAGCGCGGCCGGATCGGTAAAGGCGCGATAGAGCGCTTCCGGCGCGGCCTTGATAAATTTCGAGTTGTGTGTGCCGGCGCGGGAGTGTGGATTTGTCATAGACATAACCTTTCGCGATCTAATGGAGAATGGCCCACAATCAGCTTATTCCCGTTAGCATCGGTTGTCAACCTCAAGGCGAAATGGTGCCCTACCCGGCGTTGCACGAGCCCTGGCCCGGCCCCGGCAGCCACTTTGTCGTTGGCCGGTGGGGAATGCTATAATACAGGACCGGCGCCGCGAGGCGACCCCCGATAGAGGAGCCTGATGATCGCCATCGCCCCCCCTGAGATCCACGCGCGGAGCAAGGGCACCCTCCAAATCCGCACCACTGTCGATTATGACGGCAGCCAGGGCTATCCGGTCTATCTCACGGCCACCGCGACCAACCAGGGCGAGGTGGTGCCCTGGATCACCGCCCCGGCCTTCGAGATCACCGGGACTCCGGCGCCGGTGGGCGCGGTGACCCTGGAACTCAGCTACCGCGCCCGCGATCCCGCCGCGCCGTTGCGCCTGAGCAGCGACGGAATCGTCCTGCAACTGGCCGCAACGAACACCCCACCCTTCACCCAGACGCGGACCGATTATATCCGCAATTGGTCCCGCGATGTGGCCTATTTCCGGCCCGCCGACCTGGAGGGGCTGCCCTTTCGCGGCGCGGCGCTGAGCACCGGGGCGTTGCGCGCGGCGTATGACGGCGACGAGCAGGGCGGCCTGGTGCTGGCCCGCCCGCGCGGGGGCGGGCTGGTGGGGTTGGTCGTCCAGGTGGGCGCCGTGTTCCAGGTGTTGCGCTGGTTCGACTATAGCGCGCCCCTCGACGCCCGCGGCGCCTATCCCGCGCGTCCCGGCTACGTCGTCGCGCCGGGCGGGTATATCGACCTGGCCCAGGGGCGCGAGGTGGCCGACGCGACATCCGCCGACGCCGTCTGGGTGCCGGAGAGCGGCACCAACCCGCCCATGCGCCTGCGCCCGCTGAACGGCACAACCGCCACCACCCTGCGCACGCCGGTGACGCTGCCCCTGGCCGTCACCCGCGTCTTCGCCCAGGGCAACC
Source organism: Chloroflexia bacterium (assembly GCA_035693165.1). Taxonomy (GTDB): domain Bacteria; phylum Chloroflexota; class Chloroflexia; order QHBQ01; family JAICKM01; genus JAICKM01. Next base: position 4,186 of record DASSGZ010000226.1, on the reverse strand, counting down.
CGCGCGACGGGACCATCCGCGACTGGAACGAGATCCGCGACATCTTCGATAACTGCAACGAGGAACCGTATCGGGCGGACCTGTGCGTGGACAATATCTGGGCGCCGGCGGGCATCGAGTTCCGCATCATTGTGCGCCGCGAGATCCGCATCGCCGACAACTGGGCGCACCAGCTCCCGGCGACGGTGCTGCGCGAGTTCAGCCGCGCGCATAACCTGCCGCGCCTGCTGAACGTCTACTTCTTGCGCGCCGTGGAAGGGGCGCGCGCCTGGGGCGCCGCGGACCGTAACCCCGGCCAGAACGGCCAGCAGGGGGCCCTGTGGGTGGGCGACCGCTGCTTCGAGGCCCCGACCAGCGAGTGCTGGGCCGAGGATATCGTGACCATCGCCCACGAGGCGGGCCATTTTCTGAATCTGGCCCACCGCTGCGATAACACCGGCGCGCACCCACCCTGCCGCCCCGGCGACGAGCAGTATCTTATGTATGGCGACGGCACCAGCGCCGCCTCGCGCGTATTGACCGACGAGGAGATCTTCCGTGCCCGCCAGAGGGCCTGGTACTATCGGCCTTAGGTCTCTAGCGGGCCCCGCCGGGACTGTGCTATGATGGGTGCCAACGATCGCTATCTTGCGTAGACAGGACAGTGGTATAATGAAAGGAGACCATCCGCGGTATGATGGTTTTCGATCAGCGAAAGGACGTTGGACATGGCTACCAATCCCGGCGGGACACAGCCCCGCTACACGCACCGGCCCCAGGCGCCGGCGCCCGTGGACACAACCGGGCGGGTGATTAAGTTATTGGGCAAAGATCATATTGGACCGGACGTGATCCGCACCATTGCCGGGATGGGTGCGGATGTCATCCCGGTGTTGGGCGCCATCGCCACGGGCGAGCGCCCGGCGAGCGCCTACGAGCGCGAGAACGCCGTCTACGTGCTCGGCATGCTCGGCCAGGACAGCGCCGTCGACCCGCTGGCGCGGGTGCTGTGGGACTCCAACCTGAACACGCAGGTGCTGGCGGCGCGCGCCCTGGGGCGCATCGGCAACCGCGGCAACCAGGAAGCCCTCGACCTGCTGCGCCGGGTGTACAACGGCTACTGGGGGCCCAGCGCCGACGAGCCCGAGGCGGCGCGCCCCGCCGCCGACAGTCCGGGCGGCGCGCGGCTCAACCTGCGCTCCTGGGCCGGCCAGACCACCCCGACGCCGCTGCCCCCCGCCCTGGTAATGGAGATCCGCGACATTCTCGGCCTGAACGGCGACCACGCCGCCTACGTCACCGCGCCCCAGGCCGCGCACGCCCTGGAAAGCGATACCGGCCCCCTGCCCTGAGCGGTGGGGCGGCCGGCCCGTGATCAGGCCACCTTTTCCCCGGCCTGCTCCAGCAGCAGCTTAATCTGGCGCACCGTATCGACCGCATGCCCCCGATAGTGGTTGTTGGTGTAAACATAGGTCGTCGGCGCCACCTGGGTCAGGTGCTCGATCTTGGGCACCCACTCTTGCAACTCCTCGGTTGAATAGCTGTAGTTGTAGCGCTCCCAGGACTCGTCGTGCTGCCACCACTTCTGGTAGTTCCGCCCGTGGAAGCGCACATAGGCCACGGGCGCCGTCGCCACGGCAATCGGCGGAATTAACCCCTTGAGATGCGGTTCATCGACGCAGCAGTAGCCGAGATTGTACTGCCGCAGCAGGTCCATCGTCTCGTCGGTGATCCAGCCGGCGTTGCGAAACTCGATGGCAACGGGCAGATCGCCCATGCGCTCGCGGAACACTTTCAGGTAGTCGCGGTTCTCGTCGCTCGGCTTGAACGAGTTGGGGAACTGGGCCAGCACGCAGCCCAGCTTGTGCTGCTCGATCAGCGGCGTGAGGGCGGTGTTGAACTGCTCGAAAAAGGTCACGTCTTCGCGCTCGTGGGTCAGTTCCTTGCTGGCCTTGATGCTGAACACAAAGTCGTCGGGCACTTTGTCGGCCATCGCCTTCAGCGTGCGGGCGCTGGGCATGCGGTAGTAGGTATAGTTGATTTCAGTGGTTTTGAATTCGCGGGCATAGAACGGCAGCATCTCGGTCTTGGCGATGCCTTCGGGGTAATAGGTTCCGATCCAGTCATCATAGCTATATCCGCTGGTTCCGATATAGAGCATCGTTGCACCTCATCAGTTTCCAGTTGTCACGGGCACCGGGCCGGTTTGCAACCGGCTCTACGATCCCACCGCTGGGACGCACAGGGCCGGTCCAACCGGTCTCCCACGCGTCTTTATGCGGCTGTTTCTCCCTTCATATAACGTTAGCCGGGCACAGGCGTGCGCCGGGCCTTTTGCCCTGCCGGGTTCCGGCGTGGTAAGATGGCGGCGATCCACAGTAGTGGTGCTGGAATTGCTGATACCCGCAATGAACCGAGATTTCCATTGAACGGCTGACCGCTGATCACGAAGCGGTGCGTAGCACACGGCTGACAGGAGCATACATGGCAGCGCAAATTATCGTGGTGGGGCTGGGGCCGGGGGCCTGGGAGCAGGTGACGCTGGAGGCGCGCGATGTGCTGGCGGCGGCGAGCACCGTCTGGCTGCGCACGGTGACGCACCCGACGAACGACTATCTGCCGCAGCATCTCCAGGTCGAGAGTTTCGACTATCTCTATGAGCGCGAGGCGAGTTTTGCTGCGATCTACCGGCAGATCGCCGAGAGCCTGGTGGAGCGCGCACAGGCAGGCGACCCGGCCCGGCCGCTGATCTACGCGGTGCCGGGCCACCCGCTGGTGGGCGAAGCGTCGGTGCGCCACCTGCTGCCGCTGGCGCGGGCGGCGGGCGTGCCGGTGCGCATCGTGGCCGGGCTGTCGTTCCTGGAGCCGGTCTGCACCGCGCTGGAGATCGACCCGCTGCAACACGGTTTGCAGATCCTCGACGCGACCGAATTGCTGGAGGTGGGCGACCCGGCCCCGATCTCGTCGGCGAAGTGGCTGAAGCCCGATCCGCCGCCCAGCGAAGAGGCGCAGCGCGAGCCGTTCTACTTCAGCCCCTATGCCTTGCCGGTGCCGCCGGAGACGTTCCCCACGCTGCAAGGACTCAGCCCGATGCTACCCGTGCTCGTGACGCAGGTCTATAACGACAGCGTGGCGGGCGCGGTGAAGCTGGGCCTGCTCGAAAAATACCCGGCGGACCACCCGGTGGGCCTGGTGATGGCGGCGGGCATGCCCGGCCAGGAGCGGGTGCGGCACCTGCCGCTGGCCGAACTCGACCACGGCCACGGCATCGACCACCTGGCCTGCGTCTACCTGCCGCCGCTCGACCCGCTCGCCCACCCGCGCGAGGTCGATGCGCTGATCTACCTGATGGGCCGGCTGCGCGGCCCCGGCGGCTGTCCCTGGGACCGCGAACAGAGCCACGATTCGCTCAAGCGCTACCTGCTCGAAGAGACCTATGAGACCCTGGACGCGCTCGACTCCGGCGACCCCGCGCTGATGGCCGAGGAACTGGGCGACTTGCTGCTGCAGATCGTGTTCCATGCCCAGGTGGCCGTGTCGGAGGAAGAGTTCACCCTGGGCGATGTGGTCCACTCGATCGTGACCAAGCTGGTGCGCCGCCACCCGCACGTGTTCGGCGACGTGACGGTGGAGAACGCCGAGGGCGTCGTCAGCAACTGGCAGACGATCAAGAGCGCCGAAAAGCAGGCCCGGCGCGCGGCGGGCGACGAGTCACCGGATGCGGACCTGGAGGTGACGAGCCTGCTGCGCAGCGTGCCGCGCTCGATGCCCGCGCTCAGCGCCGCGCACCAGATCTCGGAGCGCGCGGTCAAGGCGGGGTTCGAGTGGGACCGCATGGAAGACGTATTCGCCAAGGTCCACGAGGAATTGGAGGAGCTGCGCACCGCCGCCGACCCGGCGCAGCGGCAGGAAGAGCTGGGCGATCTGCTGTTCACGCTGGTGAACGTGGCCCGTTGGTGGGGCGTGGACGCCGAGGAAACCCTGCGCGCCATGAACCGCAAGTTCATCCGCCGCTTCGCCGCGATGGAGCGCCTGGCCCTGACGGACGGCAAGCACCTGCGCGGCATGCCGGTGGCTGCGATGGAGACGTACTGGCAAGCCGCCAAGCAGGCCGAGCGGACGTAGTAGTCACTAAACAACATTCACGATTTCGACAACTATGATACAATGGAGTGGGCAATAGGAGTGTGGTATGCTCTCTCCACAA
>DASSGZ010000225.1:0-26311 GCA_035693165.1 Chloroflexia bacterium | reverse complement strand
CTGATAATGACATGATTAGGACATAAAAGCGCCCCTGTACCTTTCAAAAGGGCAGGGGCGCTCTTGTGCTTAACCGGCTTAACTGCCGGTCAGTTCAAGCTCCAGATCGTCGGGCGCGGTGCGCCGGGTGCCCCGCGTGGCCGGCTTGCGGGGCGCGGGGGCGGCGGCAGCCGCCGGGCGCTTGCGCGTGGTGGTTGCCTTGCCGGTCGTGGCCGTCTTACCCGTCGCCGGCTTGCTGCTCGCGGCGGTTTTGCCGCGTGTAGTGGTGCGTGCGGTGGTGCTGCCGGCGGCAGCGCGGCGGGCGGCCGGTTTGGCAGGCGTCTCCGTGGCGGGCACCACCGGCCCCTTATTGACCGGCTGCTGCCCGTTGTCGGGCGGCACGTCGCGGTTGGCCCACGAGCACTGGCTGCATTTGGCGCCCTCGCCGCGCGCCCCTTGCATGATCAGGCCGCCACACTGCGGACAGGCGCCGGGCAGGGGCCGGTTCCAGACCGAGAAGGTGCAGGCCGGGTAGCGGTCGCACGAGTAGAATACCTTGCCGCGCCCGCTGCGCTTCTCCACCATCTGCCCCTCATGGCAGATCGGGCAGCGCACGCCGACCAGCTTGGGGATGCTCCGCTTATAGCGGCAGGCCGGGAACCCCGAGCAGGCCACAAACGGGCCGAAGCGGCTGGTGCGGATCAGCAACTCCTTGCCGCACTCCGGGCAGGCTTCGCCCAGCTTCTCCGGCTCCGGCTTGTCCAGCGAGATATGCGCCACCTCGCGCTCGGCGCGCTCGATCTCCTGCTCGAAGGGACTGTAGAACTCGCCGAGCACGCGGCGCCATTCGCGCTCGCCTTCGGCCACGTCGTCCAGTTCGCCCTCCATCTGCGACGTGAAGCCGATGTCCACCACGTCGGGGAACTGCTCGACCAGCAGGTCGTTGACCACCCGGCCCAACTCGGTGGGCACGAACTTCTTGTCCTGCTTCTCGACATAGCCGCGGTCCTGCACCGTGCCCAGGATGGGCGCGTAGGTGCTGGGGCGCCCGATACCCTTCTCCTCCAGCGCTTTCACCAGCGTGGCTTCCGTGTAGCGGGGGGGCGGCTCGGTGAAGTGCTGCTCGGGGCTGAGCTTGAGCAAGGTCAGCGGATCCTGCTCGGCCAGGGGCGGAAGGGCCTTCTTGTCGAGATCATCCTCGGCGTCGCCTGCGTCGTGGCCCTCGCGATAGACGGCCAGGAAGCCGGGGAACTTGACGACCGAGCCCGTGGCGCGGAACGTATAGGGGCGCGGCGCTTTGGCCGTCGCCGGGCCGGCCCCGATGTCCACGGTGGTCTGGTCCAGCACGGCGGGCGCCATCTGGCTGGCGACGAAGCGCTGCCAGATCAGCCGGTAGAGGCGCAACTGCTCGGCGGTGAGATAAGGCGCCAGGCTGTCGGGGTCGCGGCTCGCCGTGGTCGGGCGGATGGCCTCGTGGGCTTCCTGTGCGCCGCGCACCTTCTTGGTGTACTGCGGCGGGCTGGCCGGCACATACTCCGGCCCGAAGCGCGCGGCGATCACTTCGCGGGCCTCTGCCTGCGCCGACGACGCCACCTGCGTGCTGTCGGTGCGCATATAGGTGATCAGCCCGACCGAGCCGTCCTTGCCGATCTCCACGCCTTCATAAAGCTGCTGCGCGATCTGCATGGTGCGGCGGGCGGTGAAGTTCAGCTTGCGCGCCGCCTCCTGTTGCAGCGTGCTGGTGATGAACGGCGCGGCGGCATTGCGCCGGGTCTCGCGCTTGCGCACGCTTTCCACCACATAGCGCGCGCCGTCCAGGGCCCGGATCACCGCCGTGGCCTCGACCTCGTTGGTCAGTTCCGGCTTTTTGCCCTGGATCGTGTTGAGCACGGCGTGGAAGGTGCCTTCCTTGCGCCCGCGCACCGTGGGCTTACCGGCCTCCTCCTTGCAGAAGTCGGCCTCGATGGTCCAGTACTCGACGGGCACGAACGCCTCGATCTCGCGCTCGCGCTCGACGACGAGGCGCACGGCCACCGACTGCACGCGCCCAGCGGACAGCCCGCGCTGCACCTTCTTCCAGAGCAGCGGGCTGAGCTTGTAACCCACCAGGCGGTCGAGCACGCGGCGCGCCTGCTGGGCGTTTACCAGTTGCATGTCGATCTCGCGCGGGTTCGCCACCGCTTCGCGGATCGCTTCGGGTGTGATCTCGTGGAAGCTGATGCGCTGCACCTTGCGGCCCCCGCCGCGGGCGCCCGTCGCCTCCACGATGTGCCAGGCAATGGCCTCGCCTTCGCGGTCCGGGTCTGTCGCCAGGTACACGGTCGAGGCGTTCTGCACCAGGTCGCGCAGGTCCTTCACCGTCTTGGCCTTGTCCCGGCTGACGAGATATTGCGGCTCGAACCCGTTTTCGGTATCGACGCCGAGTTTGGTTTTCGGCAGATCCCGCACGTGCCCGCCCGACGCGCGCACCTGGTAGCCGCGGCCCAACACTTTGCTGATGGTCTTGGCCTTGGTCGGAGATTCGACGATGACCAGCTTTGTCGCCATAGTAATACTTTCACTTTCCAGATGGACCGGCGCACGGCGGCAACTCCGTCGCGCGGACGGCCACATCTAACATATCCGTCTGTTACCCTCTAACCCGGAACGCGAACGGTCCGCGCCTGGATCTCGCGTGAAGGGCCGGGTCTGGGACCGCACGCGCTCATTTGCGCTCGCGGAGGCGTGCGGCGATTTTCATCATACGCAATCCCGCAAGCGGGTGTCAAGACAGATTTCCTCACCGGACGCCGGGGAGGGCCTCATATTGCGCTCTGTTCGGCTCTATATAGTATACGGATGACCGGTTCGCGGGGGGTTGCGGTTACGGGGCAGACAACAAGCCGGGCCGCCATCACAGGATGGCGGCCCGGCGGGGAAGCGCGACGCGTGCTGCTGCAGGGCGCCGCGCGTGATGGTTGCGCCTATGCGCGGTGCCGCACGAGCGTAAGCCCCGCGCCCATGATCAGCAGCGCCAGCAGCGTCAGGGCCAGCAGCAGGTTGATCTGGTCGCCGTTGCCCGTCGTCGGCATGCCGGGGCTGCCGCCCTGGCCGCCCGTCCCGCCCGGCGGAGGCGCCACGACAGTCAGGGGTTCGATGTTCCCACAGGAGACGTAGGTGCTGACTTCCGCGGCGGACTTGTGAATGTTGATGGCGTAGCCGCCTTTCGCCAGTTCCGCCATGCCTACATTGACCGTGGTATCCGACATCCCATTGACCACGTTGTTAAGCGGGAAGGCGGGCACGGGATCGAGGTTGGCGCAGGTGCCCTTATGGATGTGCGCCGGCTGCGGCGTCGCACTGCCGCCCACGACGGTGACTTCCACGCGGACCTGAGTATCGGAGACCCAGGTAATCCGGGCGCCGCCATACTCGCCGGAGTTGTTCTGCTCGGCCAGTTTGACGGTCATGATCTGGTCTGGCAGATTACCGGGGGTGCTACCGCCTGTCTGCCCTCCGGTGTTGCCGCCCGTGGTCCCGCCGGGGCTGGTCACCACGATGTCGCCGCACGAAACGTAGGTGCTGACTTCGGCGGCGGACTTGTGGATATTGATCGCGTAGCCGCCCTTCGCCAGTTCGGCCAGGCCGACATTGACGACCGTCTCGGACATACCGTTGACGACGTTATTCAGCGGAAATGCGGGCACGGGATCGAGATTGGCGCAGGTGCCTTTGTGGATATGCGCGGGCTGCGGGGTGGCTGTGCCGTTGGCGACCTGGATCGTGACCTTGATCTGGTTGTCGCCCATGGCGGTAATCATCGCGGAGCCATCTTCGCCCGACCCGTTCTGCGCCGCCAGTTTGACTGCCGTTTCCATGCTCTGCGCGACGGCTACCCCGCGGGGCGCCGCGCTCAGGGCCAGCGCGACTACCAATAGGAACAGTGCGACGTTTTTCATCCTGGTACTCCTCCTGATGAATCGTGCCTGGGACATGGGCGTGTGTAGGGTGCCACGCCGCCAGGCCCGGCATTGCGGCCATGCCGGGTTGGCTGCGGGGCGGGCCGGCGGCCGGCACCACGACGGGTGCCCGCCGCTGAAAGTAGGGGTGACTGCGCCCCGCATACCAGGGTATAGATCGCATCTGTCTGTTGCCTGTTATGCCCGCAGGACGGGTTGGAGTACTATCGATTATGGCGGATATTTCTACACGGCATCGGGTTCAAGCACATAAACGGCGCGGGGCCTTACCGCATGGTAAGACCCCGCGCTTGCTGTGCCGCCGATGCGCCGGTTGCGCGCTTATGCCCGGCGCCGCGCCAGGCGCAGCCCGGCCCCGGTCAGCAGCAGCGCGACAAGGGCCAGGCCCGCCAGCATAAGCATCTGGTCGCCATTGCCCGTCGCCGGCATCGTCTGGCCGCCCATGCTGCCGCCCATCGCCATCGCCATGATGTCGCCGCAGGAGACATAGGTGCTGACTTCAGCCGCCGACTTGTGGACGTTGATGGCGTAGCCGCCCTTCGCCAGTTCGGCCATGCCCACCATCACCGTGGTATCCGACATGCCGTCGACCACGTTGCTCAGCGGATAGGCCGGCGTGGGATCGAGGTTGGCGCAGGACCCCTTGTGGATGTGGGCCGGCTGGGCCACGGTCGTGCCGTTGGACAGCTTGACCACGACCTCCACGTCGTTGTCGCCCTTGGCGGTAATGGTCGCGGTGCCGTCCTCGCCCGACCCGTTCTGGGCGTGCATGGTCACGGTCATCGTGTTGTCCGCGGCGAACGCGGCGCTCCGCGGTAAGGCCAGCAGGGCCAGCGCGGCCAGCAGTAGTACAAACCCGAGCTTTTTCATGTGCATGCTTCTCCTTCGTGCGATAGCGATAAGGGGCCACAATGTGCGCCCGCGACAGACGTGGCGCACCGCCAGGGTGTATACACGGGAGTAGCGCTTCCGGATTGCGTGAGCGCCCCGCCGCAACTGCTCTCCTTGGTGCAACAGGAGACTCGGGTGGAAAGTTCCCGGATCCCGGACGGGCGTTGCCGGTTCTTCATGGTGGCTTGCATTTGGTATAATTGAGATATGGCTTCCTCGCTGCAAACCCTGCCGAGAACGCGGACGGCGCGCCCCAAGGGGCTGCGCCCGCGCCGTCCCCTGCGCCGGATCGTGGGCTGGATGCTGGCGCTGGCCGTGCTGGCCGGGCTGGCGTTGCTGGGCTTCGTCTGGTATGTCCATGCCACCACCGCGGGGGCAATCTACACCGGCAGCGACCCGCGCCTGCCGCACAATCACGCCGCGCTCGTGTTCGGGGCCGGGTTGAACGGGCAGGGCGGGCCCAGCGCGGTGCTGTACGACCGGGTTGCCACGGCGGCGGACCTCTATCACCGGGGCAAGGTGGATAAGTTGCTGATGAGCGGCGACAACAGCGTGCCCGACTATAACGAGGTGGGCGTGATGCGGCGCACGGCTGTCGGGTTGGGCGTGCCTGAGCGCGATATTGTGCTCGACTACGCCGGGTTCCGCACCTACGACAGTTGCTACCGGGCGCGGGCAATCTTCGGCCTCGATGCCGCGACGCTGGTCACGAACGCCTATCACCTGCCCCGCGCGCTCTATACCTGCCGCGAATTAGGGCTGAGTGTGGCCGGGGTGCCCGCCGACCGCCAGAACTATCCGACCCTGTACTACCAGTTGCGCGAGGTGCCCGCCATCGCCGCCGTGCGCTGGTGGCTCTCCACCGACGAAAAGCCTCGCTTCCTCGGCCCGCCGATCAATATCGACGCGCCGCCGCCCCAGCCTTAGTCGCGCGGCGCCAGGTGGCATAGCGCGTGCTGATCGGCTCACCGTGCCACGCTTTTTCGACTCACGAACAGGCGCCGGGCTGCCCCGCCGTAAGCTGCTGCCCGCGGGCGTAGCAGGCAGGCTGTGCCATGGCTGAATATTACGAGCCGCAAGATACCAGCGACCTGGACCTGGGCCGCCCGCTGGAGGAACTCACGCGCACCCTGATGGATGCGATTTCCGCCAGGGCCGGGCTGGTTGCCGTGTGGCACACCGAGCGCGGCCAGGTGCAGCCGCCGGTGGGCAGCGGCTTGCCGAAGGGCCAACTGGCGGAGCTGGGCGACCTGCTGACCGCCGTGGCGCCCGACCTGCTCGGCATCATGCTCGGCACACGCCCCGCGGTGGCGCGGGTCGGCGCGCTGCCCGGCTGGCAGATCGACCCGGCGAGCCGGGAGGCGCGGACCCTGACGCGCTGGGGCCGCCTGCATGTGCTGGTCGTGCCGGTGGAACCGGGCGGGGACGGGCGCCTGGCGGCGCTCATCGGCTTTGTGCATCCGGCCTCGCGGCTCGATCTGTCCGCCCGGCGCCCGCACCTGGTGCGCCTGTTTGTCCATCATGTGAACCTGGTGCTGCGCTTGCGGGCGCTCACCGACCGCCTGCTCAACGAAGCGCGCTGGCTCGAAGTGGTGCTGGATCATGTGAGCGACGGCCTAGTCCTGGTGGACGCCGAGGGCCGGGTGCTCACGGCCAACCCGGCGTGCGAGCGGATCACCGGCTGGCCGGCCCGCGATCTCTACGGGCACAATCTCGTCGCCACGCTGCAGGCGCGCCCCATGCACTGGGCGGGCAATGGCAACGGGGACGATCTGTGGGCCGGGCCGCTGGCCGGCGAGGGCGACGCCGCGTCGGGGCCGAATGCGGGACCGGCCCCGATTGAACTGGCGCTGATTGGCCGCCACGGCAACGAGATCTACACCGAAGCCCGCGTGGCCCAGGTGGTCGACGACGGCGGCGATCTGCTCGGCGCCGTGGTCAGCCTGCGTGATGTCACCGCGCAACGGGACGCGGAGGAATTGCAGGCTACGTTCCTGTCGGTCATCTCGCACGAATTGCAGACGCCGCTGTCGGTGATCCGCGGCTTCGCCGAACTGCTGGCCGACGGGGTGGAGTCGATGCCGCCCGCCCAGGTGCGTCGCAAGCTGGAGATCGTGGCCGATGAGAGCGAGCGCCTGAGCAAGATGGTGGAGAACCTGCTGGACGCTTCGCGGATCGGCGCGGGCGGGCTGGAACTGACCCGCGAGCCGGTGAATATCCCGTTGCTGGTGCATCAGGCCGTGCAGAAGATGGAGCCGTTGAGCGCGCGCCACTACATCGTCGTCGCCGTGCCCGACGACCTGCCACCGGTGCTGGCCGATTACGCCCGCGTGGAGCAGGTCGTGATCAATCTGCTGGAAAACGCCATCAAGTACTCACCCAGCGGCGGTGAGATCACGATTACGAGCGATCTCACCAGCGACGAAGTGATCCTGCACATCAGCGATGAGGGCATCGGCGTGCCGGAGGCCGAGCGCGAGCGCATCTTCTCGCGCTTTGGCCGGCTCAACAGCCGTGTGGTGCGCCAACTGAAGGGCGTGGGCTTGGGCCTCTACATCGCGCGTGCTATAATAACGGCGCACGGCGGCCGCATCTGGGTCGATCCGGCGCCGGGCGGGGGCGCGCAATTCTCGTTCAGCCTGCCGCGCCAGTACAAGGCGCCCCTGCCGGTGTTGTTTGGTCGGAGATAAGCGAAGCTATGGCTCAGACGATCCTGGTGGTCGACGACGAACCGCGTATCGTTGACCTGGTGACGACAATCCTGGAGACCCAGGGCTATCATGTGATTGAAGCCGGCGACGGCGACGCCGCTCTCACGGCGATCCGCGAGCATATGCCCGACCTGGTGCTGCTCGACGTGATGCTGCCGGGCGAAGACGGCTTCACGGTGCTGAAGGAGATCCGCGCTATCTCCAACGTGCCGGTGATTATGCTAACCGTGCAAGCCAGCGAAGCCGACAAAGTGCGCGGGCTGGAACTGGGCGCCGACGATTACGTCGCCAAGCCCTTCGGCCACCGCGAACTAGTCAGCCGGGTCAAGGCGTTGCTGCGCCGTGCCGAGATGCCCGCGACCCAGCCGGTGCATAGTGTGGTCGAAGTGGACAAGCACCTCTCCATCGACTTCGACACGCGCGAGGTGATCGTGGATGGTGAGCGGATCAAGCTGCGCCCGACCGAATACCGGCTGCTGTACCACCTGGTGCGCAACGCCGGACGGCTGCTCAACCACGAGACCCTGCTGACCCGCGTCTGGGGCCGCGAATACGCCGACGACACGCAGCTCTTGCGCCTCTACATCACCTACCTGCGCCAGAAGATCGAACCCGATCCCTCCAATCCGCGCTATATCCTCAACGAGCGCGGCCTCGGCTACCGCTTCACCGACATCGACGCTCGCCTGCCGCCGCTGCAGGAGTAAGCCGCGGTTTGTCACTCTGAGCGCAGCGACGAGACTCGTCGCGGGACTAACCCCGGCTTGTCACTCTGAGCGCAGCGAAGAGTCGCGTGGGTGCCGGGCGCCCTGTCCCATTACTGCCGGAAAGCACAACAGCCCACCCGGCGGGTGGGCTGCCGTTGGCGCGCCGCCGATCAGTGCCGGGCGCCGGGGGCATCGGGGCCGCGCATGCGCGCCGCTTTGCGCGCGTCCCGCCGGATCGACACCAGCGCGGCGATCCCGGCGCCGAGGATGCCCAGCGACAGGAAGATCGCCGGGAAGTAACCGACCAGATCGTTCGGCTCCCGGCCCTCGATGTTGGCGGGCGCCGCGCTAGTCACCGTGACGGTGCCGCCGACGGGCGTGCCCACAGCCGCAGGCGTCCCCGCCTGCGCCAGGATATTCGCCCGCGCCGGGTGGCTGGTTGCCAGTCCGATCCCCAGCAGCACCAGCGCGCTCAGGACCAGGATGCCGTATTTCATGCCGGTAGCCTCCCCAATGAAAATGATCGGATCGTGCGTCTCCCTATGATGCCCAAGTAGCGGCAAGTGTTGTGCCAGCGGCGCCGCAGTCCAGATCCCCGCCTGCACAAGCGCATACCGGCGACTACTATACCATCTCGCCCGCCGGCGCGCAAGCGGGGGCCCCGGCCCATGCCATAGGCCGCACAGGCGGCCTTCGTTGCGGTAGCCGGCGGCTTGAGCCGCCAGCCTACCCGAATGCGCGCGCTTCTGGCCTGGTTTGCGTTCCTATTGACATAAGCGGAGTGGGGTGCTACAATAGCACTACACTCAAAGGAGCGCGCATGCGTCTACCTGCATTAAACCCTGGCCCCGGACCTGCCCCTCCTGCTGCCGTCACCAGCAAAGAAGGCGAGCTGGAGACGCTTGTTCGTGCCCGTTATCCACTGATCTATATCGTCGCCTGGGAAGAGCGCCGGGTCGAAACGCTGCTGCATTCGATTGCAGCCCGGCGGGATAAGCGCCTGTTCGTGTGGACCTGCACCGAGGGCGTGCAGGCGTGTGACGGCACCGGCCAGATGGTGCCCGCGGACCCCGCGGCGCGCGACCCGCTCCAGGCGCTCGACTTCGTGCAGAACTGCCGCGAAGCCGCCATCTTCCTGCTCAAGGACTTCCATCCCTACATCGACGATACCCGCCCCACGCCCGGCACGCCCGTGGTCACGCGCAAGCTGCGCGACCTGGCTCGCGTGCTCAAGGAGAGCCACAAGACGCTGGTGCTCCTGTCGCCGGTGCTGCGCTTCCCCGCCGAACTGGAAAAGGATATCACCGTGGTCAACTACGGCCTGCCCTCGCTGGAGGAGCTGGACCAGTCGCTGAATGTGGTGATCAACTCGGTGGAGCGGCGCTCGGCGCTGCGCTTGGGCCTGGACCCGCAGACGCGGGAGCGCGTGCTCAAGGCGGCCCAGGGGCTGACCCTGGCCGAGGCCGAGAACGCCTTTGCCCGCTCGCTGATCGTGACCCGCCGCCTTGACGTGGACCTGGTGATCGCCGAGAAGGAGCAATTGATCCGCCGCTCGCGCATCCTGGAGTACTATCGGGCGCCCGAGGTGTTCGAGGATGTGGGCGGCATGGACGAGTTGAAGGCGTGGCTGCGCACCCGCTCACTGGCCTTCAGCGCCAGCGCCCGCGAGTTCGGCCTGCCGGAGCCGCGCGGCATCCTGCTGCTGGGTGTGCAGGGCGGCGGCAAGAGCCTGGTCGCCAAGGCGGTCGCCAGCTTCTGGCAGTTGCCGCTGATCAAGCTCGACCTGGGCAAGGTCTTTAGTGAACTGGTCGGCTCGTCCGAGGAGAACATGCGCGCGGCTCTGGCGACGGCGGAGAGCATCGCCCCGGCCATCCTCTGGCTCGACGAGCTGGACAAGGGACTGGCCGGCGTCGCCTCGTCGCACCGCTCGGACGCCGGCACGGCGGCGCGCGTGTTCGGCTCGTTCCTGACCTGGATGCAGGAGAAGACCTCGCCCGTGTTCGTCATCGCCACGGCCAATAACGTCGGCAGCCTGCCGCCGGAGGCGTTGCGCAAGGGGCGCTTCGACGAGATCTTCTTCGTGGACCTGCCCACCGAGCAGGAGCGGCGCGAGATCTTCGCCATCCATATCCTGAAACGCCGCCGCGATCCCGAGTTGTTCGACCTGGACCGGCTGGCCACGGCCGCCGCCGGACTCAGCGGCGCGGAAATCGAGCAGGCAGTCATCGGCGGCCTTTACGACGCCTTCGAGGCGGGCCGCGACCTGACCAACGCCGATATTCTCCATTCGCTGCAAGGCTCCATCCCCCTCTCGCAGACCATGCGCGAGGAGATCGGCGCCCTGCGCGACTGGGCGCGCACCCGCGCCCGCCCGGCGTCGCGCCGGCGCTAATTAGCGAGTAGCGGTCCGGTATCAGCCTTTGAACTGACCACCGACCACCGACCACTGACCACTGACTACTAACTATGGAAGCACAAGCTAGCGTCATTGTCTATAAAGGTCCCGCCGTGCTGGAGCGTGCCGTGCTGGCCGCCGGCATGGCCGGGGCAGTTCTGGCCTCGCAGTTGCTGCCCAACTACCCGATGGAGTGGCGGGCGCTGCTGCCGCTGGCCGTGCTCGGCATCGGCCTCTGGAGCACCATCGGCGCCTACCTGGCGATGGTCGCCGTGCTGGCCTATCCCATCTGGCAACTCTCGCCGTACCTGATGGTGCTGTTCGTCGCCGTCGCCATCATCCCGCACCGGCTGATCCTGAACCACCTGCCCCTGGCATTGCTGATCGTCTGGAGTCCGGTACTGGCCGCCCTGCACGTCGAGTTCGCCATTCCGCTGCTGGCGGGGATCTTCTCCGGCACGCGGCGCGGCGCGGTGGCCGGGCTGGTGACGGCGCTCTGGATAAAGCTCTACGCCGCCATGAGCGGCAACCCGCTCGACCTGCTGCTGCTCCAGGGCAGCCCCGGCACGCCCGCGGGCGTGGCCGCGCGGTTCGCGGGCGCCGGGTCGCTGGACACGGTCATGCTCATCAGCGCGCCCTTTGCCCCCAACTCCAGCGAGTTGCTGGGGAACCTGCTGCAGATCGCGGCGGTGGCCGGGGCGGGCGCCGCCGCGGGCTGGCTGGCCGGGTGGGGCCGCTCGCGCCTGGTGCTGCGCGACCTGGAAGACGCCCCGCCGCTCTGGCTGCGCCTGGCCGCCCGCGTCTGGTGGACCGGGATCGTGCCGGTCGGCGTGGGGGCCATTGTGCTGGGCGCGGCCTTGCTGCTGGTGCCGTTCGCCGTGGGCCGCCCGCTGAGCAGCCTGGGCCTGCAAAACGCCGCCAATTTGCTGAGTATGAAGCTGGTGTTGAGCAGCGCCGCCGTGCTGGGCCTGATCGGGTTGGTCCTGGTAGCCCAGCCGCTGCCGCCGAGCGCGCGCCGGCCCGTGCCCCGCGAGCGGATCAAGCCCGCCGCCCCGCCCGTGCTGCCGCCGCCCGACCTCACGCCGATCAAGACCGGGCGCTTCGTGCCCGCCTGGGCCGCCCAGGCCGGGATGGAGACGCCCCTGCCGCCCGCCACCGAGCCGGCGGACGAGAACGACGACCTGATTGACTTGCTGATGGCGGTGCCCGCCGCTTCGCCCGCGGACGACGGGGATGGGCCTGCCGGCGCGATGCGCGAACGGGCCGGTAGTGCCGGCGCGGGTGTGACGCCCGCCCCCGGCCCGCCGCCGCGCGAAATCGCGATTGAATTGGACTGACCCATGGGCAACCGATCCAGCCAGAATACGAAGACCGGCGCCGCCAATCGCGTAACGAACACCGGCGCCGGCCGCTCCGGCGGATGGGGGTTGCGCCTCTTCGGCCAGCACACCCCCAACAGCATCGGTTCGCCCGCGCCGGGCCAGGCCGGGCACTTTGCCGACACCTGGCTGTCGCGCTTGCTCATTGGCGGCGCGTTGCTGCTGCTCGCCATCATGTTCCCGCTGCAATGGCTGCGCACGCCCACCCTGGTGGTGCGCGCCAATGTCGGCACCTTTGCCCCCCATCCGGGAGTCGATCCCACGGCGGCGGACGGCGGCCCCATCACCGGGGCCGTCACGGCGAGCTATGACCTGTCCGAAGAAGCCAGCATCAACGCGGCGGTTTACGACAGCGCGGGCGCCGTCGTCAAAACCCTGCTGACCGCCAAGCAGCAGAGCGCCGGCGCCCACTTCATTCTCTGGGACGGCTCCACCGACAACGGCAGCATCGCCGCCGACGGCGCCTATCGCCTTGACATAACGGCCAAAGGCCCGGCCCGCTCGACCAGCGGCAGCGTCACGGTCACGGTGGACACCACGCCGCCCGCGGTCAAGCTGGTCAACCTGACTGACGGGCAGATGCTGAAGAGCAACGACCTCGTGGTCCAGGGCGTCACCGAGGCGGGAGCCTCGGTCCAGTTCGCCGACGGGGGCGAAGTGCTGACCGCCGACAGCGGCGGCGGCTTCACCCTGCATCGCCAGTTGCAGCACGGCACGAACACCTTCAAGCTGCTCGTGCGCGACGCCAGCGGCAACGAGACCAGCGTCAGCCGCACCGTCGATCTGCTCGACCGGCCCCCGGCGATCAAGATCGACACGCCCGCCGACGGTGCCTGGACCAATCAGAAGCTGGTTACCGTCTCCGGCACCGTGGACCCCGGCACAACCGTGCGGGTCAATAATCAGGAGACGGCGCCCGGCCCCGACGGCCGCTTCCACGTCGACGTGGTGCTGGACGAGGGCGCGAACAACATCACCGTGGAGGCTACCGACCCGGTCGGCAACAAGGCGCGGGTCGAGCAGCACGCCACGCTGGATACGCGCCCGCCGAGCGTGCAGATCGATAGCCTGGCCGACGGCACCACGGTCCACGAAGCCCAGGTGCATCTCTATGGGCGCACCGATCCCGGCGTGAAGCTGTCGATCCAGGGCCGGCAGGTGGGCGTCGATCAGCAGGGCCGCTTCGATACGCCGGTGGACCTGGTGGTGGGCGAGAACACGATCCACATCGAGGCCCAGGACCAGGCGGGCAATGTGACCCCGCTCGACCGCAAGCTGCGCTACGACCTGGGCACGTCCGGCTTCCCCGACCTGCCGATCACCGGCACGGCCACGGCGCTGGCGCTGATCGTGCTGGCCTGGGTGATATTCGGCGGCTGGTTCTCGTCGGTCTCGCTCAAGCTGGCGACCGACCGGCCGTCCTTCGGGCCGGGCCGCTACAGCACCGGGCAAGCCGACCGGCTGCTGATCACTTATTCGCTCTCGAAGCGGGCGCGCACCACGCTGCAGGTGGTGGACAGCGCCGGCCACGTGGTCACGACGCTGCTGCGCTCCTCGCCGCGCGCCGCGGGCGACCACCAGTTGCTCTGGGACGGGGGCACGTTGCAGGGCGAGTTCGCTGCGCCCGGCAACTACCTGATCCAGGCCCAGGCCCGCACCGCCATCTCGACGGTCAGCGCCAGCGCGCCGATCACCATCACCCGCGGGACCGTGCCGCGCAGCGTCAGCGTGGGCACCGGCTACGGCAGCTATGGCCCGCCCGCGCCCGGCGCCCCGCCGCCCGCACGCTATAACTACGGCTACGGTGAGCGCGGCACGATGGCCGGGGGCACGGATACCGCGCCGCCCGAGCGCAACGTGCTGCGCGGCGACCGGGGCTAGCCCGCTCGCATGACCAACGCGCCCTTTCACGATCTGGTCGTCACGGCGGATGCCGCGGGCGCCACGTCCAAGCGGCTGGAGAAAGCCGCCATTCTCGGCGCTTACCTGGGCGGGTTGGACGACGACGCGCTGCCCATCGCCGCCCGCTTCCTGAGCGGGCGGCCTTTCCCGGCCTACGATGCGCGCACGCTGAACATCGGCGGCGCCACCCTGATCGCCATCATTTGCGCGCTGGCCGGGATGGCGCCCGAAGACTACGGCCCGCTGCATGTCCGCTATGGCGACATCGGCGACGTGGCCGCCGCCGTGCTGCCGCCCACGCCCGCCGCCCCCGGCCCGCCGCTCATCCTGGCCGAGGTGCAGGTCGCCTATGACACCATCGCCGCCACCGCGGGCACGCTGGCGAAGGCCGAACTGATGCGTGCGCTGCTGGCCCGCGCCCTGCCCGGCGACGCCCGCTACCTGATCAAGATCGCCACCGGCGAGATGCGCACTGGCGTCAAGGAGAGCCTGATCGAGGACGCGCTGGCCCGCCTGGCCGGGGTGCCTATCGCCGCGGTGCAGGCGGCCAACATGCTTATGGGCGACATCGGCGCGGCGGCCCTGCGTGCCCGCCAGGGCACGCTCGGCGGCGCGGAACTGACGCTGTTCCACCCGCTCAAGAGCATGCTCGCCACGCCGGTGCAGAGCCCCGCCGAGATCGCCTCCGCTATGCCGGGCACCGATTATGTGCTGGTCGAGGACAAGTACGACGGCGTGCGCGCCCAGGCCCATAAAGGCGGCGACCGCGTGGAACTCTACTCGCGCACGCTCGACCCGGTGACGCACCGCTTCCCGGAGATCGTGGCCGCGCTGGCCGCCCTGCCCGGCGACTTCGTGCTCGACGGCGAGGCCGTGGCCTACGATGCCGAGGCCGGGCGCTGCCTGCCGTTCGCCGCGCTGCAAAAGCGCCTGGGCCGCAAAACGGTCACGCCCGCCCTGTTAAAGAGCACGCCCGTCGCCTTCATGGCGTTCGATCTGCTCTACCAGGACGGCGAATCGCTGCTGAACGTGCCCCTGGCCGAGCGCCGCGCCCGGCTCGACGCGCTGATCGGCGCCGGGAGTCCGGCCCTGGTGCCCGGCATCCAGGCGCGCGTACCCCTCGCCGATCTGGCCGCGCCGCTGGGCGAACCCGCCGAACTCGACGCGCTGTTCGACGCGGCGCGCCACCGGGGCAACGAAGGGCTGCTGGTCAAGGACCCCACCTCGCCCTACAGCCCTGGGCGCCGGGGTCGCGCCTGGCTCAAGGTGAAGAAGGCGCTGGCGACCCTCGACGTGGTCGTAACCGCCGTGGAGTGGGGCCAGGGCCGCCGCCGCCACCTGCTCAGCGACTACACCTTCGCCGTGCGCGACGGCGACCGGTTGCTCAACGTCGGCAAGGCCTACTCCGGCCTCACCGACGCCGAACTGGCGGAGATGACGGAGTGGTTCAAGGCCCACACCCTGCGCGACTTTGTGGCCGGGCGGGTGGTCGAACCGCAGATCGTCATCGAGGTCGCCTTCGACATCGTGCAGCCCAGCCCGCGCCACAAGAGCGGCTACGCCCTGCGCTTCCCGCGCATCGTTCGCCTGCGCCCCGATAAGCCCGTCAGCGAGATCAACACGCTGGACGATGTGCGCGCGCTGGCCGCGCCCGCCGCGCTCTGACCGCGCGCCCCTGCCCTAGCACCATCCACGCCCCGCCTGAGTTGTAACCTTCCCGGTGTCCGGCCCGTTGATAGAGAGAGACGAATCAACGGAGGAAAAGGACACAATTCGCGTATGCAACCTGTTTATCGTGTGAGCCGGGCGCGCAAGGCGCTCGTCGGATTGCTGTCGTGCTATCCGCTGCTGGTGCTGGGTCTGGCGGCGATCCACCTGCTGGCGCCGCAACGCAGCGGCGCCCTGGCCCTGAGCCAGATCTTCGCACCGTACCTGTTTGTGCCCCTGCTGGGGCTGCTGCCGTTCGCGCTGCTGCGCGGGGCCGGGTCGCTGCGCGTGCTGTTGCTACTGTGCGCGCTGGTGTTCGGCGTCCGCTATGCGCCGCGCCTGGTGCCCACCGCTGCCGCGGCGCCGCCCGGCGCCACGCAGGTGGAGGTGATGAACTGGAACGTGCGCCTGGGCGGGCAGTGGGACCAGGTGCGCCCGGTGCTGCTGTCCCGGCCCGCGGACGTGATCACCCTGGAGGAGATCACCTGGCGCCGGTTGATGGACGATAAGGTGCTGGTCAAGCTCTATCCCTATCACGTGGTCTACCAACCGGCCTACGGCAACAGCGAGGTGCTGCTGAGCGCCTACCCGATCCTGGACCAGGGCGCGCTGGATCCGGAAGGGACGGAAGGCCCGCCGCCGCGCATGGTCTGGGCGCGGCTCGACCTGGGCGGGGGCCGGACGCTGGTCGTGGTGGGCGCCCACCCCTACACGGCGAAGATCAACCTGCGCGCCTGCCCGCGCACCCGCTGCTACGATCCATCTACGCGCGACGCACAGATCGCGCGCATCCGCGCCTTTTTCGAACCGATTCTGCAGCAGGGTGAGCCGCTGATCGTCTCCGGCGACTTCAACGTGACCGAGCGCGAGCCGGCCTACGCCGACCTGTCGCGTGGCCTGCTGGCGGTGCAGCGCCAGGTGGGCTGGGGCCTCGGCTTGTCGTGGGGCATGGACCCGACCCGGAACCAGCCCATCCCCTGGCTGCGCATCGACCACATGTTCAGCAGCCCCAACGTCACGCCGGTGCGCACCAGCGTCGATTGCACCCTGCGCGGCAGCGACCACTGCATCGTCCACGGCACCTTCGCCGTGCCCTGACCCGGCGGCCCGTGGGGCAGACAAAAAGCCGGACCCGCGCGGGTCCGGCTTTTCGCGTTGGGTGCCGTGCGGCGGCTTGTCTAAGGTTCGCTCTTGTTCGAGGGCACGACGTAGGCCTGGAAGAGGATCTTGCTCAATTGCGCCCGCGTGGCCGGGCGATCGGGCCGGAACTCGCGGCAGGCGTTGGGATCGATCGGCGGGGTCGGCACGACGGGGCCGCAGTCGTAGCCGCCGACCAGGGCGTGATGGTAGGCCGTCTCGATGTAGCCGTAGGCCCAGTAGTCGGGGCCCACGTCGGTGAAGGTGGGCGTGGCTGGAGTCAGGATTGGGTAGCCGCGCATCAGCACCAGGATCTTGACCAACTGGGCGCGGGTGACGACGTTCCAGGGCCGGAAGGTGCCGTCGTCATAGCCGCTGACGGCGCCGTGCGCGCGGGCCACCTCGATGTAGGTGTAGAACGGGTGCGCAGGCGGCACATCGCTGAAGTGCGGGGCGCCAGGGGCGATGACCAGCGGCCACCCGGCGGCCAGGACGACCATCTTAGCGATCTGGCCGCGCGTCGTCTCGGCGTTGGGCCGGAAGGTGTTGTCGGCGTAGCCGTTGACGATGCCCGCGCAGTAAGCCCAGCGGATATAGCCGTTGGACCAGTCCTCGGCGGGCACATCGCGGAAGGTGATGGAGCAGGGCGTGCCCGTCGCCGCCGGGGGCACAGTGGCCGTGGGCGGGACAGGAGTGGCGGTGGTGGTGCTGGGCGGCACCGAGGTGGCGGTAGCCGTGGCGGCCGGCGGGCTGGTCGGCGTGGCCGTGGGCACGCAGCCCAGCGTGAAGGTCAGCACCATGTTGTCGTCCACGCTGCCCGGCTCGTTGTAGGCGTACAGCGTATACCGGCTGCCGGTGTCCTTCTGCACGCCGATGGTCGCGCTGTCGCCCGCCGGGCCGAAGGGGCGGTTTGTGTCTGCCAGTGGCGGCGGGGGCGGCGGCGGGCTAGGCAGGCTGCCGTACACCACCTGGAACATCGTCTGGTTCTCGAACAGGCGGACCTCGAAGTTGTAGTGATTAAAGGCGGGGTCGATAACTCGCCATTCGACGTTGAAGACGCGGTTAGGCGCCGTGCCCGTGACCGACGTGAAGATGCCGCACTCCGGGCAGTCGCCCCCGCCCCAGGTGTCCAGGTTGTCCCAGTAGGGGAGGATGGCGTAGTTGAACTTGGCTGTCGGCAAGACGATGTTGTCGGGACTGTTGTCGCTGCTGACGAATTCGAGCGCGCCGTTGGACCCGGCCGTGACCGTTGTGAACGCCTGGTCGTACAGGGTGTAGGCGAAGGGCAGGGTGATGGTGGTCGTTACGTCGTCGCCATGGTTGCCGATGTCAGTGACGCCGGGGACCAACTGGCCGCTGCCGGTGCTCACCTGGTAGTCCAGGCAGGGATCCAGCACCGGCACGAAATCGAAGCTCAGCACCAGGTTATCGTAGATGCTGCCCGGCTGGTTGTAGGCGTACTGCGTGACCCGGCCGTTGGCGCCCTGCTGCACGCCGATGGTGGCGTAGTCGCCCCCGGCGGCGGCGGGCCGGCCCTGCGCGGCGGCTTTCTTACGGGAAGGCGACGATCCGGGCGGCGGCGGGGCCGAGATCGCTCCGTAGACGAACTCGAAATGCATGCTGCCCTCGAAGAGGCGGATCTCGAAGTTCAGCGGGCCGCCCTCCAGGTAGTTGGCGCGCCACTCGATGTTGAAGACGCGGTTGGGCGCGGCACCCGTGACCGAGGTGAACACGCCGCAGGTGGTGCAGTTGCCGGCGTTGTCCGTGGTCAGGTCGCCCCAGTGCGGCAGCATGGCATAATTGAGGGCGCCGTCGGGCAGCGGGCCGTTCTGCCACTCGTTGTTGCTGCTCACAAACTGGAGGTTGCCGTTGCTGCTGACGGTGGCGGTGACGAACGTCCGGTCATAAAATGTGACCGGGAAGGGCAGGGTGATTTCGGTGACGGTATCGTCGCCGTGGTTGCCGATGTCGGTCGCGCCCGGCACCAGCGTGCCGGTGGAGGTGACGACGGTGTAGTCGCCGACGTAGGTGCCGGGCGCCGCCGGGCGTCCGCCGGTCGGGGCAGGTGCCGGGCCAAGCGCCGGGCCGGCGGGATTATGCGCCCAGACCTGGGATGCGCCCAGGGCGAACGCGGCCAGCGCCAGGCACACGATAAGGGCGAATAAACCAGGGGACCAAGAACGATGCCTCATAGCAGGATGGACGTTCCTTTCCGAGGGCGCCCCGCGCCACTCACTACATGAAGCTCACCACGCGCCGCCCGGCACAAGGCCAACGCGCCTTGTCGTGGGCATCGGATATCCGGCGCAGCGGCGGTGAGCTTGCGGGCCGCGCGGTTATAAGATTACCGGGAGCGGGATAATTGCTCTATAGCAGTAACCAGTATAGGGGATGGGGCGGGGTTTGCGAGGGGTACAAGGGGCGGAAAGGCAGGGCACCGTGGTCCTTACTATGCTGGACCGATGGTCCCTGGGTCAGTCGAGACGATACACGGCGATGAGGCTGTCGCCCGCGATGCGGTTATCAGGGACAGGGAAGCGCTGCACCTCGTGCGCCCAGGGCAGGGGTTGGTTGGAGGTGGGCCACCAGCGCGGGTAGAAGAGCAGGTATTGCGCGCCGCGCGCCCGCAGCAGGGCATGGGTAGCGGGCCAGTCCTGGTAGTGGCCCAGTTGGGCGGGCGTGGTCAGGCCGACAATGTCGACCGTGGGGTGGCCGCTGAACAGGCGCACCGCGCCGATCGGTTCGGCGGCGATCACGGCGCCCGGCGTGGCGTTGGCGGCCAGCCAGAGCGCGGGCGCGACGTGGGCGTCCTCGATGTTCTGGATGAACAGCGCATAGTCGCTCGCCGCCCAGACGCGCAGGGTGGCGATATGCACCCCCAGCGCCAGCAGCGCGACGGCGGCGGCCCCGGCTAACCAGATCCGCCCGGCGGCGGGAGTGCGGAAAGCCGGCAGCCGGGCGGCCAGCACCACGATCCCGCCCGCGGCCAGGGGCAGAGTCAGGGCATGGATCGGCACGATGTAGCGATCCTCTTGCCCAAACCAGCGCAGCGTGACCAGCATCGCCACGAAATAGGCCAGAGCGCACAGCGCCGGCAGGCCCGCCGGGGCCGGGTCGCGGGATGGGGCAGGGGCGGCGCGACGGCTCGCCCAGTACAGCAGGCCCGTGCCCAGCGCCGCCGCGCCGAGCAGCGCGAACGGCTGCCAGGCGCCGGCCAGCACCCACTCCTGCAACGCGGCGGTCAGCGTGTCCAGGCGCGCGCCGCCGACTTTCGCGTAAAAGCTGCTGGGCAGCGGATAGCCGGTGCCCCACCAGTAGAAGGCGGCCAGCGCGGCCAGTCCGGCCACCACGGCGGCCCCATAGGCCGCGACTGTACGCCAACTCCGGCGCCCGCGGGCGGCGCCCCAGGCCAGCCAGAGCACTGCCGCTGCGCCGGCGACCGCCAGTTCGGGTCGCGCCCACGGCAGCAGCGCGACCGCGGGCAGGCTCCAGCGCAACGGCTGCGACCAGACCGGGCCGCCTGCGCGCACCTCGTGCAAGAGCGTGGCCGGGGCCAGGGCGATCAGCAGCAGCGACAGGGGTAACTCCAGCCCCGAATAGGCACCCCAGACGACGTTCTGGTCGGCCAGCAGGGCGCCCCCGGCGAGGAGGGCCGCCGTCCAGGCGGCGGGCGGCGGCAAGGCGCGGGCGATCTCCCAGGCCAGCCACCCGCAGGCCAGCGCCGCGCCCGCCAGCAGCAGCGCGCCCCAGCCATAGGCGGCCAGGTAGAGCCGCCCGGCGGCGAGCGCCGTCGCGGGCATGGCGGCCTGGGCCGCCGCGGGCGCCAGGCCGGCGGGCGCATCGCCCAGCACCCCGGTCAGCGGGTGCGCGACCAGCAGCAGCAGCATCCAGCCCGCGCCAGTGACGCCGCCGCTCTGTTCGCCCGGATTATACTGGAACAGGCCGCCGGCTTCGGCGCCGCGCACATAGTTGGCGTAGATATAGGCGTCGTCGATGGGAAACGACCACGACCCGGTGCGGCCCAGCCCGGCGCGGGCACAGAGCAGGCCATCGAGCAGGGCGATCAGCAGCGCCGCCGCCGCTACCGCGGCGATGCGGCCCCGGCGCCCAGTTCCGGTGATGGGGCGGATGCTCAACGGGGAATATCGGCGTGGACCGGACGGGTTTCAGCGTCGCCGCGCACAATGGCGCGCAGGGCAAATTCAGCGGGCGCGCCCATCGCCTCCGGGCGCAGCACCAGGCCCAGCGGGGCGGCCATGGCCGCAGCGGCCTCGCTGTCGCTTGGATGGGTGGCGCGGGCGGCGGGCAGCACGCCGCGCAGGGCCAGTCCGGTGCCGCCCGCGCCGTAGAGTTGCACCGCGGTGGCGACCACCTGCGGATCGTAATGGCTGCCCGCCCAGCGTTGCAGTTCGGTCAGGGCCACCGTGATCTGCATCCCGCGCCGGTAGGGGCGATCGGTGATCATGGCATCGATGGCGTCGGCCACGGCCACCACCCGCGCGCCCAGCGGGATGTCCTCGCCGCAGAGCCCGAGCGGATAGCCGTTGCCGTCGTAGTGCTCATGGTGGTGGCGCACGATGGGCACCACTTCGCGCAGCGTATGGATCGGCGCGAGAATCCGGGCGCCGACATCCGGGTGGGTGGCGACAATCGCCTGTTCTTCGGCGGTGAGCGCGCTGCCCTTGTGCAGGATATGGTCGGGCACGCCGATCTTGCCGATATCGTGCATGCGCGCCGCCGTGGTCACATGCTCGACTTCGGTCAGCGGTATGCCCATCCGGCGGGCGATCTCGGTCGCGGTCGCCGCCACGCGCTCGCTGTGGCCGCGCGTATAGTCGTCCTTGGCGTCGATAGCGGCGGCCAGGGCACGCAGCGCCTCGGTCGTCAGTTGCTCGGCTAGCGTGGCGTGGCGGCTGCTACGGCTCACCCCGGCGGCCTCGGCGATCAGGTGCTGGACGGCCTCGGCGGACCCGCTCTCGGCCAGGCTGGCCTGAACCATCTGCTCCAGCGTATGGCGCAGGTGCAGCGTCTCGCGCGCCTCGGCATCGGCCAGGCCCAGGCGGTTGCCGCCCGTCTGGCGCACCAGGTAGAGCGCGGCCTCGGCGGTATCCAGCAGTTCGGCGCGCGAGGTCGCGTCCAGCGGGAACAGCGCCAGACCCGCCGATACCGTGACGCGCTGCACCGGGTCGGGCTGCCCGGCGCTCACCGCGCGGATGCACTCGCGTACCACGTCGATGGCCGCATCGCGGCAGCCCTTCGGGCCGCTCAGCAGCAGCGCGAACTCGTCGCCGCCGATGCGGAAGCATTGGACCTGGGGCGCCCGGCACCCGGTATTCGTGTCTGCCACCGGCCCGGTGGGTGGCGGCGTACTCGCGGTCCGGCAGATATGTTCCAGGCTCATGCCCACATGGCGCAGCGCCCGGTCGGCGGCGGCCAGACCCATGCGCTCGTTGTAGCTGCGGAACCCGTCGATGTCGAGCAGGGCCAGGGCGAGCGCCTCGTCGCGCCGCGTGGCTTCCTCCATGGCCTCGACCAGGGCAGCCTGGAAGGCGCCGTGGTGAGGGAGGCCCGTCACCGCATCGGTGCGCGCCTGGCGGGCCAGCGATTCGCGGCTCTCGATATTGGTCAGCGCGATCGCCGCCGCGTTGGCCAGCGTCATCATCAGGTTCAGGTCGTCCTCGCAGAAGGCGTGCAAGCCGGCTTGGCCCAGCACGATCACGCCCTTCAACTGTTTGCCCCGCAGCACCGGCACGGCCAGCAGCGAATTGGGCGTGTAGGGCGTGCCGGGGATGTGGCGAGCGCGCGGGTCGTGCATCGCATCATGGATCAAGAGCGGTTCGCCGTGTACGGCCACCCAGCCGGTGATACCCTCGCCGGGGCGCACCCGCAGCGCCCCCGCCGGCAAGGGACTGTCGTTCGCCAGTTGCCCGTAGAAGGCCACCAGCGGCAACCAGACGCCGTCTGGTCCTGACTCGACCACATGCACGCGGCAGTTCTTGAAGGGAATCACGCCGCGCGTTTCCTCGGCGATCACCCGCGCTACATCGGCGCTCGCCGGCGCGGTGTTGAGCTTCTCGGTGATGCGCTGGATTGCTTCCAGGCGGCGCACCTGCTCGCGGATGCGTCCATCGGCTTGCGCGACCGTATGCTGGTTGCGGGTCTGTTCGCGCACGATCAGGCTGACTACTGCCGTGACGAAGACGAAATAGAGCAGGCGCACCAGGAAATGCGAGGCCGGGTCAAACTCCGGCGGCAACACCACAACTTGCATGGTGGCCGCAATCGTCCCCGCGTAGGCGAGCAAGGTGCCGGTGCAAGCCGCGATCGCGCCGCGCCAGCCGTATTGCAGCCCCAGGTAAAAGATCGGCAGTGTGTAGAGCAGGTACGTCTCGCTGAGCGCGCCGCCGCGCTGGCTGATCAGCATCGAGATAAACACCAGATCGGCGACGGCGGTCAGCGGGGACGCCAGGGGAATCCCGGCTCGCCGCAGCAGGTAGCCGGTCGTATTGAAGACCAGGATCAGCGCGGCCAGGACGGCGGGTATGGGGGAATCGGTGCCCGTGATATAGGTGGACAGCGCGATCAGCGCCAGGAGCCAGCGCAGATGCAAGCTGAGGGGAACCGATAATGCAGCGAGATGCGTACTTCCCAGATCGGCCCGGATACCTCCAGGCTGCACAGGATCGGGATGTGCAGGTGCCGGCGATGAATGCCTGGGCGTCACAACAGTGCCTCTTTGTTTTGCCCTCAGGCGAGTCTGGGGGACGGGGCGGGCATATCGCGCCAGCGAAATATGCCCCGGATGCCGTCGAGCATCCCCTAACAGAGTCCAGCGTAGCACATCGTTTATAGGCATGTCAAGGGATGGATGCGTGATAAGAGGTCATTAATTCATTACAATGCGACAAGAATGGGAACAGTGTTCGCATCAGCGCGGTTCTGCATAGCCGCACCAGCGCGGGCCGCTTCCTTGGCATCCGCCGGCCCACAGAAATCCGGCGCGCCCTTCGCATTTGCGCGAAAGGCACGCCGGTGGCGAGGCTAGTCTTCGACCGCGACGCCCGGCTCGACCCAGCGGCCGTGCGCCTTGATCAGGTCGATCAGCTTATCGACGGCCATCTCGGTCGGCACGTTCTTCTCGACACATTCCTTGCCCACGAACAGGTTGACCTTGTCGGGGGCGCCGCCCATGTAGCCGAAGTCGGCGTCGGCCAGTTCGCCCAGGCCGTTGACGATGCAGCCCATCACGGCGATCTTCACGCCGACCAGGTGGCCGGTGCGCGCCTTGATCCGCTCGGTGGTCGATTGCAGATCGAACAACGTGCGCCCGCACGACGGGCAGGCCACGAACTCGGTCTTGGTGAGTCGGGCGCCCGCGGCCTGCAACAGGTTGTAGGTGAAGACCAGCCGCTTCTCGAAGTCGCCATGCCCGTAGGTTTGGACGCTGGCGCCGATGCCGTCGGTCAGCAGCGCGCCGAGCGAGACGGCCGTTTGCAGCAGCCGTTCTTCGTCCGCGGCATCCACCGCGGTGGCGATCAGGTGCAGCGGGTACTGGTAGCCCAGTTCGCGCAGCCGCGAGTCGAGCAGGCGGTAGGCGCGCAACCGGTAGCCGGTCTCGTCGATGGTCATGCTCAGCATGGCCTGCTCGATCCCGGCCTCATGTAGCCGGTGCGCGATATTCACCAGGTCGTCGACGATGCGGTAATCGTGGGCTTCCTCGGCGGTGCGCAGCTCGCGCTCCGAGCGCGTGTCGAGCAGATCGACCCACAGTGGTTTGCGCTGCGCCGCGGGCACCGCCAGGTAGGCGTCGAGCAGCGGCGCCGGATCGTGGCCCTGGATCAGCGCCAGCTTGATGCCGCGGGCCACGGCCTGCGCCGGGGCGACGAGCGCCGGGTCGCCGGTGATGGCGACCACCGGGAAGGGCGTGCGCAAGTCCCGCATGCTCGTCGTCACCTGGCCGAGCGTGTCCACGTCGGCCTGGCTGGTGACGCCCACACTCAGCACGTCGGCGCGCACGCCCTGCTCCCCGGCGCGGCGGGCCAGGGCCAGCACGTCGGTGAGTGCCTGCGGCATGGGCGCCAGCCGCCCGGCCAGCGAGACGATGACCTGGGCCGGCAGGTTGCCGCCGCTGCGGCTCTTGCCGATCTGCACGGCATGGGTCCAGCGCGGCTCGTAGCCGAAGGGATCGCGCAGATCGGGCAGGGCCGCGTTGGGCGCGGGCGGGGCCACCGGCCAGAGCTTGCCGTCATGCAGCGGCGGGCGCGGGCCGCGCGGCGTGTAGCGCTCGGCCAGGTGGTAGGCCACCGGGATCTCGAACTCCGGATCCTCGGTCAGCGAGACGCGGATGGTGTCGCCGATGCCGTCTTCCAGCAGCGACCCGATGCCGATGGCGCTCTTGATGCGCCCGTCTTCGCCGTTGCCGGCTTCGGTCACGCCCAGGTGGAACGGGTACTCCATGCCTAGCTCGGCCATGCGCGCGGCCAGCAGGCGGTACGCCTGGATCATCACCTTGGGGTTGCTGGCCTTCATCGAGACGATGATGTCGTAATACTCGTACTTCTCGCAGATGCGGATGAACTCCAGCGCGCTCTCGACCATGCCCAGCGGCGTATCGCCGTAGCGGTTCATGATGCGATCCGAGAGCGAGCCGTGGTTGGTACCGATGCGCATGGCGACGCCGCGCTCTTTGCAGCGCAACACGAGCGGCGCGAATTTCTCCTCGATGCGCACCAGCTCGTCCTCGTATTCGGCGTCGGAGTACTCCAGCACCTTGAACAGCTTGGCGTCGGCGTAGTTGCCGGGATTGACGCGCACTTTATCGGCCCAGAGCGCAGCCTCCATGGCGGCGTTCGGGCTGAAGTGGATATCGGCCACCAGCGGCGTTTCCAGCCCCATGGCGCGCAGGCGCCGCTTCACCTCGCCCAGCGCCTTGGCGTCGGCGGTCGTCGGCGTTGTGATGCGCACGATCTCGCAGCCCGCCTCGATCAGGCGCAGGCTCTGCGCGAAAGTCGCGTCGACATCCTTGGTCAGCGTGGTGGTCATCGACTGGATGCGGATGGGGTTGTTGCCGCCCACGCCCACGTTGCCGACCATGACCTCGCGCGTCTTGCGGCGCTTGTACATATACGGATCGGCGCAATAGGGCAGCACTGGGGCCGCCTCGGCGGATGCGCTGCCCGTGGCCGGCATCCGCACCTTGATAGGCTGGGGAATCACCGAATTGCTCAAACCTGCTTACCTCTCCCAACTGGCCGGGCGCGGGTCTTCAGCGCCGGCCCTACATCTACACACGAATACACACGAAAAATAGGCCCATCATATATACGTTACAGCGGGCCGGGCGATTTCGCCACGGCGCCACATTCATTATACCGGAAAGCCGCCCAAACCAGAAATCGGCGGCGCGCTGACCGGGGATAGCGCCGCCCTCCGTGATCTCCATGTCCGCATGCAGACATAAAAAACCCCGATCCCTCGATCCGGGCGGGTGCCCGGTGCGGGTCGGGGTGGGGCGGCCAGGGGGCGGTGGATGCGGGATCAGGGC
>DASSGZ010000224.1:0-25013 GCA_035693165.1 Chloroflexia bacterium | reverse complement strand
TGTGAGCTTGCTTGCTCACCACTCTGCTGTTGTTAAAGTGCTTGTTTCAGGAACGCCGCTTTCGCAGCGCACGTTATTATATCAGATTGCGCCGGCGGTGTCAAGGACCATGAAAAAGCTTGACGGACGGCGCGGGCACATAAAAACCGGCGTCTGCAACGCCGGACGGAAGGCTTCTCTCACTGCGACTAGGCTGCTGAGTGGTGGCTGCTTCCGTGCCCTCCTCTGACTTGTTCCCCTGAGATCGATCTTTTCGGCGAAGCCGAACGAGACCGGATTTGTGTTTGCCGTATTTCTCAACGGCTTTGCTATTATAGCGAGTCGGGCAGGCGGTGTCAAGGGTTTTTGGCGGCAATTTCAAGATCAATTTTATCGCTGCTGCTGCCCGGCAAGGGGAGCACAAACGATGGCGCCGACCCTGTTGCAGCGCGCGCAGGCACAGCGTATAATGTGGCCCGCCGGAGGGGCGTTTGCGCCCTGTAGCGGCCCGGAAAGCCGGGCCGCTACCGGCGAATGACTTATGAGAGATCGCAACGTAGAGAGGCGGCCATGCCCTTCCCCTGGCGGCGGACTTTTCTCATCGCGCTCGGCTTCTTCGGGATTTCCCTGATCTGGCCGGTGTACAAAGCCTACGTGCCGGTTTTCCTCGACCACCTGGGCCTGAGCGCCCTGCTGGTCGGCTTTTTTACCAGCTTCGACAGCTACGCCAACCTGTTCATCCAGCCCACGGTGGGCACGCTGTCGGACCGCACGCGCACGCGGATTGGCCGGCGCAAGCCGTTCATGTTGATCGGGGCGCCGGTGGCCGCGCTGGCCTTCGTGAGCATCCCCTTCATGGACTCCTTGCCGCTGCTGGTAGCGGCCATCGTGGTCACGGTGGTGGCGATGGCGCTGTTCCGCGCGCCGACGGTGGCCTTGCTGGGCGACCTCTTCCCCTCGGCGTGGCGCAGCCGGGCCAACGGCGTGATCAACCTGATGGGCGGGCTAGCCGGCGCCATCGCCTTGTTCGCGGGCGGCGCACTCTATAAAAGCAACCACATCCTGCCCTTCCTGGTCATGGCGGTGGGCATGTTGCTGGCCGTCGGCTTCGTCATCCTCTTCATCCGCGAGCCTCCCGAAGCCTACAGTGGTGCCGCGGGGCCCGTCCCCGAACCGAACATGCCGATCCGCACGGCTTTACGCCGCGCGCTCACCGGGCAGGACCGCAGCCTGCTGGCGATCCTGGCGGCGATCTTTTGCTGGAGCGCGGCGATCAGCGCCATGCAAGACTTTTTCACGCTGTACGGACGGGACGTGCTCGGCATCGACGCCGGCACCGCCGCGCAGATGCTGACCCTGTTCGCGGCAGCAGCGGTACTCTTCGCCATCCCCGGCGGGCTGCTCGCCACGCGCTTTGGCCGGCGGCGCACGGTCAGCGCCTGCCTGATCGTCCTGGCGGTGCTGTTCGCCGCGGCTTACGGCACGACGAGCCTGCTGTTCGACCAGATTATGCTGGTGATCGCCGGGGCGGCGTACACCACGGTCATCGTGAGCGCGCTGCCAATGGTGCTCGACGCCGCGCCGACCGACGACACGGGCACGTATACCGGCGTCTACTACGTGTTCGGCGCGACGGCGGGCATCGTCGGGCCGCCGCTGGCCGGGTGGTTGATCGACGTAACCGGCACATACCGTTCCGTTTTCTTATTTGGTCCGATCTTCATGACGCTGGCCCTGATCTTGATCCTGCGCAATCGTGGCGGAGAGGCCCAGCCGGTGGGCGCGCCGGTGGAAGCGGCCGACCCGGCACCCTCAGCAACGGGCGGTTGACCCACGCAACCTGACAGGAGGATGCAATGAGCGATCCCTGGGCCAGCGGGATGAATAAACTCGTGCTGCGCGAAGGCGACATGTTCATGGTCTCGGACCAGCGCGGCGATATGGCCGTCGGCCAGACTCTCGGTCTCTATTATCATGACACCCGCTATCTCAGCGTGTATCAACTCGCCTTGAACGGGCAAACGCCGACGCTGCTCTCGTCATCCTGTGAGCAGGACTTCATGGCTAATTTGCAGTTCACCAACCCGACGCTGGCGCAAGAGGGCAAGCCCGACATTCTGCCCCACACGATCAGCCTGCGGCGCAACCGGCTGGTGCGCGACGGCCTGCGCGAGCGCATCGGCATGATGAACTACCAGCGCACCCCGCTGACGGTGCAAATCACCCTGGAGATGGGCGCCGACTTCCGCGACATGTTCGACGTGCGCGGCTATCCCCGCGCCGCCCGCGGCGAGATCCACCCGCCTACCTGGACGGACAACCTGCTCACCTTCAGCTACACCGGCCTGGACGAGAAAGAGCGCTATACCCGCGTGAGCTTCGATCCGCCGCCGAGCCGGGTGGAGATCCAGCCGGTGGAAGGGCCGGTGCTGGGCGAGCCGGGCACGGTGATCCCCTACGGCGTCGAGCGGACGCAGACGCAGACGGTGTTGCCGCCGTTCGTGCGCGCCACCTGGGATGTCACCCTGGCGCCCAGCCAGCCCTGGGCGGTGACGCTGCTGGTCGCGCCCGAAGGCCCGCCGGAACCCGCGCCGTCGCCGCAGTTTGACGAGGACGCGCGGCGACTGCGTCAGCAGTATGTGCAATGGGAGACCGGCTGGGGCGTGGAAACCGACCACGCCGTCATCAACCGCTTGCTGCAACGTAGCCTCGCCGACCTGCGCGTGCTGAGTCTGCCGGTGCCCGGCGGGTTCGTGCCGGTGGCGGGCATCCCCTGGTTCGCGGTGCCCTTTGGCCGCGACTCGCTGATCACGGCGCTGCAAACGCTCGTCTTCAAGCCCGATATCGCCGTGGGCACGTTGCGCTTCCTGGCCGCCTACCAGGGTACGCAGGTCGATAAGCGCCGCGAGGAAGAGCCGGGCAAGATCCTGCACGAGATCCGCTACGGCGAGATGGCCCGGCTGGGCGAGATTCCGCACACGCCCTATTACGGCACGGTCGACGCCACTCCGCTGTTTCTGATGGTCTTTGCCCAGGCCATGCGCTGGCTGGACGACGACGCGCTGTATGAGGAGTTGTTGCCCAATGTGCGCGCGGCGTTCGACTGGATCGATAACTACGGCGACGTGGACGGCGACGGCTACATCGAGCATCACCGCGGCAGCCACAGCCAGGGCAGCCTGAGCAACCAGGGCTGGAAGGACTCCAAAGACTCGCTGCAATGGCCCGACGGCACCTACCCGGTGGGGCCGGTGGCGCTGGCCGAGGTCCAGGGATATGTCTATGCGGCGCGCAAATGGTGCAGTGAGGTGCTGGCCCGGCGCGGCGAACAGGAGTGGGCCGCGCAACTGGCCCGCCAGGCCGCCGACCTCAAGACGCGCTTCAACCAGGACTTCTGGATGGAAGACCAGGGCTTCTTCGCGCAGGCCCTCGAAGGCGACAAGCGGCCTATCCCGACCGTCGCCTCCAATCCCGGCCATTGCCTCTATACCGACCTGATCGACGACGCGCACCGCGGCAAGGTGGTGGAGCGGCTGCTCAGCCCGGATATGGAATGCGGCTGGGGCATCCGCACGGTGAGCAGCACGCATCCCAGCTTCAACCCGATGAGCTACCACAACGGCTCGGTCTGGCCGCACGACAACGCCATCATCGCCGCCGGCATGATGCGCCGCGGGTATGTCGATGGGGCGTTGCGCGTGCTCAACGCTATTGTCGACGCCGCGCTGCACTTCCGCTACCTGCGCCTGCCCGAACTCTATTGCGGCTTTGCCCGCGACCTGCGCTACTACAATATCCCGGCGGAATATCCTGTGTCGTGCAGCCCGCAAGCCTGGGCGGCGGGCACGATGCTGCACCTGTTCCAGACCATGCTCGGCCTCGACGCCGACGCCAACCTGGGCATCTTGCGCCTGGCGCCGCACTTCCCTGACACCCTGCACCAGGCGCAGATCCGCAACCTGCGCGTGGGCCGGCATACCCTGGATTTGCTCGTCGCGCGCAGCGGGCCGGGCGCGCCGCCCACCGTCCAGGTGCTGCGCAATCCGGGCGGCATCGACGTGGTGTTGCGCTGATCCGGTAGCCCCTAAGAAACGAGGACCCTGTTTATGACCACCCGCACCAATGACGAGTTGACCGGCGACGAGCAGCAGGCGGTGCTCGCGGAACTGGACGAGTTCCTGCGCATCCCCTCGATCAGCACGCTGTCGGAACACCGGCCCGATATGGAACGCGCCGCCACCTGGGTGGCCGAGTTCCTGCGCCGCGCGGGCCTCGACCACGCCCGCGTGATCCCGACCAGCGGCCACCCGCTGGTCTACGCCGACTGGCTCCACGCGCCCGGCCAGCCTACGATTTTGATCTATGGGCACTACGATGTGCAGCCGCCCGACCCGCTCGACGCCTGGCAGAGTCCGCCTTTTGAGCCCACCGTGCGCGACGGCAATCTGTATGCGCGCGGCGCTGCCGACGATAAAGGGCAGATCTTCATCCATATGAAGACGGTCGAGCGCCTGCTGCGGGACGGCGGCACGCTGCCGGTGAACGTGCGCTTCCTGATCGAAGGCGAGGAGGAGACGAGCGGCAAGAGCATCGAGGAGTATGTGCAAGCGCACGCCGATGAGCTAGCTTGCGACGCCGTGCTGATCAGCGACAGCCCGATGTTCGCGCCGGACCAGCCGACGATCGGCACGGGGCTGCGCGGCGCGCTGTTCACCGAACTCACCGTGACCACCGGGCGGCACGATGTCCATTCCGGGCTGTACGGCGGCGCGGCGCCCAACGCCATCCATGCCCTGTGCCACATCCTCGACGCGCTCATCGACGCCGAAGGGCGCATCACCATCCCCGGCTACTACGACGCGGTCCGCATGCCCTCGGACGCCGAGCGGGCCCAGTGGGCTGCGCTGCCCTTCGACGAGACGGCGTACCGGGAGCAAGAGATCGGGGCGCCGGCGCTGGTGGGCGAAGCGGGCTTCCCGGTGCTGGAGCGCACCTGGGCGCGGCCCACGCTCGACGTGAACGGCATCTGGGGCGGCTTCACCGGCGAAGGCAGCAAAGCGATCATCCCGGCGCAGGCCAGCGCCAAGGTGAGCATGCGCCTCGTGCCCGACCAGGAGCCGCGGCAGATCCTCGCAGCGTTCACCCGCTACGTGGAGCAACTCTGCCCGGCGGAGGCCCGCGTCACGGTGCGGGCGCTGACCATCGGCGCGCCGGTGCTCGTGGACCCGGATACGCCGATCATGCAGGCGGCGGGCGCGGCCTTGCGCGACGTGTTCGGCAAGCCCGCCGTCTACACACGCATGGGCGGCTCGATCCCGATCGTCTCGCTGTTCATGGAGCGGCTGCACGCGCCCACCGTCATGCTCGGCTTTGGCCTGCCCGACGACAACCTGCACGCCCCGAACGAGAAGATGCGCCTGGCCAACATCTACGACGGCATCCGCGCCTCGACGGCGTTCCTGCGCCGCTTGACGAGTGCTGAGTGCTGAGTGCTGAGTGACGACAAGAGTCACGGGACCGGCATCTAAAGCCATACGGGGCACCGCGAAGACGTGAAGGGCACGAAGAACGAAACTAATATAAACGTTCTTCGTGTTCTTCGTTCCTTCGCGGTGAAATTGCGAACGGGCATAAGACAGGGCCATTGCGCGGGCAAGAGTCCTGTGCTACAATCGGGGCAGACCCTCGGTCCCCGGCTTCCCAAGCATCAAGGAGACTACCCATGGCCGCCGAACTCCCCGCCAACGCCCCCCGCGCCGTCGCCCTCGCCCAGCACGTAGACGCCACGCGCCTGGGCCACGGCCAGATGTTCGCCATCAGCGCGATGTGGTTTGCACTAAGCGTGGTCTGGGGCGGCCTGCTCACGCTCGTCGTGCCGACGCAGGTGGAGGACATCCTGCGCCGCCAGGGCCTGAGCAGCGCCGAGGTCACGGCGCAGAAGGGCCTCTTCGTCGGGTTGGTGATCGCGGCGGGCGCGGTGATCGCGCTGGTCGTGCCGCCGCTGGTGGGCGCCTACAGCGACCAGTCCACCCACCGGATGGGCCGGCGGCGCCCGTTTGTGCTGGTGGGCGTGCTGATCACCCTGGCCGGGCTGCTGGGCATGATTACCCCGCCCAGCATGCTCATTTACGGCATCTTCTACCTGCTGCTGCAATTCGGCTCGAACACGGCGGTGGCGGCGTACCAGGGCCTCATCCCCGACCTGGTGCCGGAACAGCAGCGCGGCCACGCCAGCGGCTGGTTGGGCATGATGACTATCACGGGCAATATCGTGGGCCTGCTGCTGGGCAGCGTGGGCCTGGCGCGCGCCCACTCCGAGGATCTGCTCACCGCCGGGCAGCAATGGCTGGTCTACGGCGTGATCATCGCCATCCTGGTCGTGTTCCTGGGTATCACCCTGTTCGGCGTGCGCGAGACGCCGCTCGCCGCAACGACCCCGCGCGCGGGGCTGGGCGCCATCCTCAAGAGCCTCTGGATCGATCCGCGCCGCTATCCCGACTTCGCCTGGGTCTGGATCACGCGCTTCCTGGTGACGATGGGCTTCAACACGGTGCAGTTCTTCCTGCTCTACTTCCTGCAGGATGTGATCGGCATCGGGCGCGACAAGCTCTCGACCTACGGCGGGTTCATGTTCCTGGGGCTGCTGCTCAGCGCGGCGGTCACGTCGATTGTCAGCGGGCGCATCTCCGATCGCAAGGGACGCAAGCCGTTGATTTACGCGGCCGGCGGCATCATGGCGCTGATGGGCGTGGCGTTCATCTTCCTCAGCACGCTGCCCACGCCCGGTTTCTTCCCGGAGGCCGCCTTTAACACGGTCTTCTATATCGGCATCGGCTTCGGGATCGGCTACGGGACGTACCAGGCGGTGGACTGGGCGCTGGGCACCGATGTGCTACCCAACAAGGAGACGGGCGCGGCCAAAGACATGGGGGTGTGGCACATCTCGTTCGTGCTGCCGCAGGTGCTCGCCACGCTGATCAGCGGCTGGCTGCTGTACGCCTTCGCCGCCTTCGAGCCGACGACCCGCTATGGGCTGGTGTTCGCCGCGTCGATCCTCTACTTCATCCTCGGCACGGTGCTGGTGCGCAACGTCCGCGGCGCGCGCTGAGCCTCGCCCGGAGAGCCCGCACACGTAAACAGGGGCCGGGATGCCTTATCCCGGCCCCTGTCGCTTTTCCGCTGCGCCCTGCGCTAGGGTATGGCGTAAGCGCCGGCGACCATCTTGCTCACCTGCCCGCGCGTGGCGCCGGCATCGGGCCGGAAGTAGCGGGCCGGGCAGGGCTCGCCGGAACCCCCGCAGGTATAGCCGCTGATGATCCCCCGCGCCGCCAGGGCCTCGATGTAGGGATAGAACGGATGCCCCGGCGGCACGTCGGCGAAGGCCGGCGGGCCGGGATCGGGCAGCGCGTAGCCCCGCGCCAGGGCGAGCACTTTACTGAGCTGGCCGCGGGTGATGCTGCGGGTGGGGCGGAAATAGGGCCGGTTGCCCGGCGCCACGCACGGCTCGTCCGGCCCGCCGCACGTGTAGCCGCTGATGATGCCCTGGCGCGCCCCGATCTCGATGAACGGGTAGAAGGTACTGCCCGGCGGCACATCCTCAAACGTCTGCCCGCCGTCCACAGCGGGCCAGCCCGCCGCATTGACCACCATTTTCAGCAACTGCCCGCGTGTCACATCCGCGCTGGGCCGGAAATAGGCGCCGGGGCAGGACTCGCCCGGCGCGCCGCAGGAGTAGCCGCTCACATACCCCCGGCAGGCCAGCCAGGTGATATAGCTGTAGAATGGGTTGCTCGCCGGTACATCGGCAAAGCTGAGCGCGCAGGCGGGCGGGGACGGCGTGCGTGAGGGCGTCAACACCGGCGTAACCGTCACCGGCAGTGGAGTGCGCGTGGCCGTGGCGTCAGGCACCGGCGTGAAGGTGGGCCCTGGTGCCGCCGTATGGCTCGGCGCCGGGGTGGTGCTGGGCGTGCGGGTCGGCGTGCGAGTGGGCCGCTTGGTCGGCGTCGCACTCGGGGTCCGGGTGGGCGTGCGGGTCGGCGTATCGGTCGGCGTCCGGGTCGGGGTGTCGGTCGGCGTCGCGGTGGGGGTCCAGGTCGGCGTCCAGGTCGGCGTGTCGGTGGGCGTAGCGGTGGGAGTCCGGGTCGGGGTGGCCGTGGGCGTGTCGGTCGGCGTGGCGGTGGATGTGCCGGTCGGCGTGTGGGTCAGCGTGGGCGTCGCGGTCACAGTCGCGCTGGGAATAGGCGTCGCCGTCGCGGTCGCGCTGGGGGTGCTCGTGGTGGTCGCGAGGGCCGTGGGCGTGGGCGACGGCGGATTGGGGCCCTCGCCGAAGTCGTAGGTTTGCACGTCGAAGGTGCGGCCCAGCGAGTCGGTGGGGGCCACCGTGACCTGGGTGCCGTTGACCGTGACCAGCAGGAAGTGGAATACCTGCGCCCGCGCGGTGGGCCGCGTGGCGCTGCCACAGGCACTGCCGCCGCCCGCGCCGCCGTTGGCCGAATAGCTCCAGCCGATGCTGTAGGCGTCGATAGCGCTACAGTGGCTGACCGGTTCCACCTTGCCCCCGCCGCCCCCGGTCAGGTAGGCGATCAGCCCGTTCGGTCCCGACGAGAAGTTGCGCTGGTAGATGTGGGCGTGACCGTTGAAGGCAATATCCACGCCGTAGCGGCTGAGCAGCCCTTCCAGGCTGTTCGCGCCTTGCAGGAAGGGGTCGGAAGTCTCGCTGCTGTTGTCGGAGTAGAGCGGGTAATGGAAGAAGGCGAATTTCAGCGATGTGTTGTGCGTGGCCAGGTCGTTCTCCAGCCACTGATATTCGGGGCTGTCGGGGGTCCAGTGAGCGGCGTAATCATTGGCATAGGCGCTGGCGTTGCCGACATTGCCGTCGGCCCAGGCCGCGGTGAGCACGTAGAAACGGG
This sequence comes from Chloroflexia bacterium, assembly GCA_035693165.1. GTDB lineage: Bacteria > Chloroflexota > Chloroflexia > QHBQ01 > JAICKM01 > JAICKM01. The sequence continues at coordinate 16,125 of DASSGZ010000224.1, read as the reverse complement.
CGGGCCCGGCGTCGAAGGCGTACCAGGTGCTGGGATAGCTGGCCGGATTCGATTCGTTGACGCAACAGTAGAGGTCGCGGACGTAGCGCCCATTGGAGGTGCTGACAGCGCGGTCCTGCGGCCAGTTGAGCAGATGCGGGTGGTTAATGTCGGAGCGCGACAGGCCATGGTTGCCGATGGCCGGGAACAGCGGGATGCTGGCCCCGGCCACAGTCCAGAAGGCGGGACCGAAGACGGCGCTGATGCCGGGGCCGGTCTGGATCAGGTCGCCGTAGTTGCTCTGGCTGCCGGAGGAGTAGGCGTTATCGCCGGTGGTCAGCGCGAAGCGCGCCCCGCTGGCCGCGATCTGGGCCATGACGTTAGCCTGGTCGGCATTGGTGCCTGTATCGTCCACGCTGCCCCAATCGCCGAACACAGCGAACGAATAGGGGGTGTCACTGCCCGCGGGGAGCTGGGTCCAGAAATGGGGCGAGGGATCGGTGCCCAATAGATCGGTGCCGCCGAGGTAGACGCGGTAGCAATATTCGGTGTCGGCGCTCAACGTCAGACTGGCCTTCCATTGGTACTCGGTGACGCCGTTGACGATGATGCTGGTTTTGGTCGCCGGGGCGGTGTGCGCGTCGCAGGACTCGCTGCCGGACTCCCCCCAGGCCACGCTGCCGGTGGTGCCCGAATTGTCGGTGGCCCAGTTGATCGTGGCGTACACGTCGACCACGTCGGTCAGATAGGGATAGCGCTGCAAGTGCGAGCTGTATCCCGCCAGGCCGGCTGCTGCCGGGGGTGGGGCCACCGGGGGCGTTGCCAGGGCCGGTCCGCCGGCCATACGCACCGGGGCCGCCGGGGATGGATCGGAGCGCCGGCCCACGGCGTCCACGGCAGTAATGGTGTAGGTGTAGACCGTGGCCGGGGCAACCTGGCGATCGACATAGCGCAGGATGCCGCTGTTGACGGTGGTGAGCAGTTGCCCGTTGCGCCGGATCTCATAGGCCGTCACGTCGGTATCGTCGGCGCCCGGATACCAGTCGAGCAGGATGCCCGCGGCGGTGCTGACGGCATCGAAGTCGTCGGGGGCTGCGGGCGGCAGGGTATCCGGCAGTTCAGGCCAGGCGGGTGTCCGCACACCTACGGTGGGTGAGTCTGCCAGCTTCGTGACTCCCCCGCCCATCGCCGTGACCCGGTATTGATAGCGGGTCGCCGGCCGCACGGCGGTATCGTCGTAGCTCAGGGTGCGCCCATCCACCGTGCCCAGCACCTGATCGTCGCGCCACAGCGTGTAGCCCACCACGCCGGGATCCAGCGGCGGCCACTGGACGATGATCTCTCCGACACTGACCGGGATCACGGTCAGGTCAAAGGATCGCGCCGCCGCATATTCCGGGGGATTGGGGACGGCTCCCTGGGCCTGCGCGACGCTGATCAGGCTGCAACCGGTGAGGAGGACGGCGCACAAGACGCGCCGGAGATTGCGTGGCAGCATGAGCGGCATAATATGTCAGTCCTTAGTTCCCGGCCACCGCAGGCAAGGGACGCGGCGGCCAAGCTACTCCACATGCGGCACACCGTTCGGTGTACCAACCGTGCCCAGGCAAGGGCGGGCGGGGCCCGGTCCATGCCCGGCGTGTCTGTCCGCTTCTAGATCCGTGAGTAGCGCAGGAAATTGGCGAATGCTGAGGCGCGAGTGATCCCAGAAAACCCGATCCAGGCGGCGGACGCGAGGCCCGCCCGTCCGGCAAACTCCACCCAGACGCCGGCCCGCAATGCGCACCAACCCCTGAACAAGGCTGGGTGTTGGTTAGACATTGTGACAAACAGTATGCATCACCGTTCAGTGCCGGGTGGGAACTAGTATTATTATATCGGTCCTGCCGCTTGAATCAATAGTTCTCAGACCGATTCTAGAGAATGCTGCTATATTGTAAGCGTTCGCAGAGGATGAAAATGTATAATTGTTCGTTTTTATGTTCTGCAAGAAATTACAAATGAATGAACATGCGGTCCTTGCTGTGATTGGAGACGATCCAACTGCCGGGCAGCGGCCGGCAAGACCAGGGGCTGCGGCATAAGGGGCGGCCCCGGCCAGGGCCACCGGGGGCGATAATAGCGGGGCAGACAGGGCCGCGCGGGCAAGCCCCGGCGCGCCGCGCGGGCGGAACACCGACTGGGGCCCGATGGGGCCGCGCCCTACTCCGTCGCTTGCTTGTAGCCGATGCCGAGGGCGGTGCCGGCTTCGGGGCTCACGCCGGCGGTGGGCGTGTCGCTTTCGGGGTGCGTGGCCGCCCACTCGCGCGACCAGGCCACCGCGCGGCGAATCCCCTCATCCAGCGGCACCTGCGGCGTATAGCCGAGCAGATCATGGGCCTTGCTGATGTTGGCGACGTAATGCGTGACCTCGCCGAGCAGCGGCGGCGCGACCGTGATGCGCGGAGTGCGGCCCAGGGCTTCGCCCACCAGTTCGGCCATGCGGATCAGCGTGTTGCCCTCGCCGTAGGCCAGGTTGATCGTCTGGTTGCTCACCTGCCCGCTCGCCAGCGCGCTGATGCCGCGCACGATGCCGTCCACGCAGTCGTCGATGTAGGTAAAGTCCAGCACCTTCTCCGGCCCGTAGATAGTGATCGGCTCGTCGCGGCTAATGCGGCGGATAAAGAGCGGGATCACCCGTTCCATGCGCGCGATGTCGTTGTCGTAGCGGCCATAGACGTTGCTGAAGCGGAAGACCAGGTAGCGCAGCCCGTAGCAGCGCGCATACGAATAGATCAGCGCCTCGCCGGTGATCTTGCTGGCCGAGTAGGTGCTCTCGGTGTAGGCGAAGTCGGCGCTCGTCTCCTCGGTGCTGAAGCGATGGATGTCGCCGTAGACCTCGCGGCTGCTGGAAAAGATGATCGGCGTGTCCGTCTGGCGGCAATATTCGAGCACGTTGAAGGTCATGATCATGTTTTCAAGCGCCCGGTGCGGGTAGCGCACCAACTGGTGCACCTTGGCGTGCGCGGCCAGGTGGACGACCACGTCGGCGGGCGGATAATCGACGCCGCCGATGCCGGTGGGATAGGCGGGGTAATGGCCGCTGAGATCCTGCAAGATGTAGCGGAAGGCGTCGGTCCACGTGTTGAGGCGCTTATCGACGCCGAAGACCTGATGGCCCTCGGCCACGAGGCGCAAGGCCAGGTTGGTGCCGATCTGGCCGCTGGAACCGGTGATCAAGATACGCATGGGACTCCTCTGGGGCGCAAGGTCAGGAATCGGGCGGCGCCAACCGGGCCAGGACGGCGGCCAGGTCGGGCGGCAAGGGGCTTGTGAAGGCCACGCGCCGGCCCGACGCCGGCAGGTCGAAGGCCAGGGCGGTGGCGTGCAAAAACTGGCGCTCCAGGCCCAGGGTGCGCGCTGCGCGCAGGGTCCGCGCGCCGTAGACGGCATCGCCGAGAATCGGGTGGCCGATATAGGCCATGTGGACGCGAATCTGATGGGTGCGGCCGGTTTCGAGGCGCACACGCAGCAGGGCGCAGGTCTCCACGTTATGGCCCGGCTGATAGACCGTCTCGGTGGTGTAGCGCGTGCGGGCCGGGCGGCCGGTCGCCAGCACGGCCTGGCGCTTGCGGTCACGCGGGTCACGGGCGATGGGCGCGTCGATCAGGCCGGTGGGCGGCTGGGGCCGGCCCTGGACCAGCCCCAGGTATTCCTTGTCCATGGTGCGTGCCTGGTGCTGGCGAACGAGATCGGCGTGCGCCGCGTCGGTGCGGGCCACGACCAGCAGCCCGCTGGTGTCCTTGTCGAGCCGGTGGACGATGCCGGGGCGGATATCGCCGTGCAGCGAGAGCTGGTCGGTGTGGGCCAGCAGCGCGTTAACCAGCGTGCCGCGGGCGTGGCCGGGCGCGGGGTGCACCACCAGACCCGCTGGTTTATCGACCACCAGTACGTCGGCGTCCTCGTAGACCACGCGCAGGTCCATCGGTTCGGGTTCGACAGCGGTGGGCGCGGCGGCGGGGATCGTGACTTGCACAGTGTCGCCGGCCTTCAGCTTCTGGGCAGCGCGCGCCGGGCGGCCGTTCAGCAACACCTGGCCCGTGGCGATCAACTGCTGCCCGTAGGACCGGGAGAGGTCGCCGCCCAGCAACGGCAGCACCCGGTCCAGGCGCTCGCCGGCCTGATCCGGGGTGACGACGGCGGTGAACTCAGGCATGGCAGGGAGCCGCGCCGGGGGCTTACTTGCGCTCCCCGGCGAACAACAGGCCGATCAGCAGCAGGATAATGCCGACGGTAATGGCGCTGTCGGCTACGTTGAAGTTGGGGAAGTGATAGAGCGTGTTACCCAGGGTGATCTGCGCCTTGGGCACCAGGACGAAGTCGACCACGTAGCCGCGGGTAAGCCGGTCGGCCAGGTTGCCCACCGCCCCGCCGAGCACCAGGCCCAGGCTGAGCAGGATCTGCCAGCGCGGCAGGCCGGCGGTCGCCTCCTGCTGCATGCGTGGCGCCATGACGACGATGCCGACCACGACGGCCACCGCGATGAACGCCAGCAGCCAGCTCCCGTTCGTGAACATGCCGAACGCGGCGCCGGTGTTCTCGACATACTGGAACACCAACCAACCGGGGATGATGTCGATCTCGTGCGCCGGCGCGGCGCGGCCAATGGCCGCCACGATCCAGAGCTTGGTCAACTGGTCGGCGATCAGGATCAGCGCGGCCAGGGCCAGCAACGGCAGCACCGCGCGCACCCGCGCGGCCACCGTCATCGGCGGTTGCGCCGCTACCGGCCCGGAATCGACCGCCGCCGGGGCCGGGTCGCCGGCGGCATTCGACGGAACCGGCGGATTGCGGACCTCCACCCTAAGAGGCGCTTTCTAGCTGTTGCTGGCAGTTGACGCAGAGCGTGGCCGAGGGGCGCGCCTCCAGCCGCTCGGGCGGGATCGGCTTGCCGCAATTGGCACAGATGCCGTACGTGCCTTCGGCAACGCGCTCCAGCGCCCGGTCCACCTGTTCCAGCATCTTCTCGGTATTGCGGCGGAGGGCGACAAACTTCTCTTGCTCGAACATGACGTTGGCGTCGTCGGCCATGTGGTTGCCCACTCCCCCGCGCGTGGGATCCAGGTCGTCCGCGCTCTCCGTCACTTCGACATCGAAGCGGTGGAGATCTTCCAGCAGGCGGGCGCGCTCGGCTTCGAGGCGCTGCCGATAAACGGCGGTATCAGGCATTTAATTCTCCTCCGGCAACAGTCACAAGTGCTGAGCAGCCGGGTGCGGCTGCGTTAGCTTCAGATTATAGCACAAAGCTTCCGGCCTGGGCAACCGGACTCAGCGGCTGCCCCGCCCCTCAAGGGGCGGGCAACCTTTCCGAAGCCCGCCTGCGCGGGCGCAACCGTTTCGTAGGCAAAAGCATTTGTCGGGCCGCCATGCCGCTCGCCCAGTGGATGGGGTCATCTGTTGGATACCGTGCGTGGCCGACGTTATCAGGTGTAGGCCCGGTCGCTTACGAGTATTCCCGGCGCCGCGAGCGGCAAACGACCCCGGCTGCAGGCTATTGTAATCCGGCGGAGGCTGTGCTATCATTGACATAATTCTCAATCGGTGGTCCGTGCTAGGCCCCTGCCCGGCGGGGGCGGAAGGAGTTGGCTCGTATGATGAGAAAACCGGTGGTCCTGGCGCTCCTGATGCTGCTGCTGAGTCCGGTGCTGGCCCTCGTCTCCGGCGCCGGCCCGGCCCAGGCCCAGCAAGCCCAGCCCGCCTTCGCCGCCACGGTCTTCGCCCGGCTCTGGAACCGCACCGACTCGCTGGTGCGCAGCGGCCAGGTGAACAACCGGTCGTGGTACTGGGGTCCCGGCCCCGGCGTCGCGGGCATGGAACCCTACGCCCAGGCGCCCGGCGGCATACGCGTGGTGCAGTATTTCGACAAAGCGCGCATGGAGATCAACAACCCCGGCGGCGACCCCACCAGCCCCTGGTACGTCACCACGGGCCTGCTCGTCGTCGATATGGTCTCCGGGCGCCAGCAGGTGGGCGATGCCCAGTTCGTCACCCGCACCCCGGCGGAGATCGTCGTGGCCGGAGACGCCAACGACCCCCGCGCGCCCACCTATGCCAGCTTCCGCGGCGTGGCCTCGCTGAACAACAACAACCGCGCCGTCAAGCGCATCGGCGCGCAGGTCACGTCCACCATCAACCGGGCGGGCCAGGTCGGCGTGGATGCGAGCAAGAGCCAGGACGCCGGGGGCCGTATCGTCGCCTACAACGACATCTTCGGCCATAACATCCCCGATGCGATCTGGGAGTTCATGAACCAGGCCGGCACGGTGAACGCGGACGGCCAGTTGACGGTAGACCGCCCGGTGCTGAACTGGATCTTCACCATCGGCTACCCGATCAGCGAGCCGTTCTGGGCGCGCGTGCAGGCGGCGGGCAAGCCGACCGACGTGCTGATCCAGCTTTTCGAGCGCCGCGCGCTGATCTACATCCCCAGCTATCACGCGCCGTGGGATGTGCAGATGGCGAACGTGGGCACGCACTACTACCAGTGGCTCTACGGCAAGACCGGCGGCCCGGCCCCGATCAGCACGCCGGTGCCGCCGCCGCCCACGTTTGTGATACCGCCCGGCCCGGCCACCGCCACGGCGACGCCCGGCGGCCCGCCCCCGCCCCCACCGCCGCCCCCGCCGCCGCCCGCGGCCACAAACACGCCGGTGCCGCCGGCCCCGCCGCCCCCGCCGCCGCCGGTGGCGACGAACACACCGGTGCCGCCGGCCCCACCGCCCCCGCCACCCCCGGTGGCGACCAATACGCCCGCCCCGCCGCCCCCGGCGCAGGGCCCGCTGACGGTCAGCCCGCCGTCGGGCAGCAAGACGACGAGCTTTACCTTTACCGGCACCGGCTTGCGGGCGGGCGAACAGGTGGTCAACTGGTTCGTGGACCCGGCGGGGCGCTTCTGGTATCCGAACGGCGGACGCACCCTGACGGCCAACGCCTCCGGGCAGGTGACTCTGACCATTGTGCCGAACGAGGTGTTCAGTAGCGTGCAGCCGGGCAACTGGACCTTCCATCTGCACGGCATTAGCTCATCGAAAGATGAAGTGGTGACCTTCGCCATCCAGTGAGGGGCACCCCTGGGCCATGCAACGTATCTTACTGGTGGACGACGAACCGACGATCCGTGACGCGCTGCAAGAGCGTTTCACGCGCGAGGGGTTCCATGTCAGCGCCGCCGCGACCGGAGAGGAGGCTCTCGATCTCCTCCTCGGGCGCGGCACGCCGGCGCTCGCCGCCGATTGCCTCATCCTCGATCTGATGCTGCCCGACCTGGACGGCTTCGAGGTATTGCGGCGGCTGCGCCAGGCCGGGTCCGACCTGCCGGTGATCCTGCTCACGGCGCGCACCGACGACGTGGATAAGATCGTCGGCCTGGAGCTGGGCGCCGACGATTACGTGGTCAAGCCGTTCAATCCGCGCGAACTGGTGGCGCGGGTGCGGGCCTTGCTGCGGCGCATGGCCGAGGTGCGCAGCCTCCAGGCGGCGCTGACGGCGACCGGCAGCGGCGATCACTCCGCGGGCAACGCTGCGGAGGCCGCTGGGCTGATCGTCGATAGCGCCCGGCGCAGCGCCTACTACCACGGGCAACCGCTCGATCTGCGCCCGCGCGAGTTCGACCTGCTGGCGCTGCTGGCCGCCCACCCCGGCCAGGTTTTCACCCGCGCCACCCTGCTCGACCGCGTCTGGGGCGACGGCGAGTTCTATGACCCGCGCACGGTGGACGTGCATATCCGCCGCCTGCGGGAAAAGCTGGCGGCCATCGACCCCGCCGCCAACCCCATCGAAACCGAGCGCGGCATCGGCTACCGCATGCGGGGCTAGGAGCCGGCCATGGCCCTGCGCATCGCGGCGCTCTACCTGGTCAGCGTGCTGCTGCTGCTGCTCGGGCTGGGCGCCGCGCTCTTCTTCAGCGTCGAGAACACGCTGCTGGAAACCCGCCGCCAGGACCTGCGCGCCTATGCCGCCGACGACGCGGCCTTCTTGCAGCGGGCGGTCAGCCGCGAGGACGACCTGGTGGCCCTGGCCCCGGTCATCGCCACGACCCTGCCCCACGCGGGCGGCGGCGAGCGCACCGTGCGCGTCTTCTCGGCCAACGGCACGCTGCTGGCGGCGCTGCCGCCGGACCCGGCGGGCACGCGCATCCGCCCCAGCCCGGCGACGGTGGCTCTGCTGCCGCCCAGCCTCCTCTCGCTCACCCGCCCCGTCGAGGACAATCCCGGCCTGATCTACGCGGCGCAGCCCATCGCGGGCACCGGCAGCACAGGGCAGCCGGACACCATCGGCGTGGTCGAAGTCTCGCAGTCGCGCGCCGATATCGACGCGATCCTGAGCCGGCTGCGGGGCGCCTTCGCGTTCGCAGCCGCGCTGGCTGCCGTGCTGGCCGCCGGGGCGGGGCTGCTGCTGTCGCGCAGCATCACCCGGCCGGTGCGCCGCCTGGAGGGCGTGGCGACGGCTATCGCCGGTGGCGACCTCAGCCGCCGGGTCACGGGGCTGCCGCGCAATGAAGTCGGCGCGCTGGGCGAGAGCTTCAACCGCATGGCGACGCGGCTGGCCGCCCTGCTGGCCGAGGCCCGCGGTGAGCAGGCGCGCCTGGCCGCCCTGCTGGCGAGCCTGACCGACGGCGTGCTGGCCTGCGACGCAGCAGGAACGCTGACGCTGGAGAACCCGGCGGCCCGCGAGATGCTGGGCGTGCCCCGCGATGCGCCGCCCGACACGATGCGCGAAACAGCGGCCCAGGCGGGCCTCGGCGACCTCTGGCGCAAGGCCATGGGCCAGGCGCCGGGGCGCGCCCATGCGGGGCCGGTCGAGGCCGAGATCCAGGCGGCGGGCCATGTGCTGCTGGCCGTCGCCACCCCCATCGGCGACCAGGGGGGCGGCGCGGTTTGCGTGCTGCGCGACATCACGCGGCTGCGCGAACTGGAGCGGGGCCGCACGGCGATCTTGCGCCGCCTGGGCCACGAGTTACGCACCCCGCTGACGGCGCTGCGCACCGTGCTGGCGAACCTCAGCGACACGGCGCCGCCCGAGCACGCCGCCGCCCTGGCGGCCGCCGAGGCTGAAGCCGCCCGCCTGGGCCGGCTGGTGGAGGAGATGCTGGCGATCAGCCGGGGCCGCACCGCCGCCACGCTCGATCAGCGGCCCATCGACCTGGGCACGCTCGGCGCGACCACCTGCGCGCTGTTCGCGGGGCGCGCCGCGCGGCTGGGGGTCGCGCTCCAGGGGCCCGACCCCGCCGCGGCCGCCGTGGTTGTGCGCGGCGACCCCGACCGGCTGCGCCAGGTGCTGGTCAACCTGCTGGATAACGCCTTGCGGCACACGCCGCCCGGCGGGCACATCGCCGTGGGCGTGCAGGCACACGACGGCCAGGCCGTGCTCACGGTGCGGGATGACGGCGAGGGAATGGACGCGCAGACAAGCCGCTGGGCGTTCGAGCCCTACTACCAGGGCAGCGAGGCGGCAGGCGGCGCGCCCGCACGGGCGATCGGCAGCAGCGGCCTGGGACTCGCCATCGTGCGCGAGATCGTGAGCGCCCACGGCGGCACGGTTGCGCTGGACAGCGCGCCCGGCACGGGTACCACGGTGACGGTGCGGCTGCCGCCGGCGGCCCCGGCCACGGTCAGTCCGGCGGCATCCTGAGCGGCGGGCCGGGCGGCCACCGGCGGGAAGGCGAGGCCGCCACCGGGCAGGGCCTGCGGCGTGGGCGTGGCCGGCAGGGGAACGAGCGGCGATGTGACGATGGCGATAGCCAGCGCGCCCACGCACCCCAGGAAGAGCAGCAGCAACACCAGGCCAAAGCCCAGCGCCAGGGGCACGGGGATGGTCGGTTCGCGCAGGGGCGGCGCGGGCGGGGGGCGCGGCGGGCGCGGCGGCGCCTGCGGGCGCGCCGTCAGGGTGGGCGCCGCCAGCGTATTCGCCTGTATTTGCAGCCGTACGTGCGCCCCGGCCGTCGCGGCGGCTACCTGCGCCGGAGCCTGCGACCGCCCGCATTCATCACAAAACGGCGCGCCCGGCTCCAGTTCTCCATCACAATCCGGGTATTGACACTTGAGCATGGTCGATCTCCGCCCGCCAAGTCGGCGTGACACCGGTCCTGCGCCCTCGCTGCTTAAATTGTACCGCACTGATGCACAATGTCAAGACCGGGCGCCGGGTTTCGCTGTAACATGCTGTAACATTGCCGCGGGGCGCCCTGTCATATCGCCGTGGTAGAATACCAGTAATAAGCGATCACGCGGCACGCCTGCAGCGTGCCCCATGCGAAAGGAACCCGACGATGAAACGCCTCTTCGGCCTCGCGGCCCTGCTGATTATGGCAAGCCTGGTCCTGACCGGGTGCGGCCAGCAGATCACCGCGCAGGAAATCGTGCAGCACATGCGGGACACCGCCGCCAACACGAACAGCGCCCACCTGGTGGTGACCGTCAGCGGCCAGGTCAAGGGCGATGCAGCCAACGCCACGCTGGGCGGCACGCACCTCTCGGACATGAGCGGGCAGATCCAGGCCGAACTCTGGTACCAGAAGCCCAACCTGCTGAAGGTCCAACTGCTGTCGAGCAGCCACACCGAGTATAACGGCGCGTTCGCCCTCTTCGACGGCACGAACATCTGGGCCTACGACCCCAGCCACAAAATCGCCTACAAGATGGACACGACCGGCCTGCACGAACTGGCGGGCAAGGCCAATATCCCGGCGGACCTGCAGGGCATCCTGGAGAACCCGAACCTGGAGAGCCTGATCGACCAGGTGCTGGCGCTCACGGATTACACGCTCGGCCCCAGCGAGAAGGTCGGCGCGTACCAGACCTACCGGCTCGACCTGAAGCCCAAGGCGGGCAGCCCGGCGGCGCAACTGCTGGCCGGGGCCACCGCCACCGTCTGGGTAGACCAGGCCACCTGGGTGCCGGTCAAGGCCACGGCCACCGCCAGCCAGGGCAGCGGCAACATGGAACTGAGCACGTTCGACTTGAACAAGGACATCCCGGCGAGCACCTTCCAGTTCAGCCTGCCGCAGGGCGGCCACGTCGTCGACCTGAGCGGGTTGGCCCCGCGCGCCGTGACGATTGACCAGGCGCGGGCCAACGCGAAGCAGGCGGGCTACACCCTGCTGGAGCCGAGCTACGTCCCGGCGGGCAGCACGCTGGTGCAGGTCATGTCCAGCCGCGGCCTGATGGGCAACGGCGCCACGACGATCATGAACTACAGCGGCGGTAGCGCGGCGCCCAACTTCTGGATCAGCGAACTGAACGGCAAGGATGCGCTCGGTATGGGCAAGGGCCAGCCCGACACGTCGGGACCGGCGCAGACCGTGACCGTCCGCAACACGCAGGGCCACCTCGCCACCCACGCCGACCAGAACGGCGGCAGCCCGACGGCGGTGCTCTGGTGGAACGAGCCGGGCACGAAGCTGACCGTCGCCATCGGCGGCCAGATCTCGCAGGACGAACTGCTCAAGATCGCCGCGGGGCTGAAGTAAACCCCCAACGTAACCAGGCGGCCCTCCCCGGTACCCCCGGCGGAGGGCCGCCGATTTGTGTTTGCGCCTCGACCGATGCAACCATCGCCCGCGCCGGGGCGTATTCCTGTTGTATACAATGACAGGATCTTGCCCGGCGGCGCGCGCTGCCGGGCCGCCAGTAAAGGTACGGAACGCATGACCGAACTCGCCGACCGGCTCGACCAACCGATCACCGCCGCCGCCCCGCCGATTATCACGATGCAGGGGCTGGTCCGCCGCTATAAGATGGGGTCGGGCATCGTGACCGCCGTGGACGGTATCGACCTGACGATCGCCGCGGGCGAGTTCGTGGCCCTCATGGGGCCGTCGGGGTCGGGCAAGTCCACCCTGCTCAACCTGCTGGGTGGCCTCGACCGGCCCACCGCGGGCGAAATCGTGGTGGACGGAGTGAACCTGGGCCGGGCGCGCAAGCGCGACCTGGTGGAGTACCGCCGCCATCGCATCGGCTTCATCTTCCAGAGTTTCCACCTGCTGGCCCACCGGACGGCGCTGGAAAACGTCGAGGTGCCGATGATGCTCAGCGGGCAGGCACCGGGGCCGCGCCGCGAACGGGCCAGGGCGCTGCTGGCCCAGGTGGGCCTGGCCGCGCGCGCCGGGCACCACCCCAACGAGCTATCGGGCGGCGAGCAGCAGCGCGTCGCCATTGCCCGCGCGCTGGCGAACCAGCCGCGCATCCTGCTGGCCGACGAGCCGACCGGCAACCTCGACAGCGCCACCGGCGCCGATGTGATGGAACTACTGCGCGACCTGAACCAGGGTGGGCTGACCCTCGTCGTCGTCACCCACGACCCGCGTGTGGGCGCCTACGCCGACCGCGTGGTCCACCTGAGCGACGGGCGGGTGGTCAAAATCGAGATCCCGGAAGCGAGCGAACGATGAGATTTGCCGATGTTTTGAGCACCGGGCTGAGCAACCTGGGCCGGCGCAAAGTGCGCACCGTGCTGACTTCGATTGGCGTCTGGGTCGGCATCCTCACCGTGGTGACAATGGTCTCGCTGGGCATCGGCATGCAGACCCAGATCACCGACATCATCAAGCAGTGGGGCCTGGAGACGGTGTTCGTCTCGCCGGTGGTCGAGAGCTCGCCGCAGGGCGCGTTCAACCCCTACGCCCGCGTGCGCCCGGACAAACCGATCCGCCCCGCCGATCTCGCCGCGTTCGCGGCCCTGCCGGGCGTCAAGTCGTTGGAGCCACACCTTGATCTGCCCGACGGCCTGATCCTTTCGCTAACACTGGCCGGCAAAGACCGGCCTTTCGTGCTGGTCCAGCCCACCTCCGGCGGCGAGAGCATGTTCCGCCAGCCGGTCGAACTCACCGCGGGCAGCGCACTCGCCACCGGCGCCGATAGCCGCGGCCTGGTGTTGAGCGGGCGCTATCTACAAGGGCAGGGCTTCAGCGCGGCCCAGCAAGCGGCGCTGGTGGGGCAGCAGGTGACGCTGCACGTCGAAGCGCCACGCGGCGAGAAGGCCGACTTCCCGCTCACGGTGGTGGGCGTCAACACGGCGTTTCGCGGCGGGCAGATCGGCACGGCGGATACGCTCGATATCAAGAAATGGTGGTTCAACGCGCCCGACATCCTGGAAACCGAGGGCTATTCCGACGTGGCCATCCACACCGCCTCGCTGAGCGACGCGACGCAGGTCTCCAAGCTGGTGGGCGATCGCGGGTTCCGCGCGGCCACATTGCAGGTGCTGCTCGACCAGGTGAACCGCATCTTCCTGATCGTACAGACCATGCTCGGGTCCATCGGCGTGCTGGCCCTGATCGTGGCCTCTATCGGCATCGCCAACACGATGATCATGGCGATCTTCGAGCGCACGCGCGAGATCGGCGTGCTCAAGGCGCTGGGCGCCTCCAACGGCGACGTGCTGAAGATGTTCATCGTGGAAGCGGGCGCCATCGGCCTGCTCGGTGGCATCTGCGGTGTCATCGGCGGCTGGGCGCTGAGCCGCGTGCTCGACTGGATCATCCACCAGTACATCGCCACCCTGGACGTGACCATTACGGCGCCGTTCTTCATCCTGACGCCCGAGCTGGTGGCCGGGTCGCTGGTCTTCGCCACTCTTATCGGGCTGCTGGCCGGCCTCTACCCGGCGGCACGGGCCGCCCGGCTCGATCCGCTGGTGGCCTTGCGCCACGAATAGTCCCCTTATCCGGCGCCCGTCGTTAGTTTATTTAGCAACATTCAGCCGAAAATCATACAAAAACCGCGCCGTTTTCCTTGACAACGGGCGGCGGCGTCTGGTACTATTACAAGTAGAAGTCGGAGTTGTCGGTCCTGGTTTTGCATTGTAGTGAGACAATTCTCCTCGCTATATCCCCAATTCGGCAAACCCCACTTCCGTAGCAACTGGTTGCTGTGCTTGCGAGATCCCCCGGTAGTGGGAGGGACGTGCTTGCGCAGCACCTTTCACCGCATCTCAACTGGAGGTTTCACATGGAGCGGGCCCATGGTGTCGTTAAGTGGTTCAACGACAGCAAAGGCTATGGTTTTATCACCAGCCCCACCGGCGAAGACGTGTTTGTACACTACTCCGCCATCAACGGGGAGGGATTCAAGACCCTGACGGAGGGGCAGGAGGTCGAATTCGACCTGCAAACCGGTCCGAAGGGCCTGCAGGCGCTAAACGTCAGTAAGCTGACCGACATGGCCGGCTCGCGCCAGGGTATTACCACCGACGCGAGCCCGACGGGCTATTAATAGCGCCGAAAGCGATAAATCCAAGCGTATCAATGGCGGCGGTCCTGCGGGACCACCGCCATTTAGTTTTATGGGCCGGCGGCCGGCGAGTCGAGATGGCCGCGAATCCAGGCGGTGATGCAGGCGGTGGTGGCGACCAGGGAGCTGTGGCCGGTGTCGTGGAGGGTGATCGGCGGCTGCGTCGTGGCGGCGTGCTCGTAGAACCAGCGATTGAAGGCCAGCATGGAGGCGATGAACTGGGGGCTGCCGGCCTCGCGCCAGGCAGGGCGGCTGTGCAGGCGTTCGACAAGGACCGTATCCTCGCACACCAGCGCCAGGTAGTGGATGGCGGAAAAATAGCGGCGCCCCGGCAGATGCTCGAACTGTTCGGGCACGGCGCTGCCGAAAAGCACCACCGGGCGCCCGTTCTGGCCGATGTCGCGGGCCAGGCTGAGCCAGAGGGCGCGGTAGGCGCGGTAGTTGTCCTCCGGCGTATTGAAGCGCGCGTCCCACAGGATGTCGCTGTCCAGCACCACACATTCCGGTAGCTGCCCTACCAGGGCGAGGCAGGCGGTCGTCTTGCCCGCGCCGCTGGCCCCGGTGACGATGAACAGCGGCAGGCGCAGGAAGGGCTGCGCGTGGCCGCAATGCGGGCAGACGGCGAACGGCCCAACGGGGGCGATGGTTTTCTCCACGGAATAGAGTCCGCAGGCCGGGCAAACCTCAAACATGGAATAGATCCGCGGCCCGGTCAGCGGACCGCGTGGCGCAGGGCAACCGCGTAGGCGGCTTCGGCGGCGGCAGCGAGGCGCGACCAGGGGAAGCAGGTCCAGGCACGGGCGGCGGCGGCCTGCCCCAGCGTCCGGCGGCGGGCCGGATCGGCCAGCAGCGCCTGGACCCCCGCGACCAGCCCCGGCACGTCGCCCGGCGGCACCAGCAGCCCGCTCTCGCCGTGCCCCAGGTACTCGCCCACCTGCCCCACGTTGTGGGCGACCACCGGCACGCCGAGCGCGAGCAGATCGAGCAGCTTGACGGGGCACTTGGCCCGGTTGACCAGCGTGTCGCGCATGGGGTAGAGCGCCACGGTGCCCTGCGCCAGCAGCCCGCCCAGGTCGGCGCCCTCCACGCGCCCGCAGACCAGCACCCGCCCGGCCAACCCCCGCGCGTCCGCTTCGGCCAGCAGGCGGCGCTCCTCGCCGTGAAACCCCTCGCCCACGATGAGTAAGCGCAATCCCGGCGTGTGCGGAGCCAGAGCCTCCAGCACGCGCAACGGCCACTCCATCGGGAACTCGACGAAGCGCGTCCAGAGCAGCAGCAGCGGGTTATCCGGCGACGCCGGGGGCAGACCGTACATACCGCGCACCCGTTCGACGGTGGCGGGGTCTGCGGCGGCGGCCAGCCAGGGGTCGTACTTGGCGTGGTCCACGCCGTTGGGCAGGTAGAAAACCCGCCTGCGCGGCACGCCGAAGCCCCAGAGCTGCGTCTCCAGGGTGCGGCTCGCCACGGTGGCCGCCCCGGCCAGGCGCGGCAGCGTGGTCTCCTGCCACTGGAACAGGGCGCGGTGCGGCGCGGGGTAGCGATTGAGCGCGTTCCAGCCGCCCCGGCCCTCCCAGTCGTCGGTGTCGAGTACCCAGGGCCGGCGCAGCGCGGCCAGGCCCAGCGCGGCGAACCCGGCGTAGGCCTTCGGCTTGAAGACGTGGACCACATCCGGCCGCCCGCGCAGCGCTTCGCGCACCAGCGCGGCGGGCCAGCCGATGACCCCGGTGCCGGGCAGGGCCGGGCGGGGCGCCGGTAGCTCGACCACTTCGACGCCGCCCAGGCACGAGACGCGCCCCTGCGGCGGCGCACTCGGATCGTCCCACGGCGGGACGACCAGGCGCACCTGGTGGCCGCGGGCGACGAGCGCCTGAGCCAGCGG
>DASSGZ010000223.1:0-27736 GCA_035693165.1 Chloroflexia bacterium | reverse complement strand
CGCGGAACCCGCCGGCGATGCTGTGGCCGGACGCCGCGACAAACAGCGCGGTGGCGTCCGTGGTGCGCGCGGCGGCCGCGAACGGCGATCCGGCGGCGCGCACGCTGTCTTGCAGTTGCTCATGGATGCCGTTGGGCGCCGCGGGGTCCGCCGTCAGCTTGCCGAACTCGAAGTACTGCACGGCGCGGTTCCCCTCGACCAATTGCTCGCTGATCGGCTTGCCCAGGCGGTCCCAGGTGCCGGCCTTCTGCCAGTAGGGCGCAAAGGCGCGGCCCACGGTGTGCCCGGTTTCCATGACGAACAGGCCGTCGGGGCCGTTGGCGCCCACCGAAACCGGCGCATCGGCGGCGCGCCCGGCGACGAGTTCCTGGCCCAGCGCGCGCACGGTCACGGCGCCGCTCTGCGGATTGTATTGCAGGGCGCCGCGCTCGAAGATCTGGTAGACCTGCGCCCCGTCCTGGTACTGCTCGGTCAGCGGGGCGCCGAAGCGGTCGGCGCCGCCCGCACGTCCGTAGAAGTCGAGCAGCGCGCCGCTGACCTGGTGCGACGTAGCCGGGAAGTATTGCGTGTTAGCGTTGGGGCCGGGCGCCTGCGCGGGCGGCGCGGCGTAGGCTGGAGCAGACAATCCTGCGGGCACGAGCAGCGTCACCAGTACCGCGCCCGCCAGCACGGTCAGGCCGCGGCGGAGAGTACGCTGCGATGGGTTGTGCGGAAGCATGAATAAAACCGTCCTTCTCTCCGAGTACGGATGATTTGGGTAGCGTACCGGCCCCGGCGCATCAAAGGTGCGTCAGCTATGGCGCTGCTCCGGTACGTGCGATAGTAGTGGATCTGCGCCCCTGTCGAATTGAACTAGGTTGCGGCCACCGGGAGGTCCGGGTGGCGCAGGTGCCAGGTGGTCGATTGTTCGTATGCGTGCGCGGCGCGCAAGAGCGTTGCCTCCGCGAACGGCCGCGCCAGGATTTGCAGGCCGATCGGCAGCCGGCCCGCGAAGCCACAGGGCACCGACACCCCACAGATGCCGGCCAGATTCGCGGGGATCGTGTAAATATCCATCAGGTACATCTGCAACGGATCATCCACCTCGCCCACGCGGAAGGCGGGCGTCGGGGATGTCGGGCCAAGCAGCAGATCCACCTGGGTGAAAGCGTTGGCGAAGTCCTGCGCCACCAGGGTGCGTACCTGTTGCGCCTTCTTGTAGTACGCATCGTAGTAGCCCGAACTCAGCCCATAGGTGCCGAGCATGATGCGGCGCTTGACTTCGGCGCCGAAGCCCGCGCCGCGCGTGCGCGACATCAGGTCCACCCCGGCGCTGTCGGCGTCGGTGCCGGTCGTTTCCGCCCGGAACCCATATTTCACCCCGTCATAGCGGGCCAGGTTGGCGCTCGCCTCGGCGGGGGCGATGATGTAGTAGGCGGCGAGCGCATATGCGGAGTGCGGCAGGCTCACCTCATCTATCGTGGCGCCCAACGACTCGAACTGGGCGATGGCCGCCTGCACGGGGTCGCGCACTTCGGCGGGCAAGCGATCCACAGCGTACTCGCGGGGCACGCCCACGCGCAGGCCGCGCAGATCGGCGGTCAGCGCACCCGCGTAATCGTCCACCGGCTCGGGTCCCGTGGTCGCGTCCAGCGGGTCCGGCCCGGCGATGACGCCCAGCACCAGGGCCGCGTCGCGGGCCGTGCGGGCGAAAGGGCCGATCTGGTCGAGCGAACTGGCGAACGCGACCACGCCGGAGCGCGACACGCGCCCATAGGTCGGCTTGACACCGACGACGCCGCACAGGGCCGCGGGCTGGCGGATGCTGCCGCCGGTATCGGTACCCAGGCTGAAGTAGCCCATGCCCGCCGCCACCGCCGCCGCCGAGCCGCCACTGCTGCCGCCCGGCACGCGGCTGAGATCCCAGGGGTTGCGCGTGGGGCCGAAATACGAGTTCTCGGTGCTCGACCCCATGGCAAACTCGTCCTGGTTGACCTTGCCCAGCAACACGGCGCCCGCGTCGAGCAGGCGCTGCACGACCGTGCCGTTGTAGGGCGGCACGAAGTTCTCCAACATGCGCGACCCGGCGGTAGTGCGGATGCCTGCCGTCACCAGGATGTCCTTGAGGCTCATCGGGATGCCGTCGAGCGGGCTGAGCACCACGCCGTTGGCGCGGCGAGTATCCGAAGCACGCGCCTGTTCGCGAGCCAGTTCGTCGGTGATGGTCAGGAAGGCGTGAACGGCGCCGTCCACCGCCGCCATGCGCGCCAGGCAGGCTTCGGTCAGTTCGAGGCTGGAGACCTCGCCCCGGTCGAGCATGGCGCGCACCTCGTGCAGGGCCAGGTAGCTGAGATCGGTGGTGTTCATCGGCTCAACCCTCGGTCTCCAGGACGGCGGGTACCTTGAAGCAGCCGTCGGCGGCGTCGGGGGCGTTCGCCAGCATCACCGCCTGCGGGAACGGGGGCCGCGGCGTGTCCTCGCGCACCACGTCACGCAAGGCGAACACCTGCGCCGTGGGCGGGATGGCCGAAGTGTCCACTTCGTTCAAGCGGTTGATATGGTCGAGCACCGACGAGAGCTGGCGGCGCATCGTCTCCAACTCGTCGGGCGCCAGGTCGAGCCGGGCCAGGCGGGCCACATGGGCGACTTCTTCGGTAGTCAGCATAAATCAGCGATTCCTTCCGGTCGGGGCCGCCGGTCACGCAGCGGCGCGGCAGCGGGCGGTGAGCTTACACGCGCACGCCACACTGCGCGCAAAAGGCGGCGTGCGGGCGTAGCGGGGCGCCACAGTTCTGGCAATATTCGGTCTGGCCGGGCGCGGGCACGCGGCGGGTGCCCTGGTCTTCCAGAGTTGGCAGCGGACGTGCCGGGTAGTTGGACGCCGGAGTGGGCGGCGGCGCGGGCGTGTAGCTCGGCGGCGCGGGGTTGTAGCCCGGCGTGGCCGGCGACGGCGTTGGATTATAGCCTGGCGCGGGCGACGGTGCCGGGTTGTAGCTCGGTGTATAGGCGGGCGCGGGCGGCGGCGCCGATTGCATGGGCGGTTGCGCCGGGGTCGGGTCGGGCGGTTCCACCCAATCCTCAGTCTGGATGGCGTTGGCCTCGTCTTCCTTCTGCTTGGCCCGACTCTGCAGATCGGTGATGTCGCGGGCCAGGGCCTCCAGTTCGCTGTCGCGCAACGTGCCCGCCTTGTGCAGGGCCAGCGCGCGCTCGCCGAGGGCCTGGATCTGCTCGCGGGCCTGGATATTGAGCCGCCCGGCCTCGGCGCGCACCCGGTTATAGCGCATCAGCTTGTCGGCCTCGAACCCGGCCCGGTCCAGCCCCTTGCGCAACGAGTCCATGAAATTCATGCCCGACATTCCCGCAACCTCCCCGAAAGATGACAGATGGATGCGCCCCGCGGCGCGCAAATCACGCGAATATGACTTTTCGTGAGCGCAGCGCGATACTTTGCAACAGGCCCTGCGCCGCCAGCAAGCTCAGCATGGACGACCCGCCATAGCTGATGAACGGCAGCGGGATGCCGACCACCGGCATCAAGCTCAGGTTCATGCCCACGTTGACGAAGATGTGCATGCCCAGCCAGGCCGCCAGCCCCACGGCGATCAGGGTGCCGTAGCTGTCGGGGGCGTTCATAGCAATATGCAGATAGCGGATGACGATCACGTAGAGCAGCGCGATCAGCGCCAGGCAGCCGATGAGGCCGAACTCCTCGGCGATCACCGAGAAGATAAAGTCGGCGTATTGCACCTTGAGGAAATGCAACTGGCTCTGCGTGCCGGCCAGGAAGCCCTTGCCGAACAGGCCGCCCGCCCCGATGCTGATCCGCGCCTGGAGGATGTTGTAGCCCTGCCCATACAGGTCGCTCTCCGGGTGCAGGAAGATCAGCAGCCGGTCCTGCATGTACTGGAACTTGTCGGGCATGGTGTTCATCAGGTAGGACCAGAGGCCCCAGCCCGCGGGCACGCCAAGCACCACCGAGCCGGCCAGGAAGAGCCAGCGCAGGCGCGCCGTCACGACCATCACCAGCCAGATCACGCCGCAGACGCCGGCCGTGCCCAGGTCGGGCTGGCTGAAGATGAGCGCCATGGGGATCCCGGCGATAATCAGGCTGCCGATGTAGACGGTGATGCGGTCGGTGCGTTTCTCGTTGTCACTGAGGTATTTCGCCAGGGTCAGCACCAGCACGAGCTTGGCGATCTCGCTGGGCTGCACCGGCAAATCGCCGAGCTTAAACCAGCGCGTGGCCCCGCCCGCTGTATGCCCCAGGGCCGTGGTCAAGGCCAGCAGTCCCACCATGCCCGCATAGAGCGGCCAGACGAAACTTGCCAGCATGTGGTATTCCACCTGGGTCAGCATCAGCATCAGCACGAAGCCGATCAGGGCCTTGAAGGCGTGCTGCACGGCCAGGTTCGACCAGGCCAGCGGCTCCGGCCCCAGGCCGTGGGTGGCGCTGTAGACCATCAACACGCCGAAAGCGCACGCGGCCAGCGTGGACAAGAGCAGGATAAAGTCGAACGTGGCCCACCGGTTGGTGAACGAGCGGGCGCCGATGCTGATTTGCGATGCGGTAACTCGGTACATAAGGATCCTGGGTTAGCGGCAGACCTTTCTCGCCCAATGCGGTAAGTCTTCACGATTATACACGATTGCCTCCCCAATCTGCCAGTCAGGACGGCCAGACGCCATGGTCGGGCGCCCAACGTAACGTGGCGCGGGCGGCGGCGTTGCTGCACCGGAAGGAGGGTGGGCCGGGGCGGGTCGGATCGCGGGGTGGCGGCGGGGCGCCGGTGCGCGCGGCTAGTTCGTCCAGGTAGGCGCCCTGACGCAGGGAATCGGCGTTGATGTTGAAGGTGGACCCGCCCGGCGCGTAGCGCACGGCGGCCAGCATCGCTGCCGCCATATCGGCCACGTGCACCAGCGAGACGAAATTGTGACCATCGCCGGGCACCACTTCGGTCCCGGCGCGCAGCCCGGCGATGATGCCCTCCTGGAAGGTGCCCGGCCCGACAAACACCCCGCCGCGCAAAATACACCAGGCGAGGCGCGACGGCGGCACCTCCCGGATCATGCCCTCCATGGCGATGACCGGGCCGCAGACGGCGGCGCGGGCGGGCGCGGTGTCCAGCGGCGTGGCTTCGTCCAGCACCCGATCGCCACCGTCGGGATAGGCCATGACGATGCTCTGCTGGATGTAGCGGCGCACGCCCGCCGTCAGCGCGGCGTCGAGCAAGCGGCGCGTGCCCTCGGTGCGCAGCCGGGTCGTCACGTCCCAGGCGCCGGGCGCGCGGGGATTCTGTGGGATCGCGGTGGCGATGTGCGCGACGGCGGTGCAGCCGGCCACCAGGTCGGGCAGCCGGGCCACGCTGCTGGGGGCCAGCAAATCGCACTCCAGCACCTCGGCGCCCGCCCTCGCGAGATCCGCAGCCTTGACCGTCGAGGGCGTCAGGGCGCGCACCTCGTAGCCCGCGGCCAGCAACAGGGGCACCAGCGCCCGCCCTAACACGCCGGTGGCGCCGGCCACCGCGATTCGTTGCATATGATCCCCCTCCTATACCGGGTCGGCAGCGTGCAGGTTCGCCCCGCGCCAACGGCAGCATCAACAGTGCCATGAGGCCCAATCCCGCCGGGTACCTCATCACCGGCGGCCCGACCCACAGGGCACTTACGCCGCCCATGATGCAGCCGGCGGGCACGCCAGGCAACACCACCAGCACAGCAACAGGGGTAGATCAAACAATCTTGAACATGCAATATTGGTAGTCCCGAGAGGATCGCGCCGGGCGCCATCAACCCGGATCGTAGGCCCAGCGGTCGGCCTGCCGGTGCAACGACCGCAGGTGGTTGATCTCGCCCGCGTGGTAGAGGTCATGCTGGATCATCGCGGTGATAATCCAGCGGGTTGTTTGCTCTTCGCCCCAGTTGGTCAGCCGCGGGCGCGGCAGATCGGCATCGTCCAGGCCGGCGATGCTCCGGCGGAGGCGATCCTGGCCAGCGCGCAGCCAGCCGATGGCTACCGCCGGAGTATCGAGCACGCCTTTCCCGTCGACCAGGGGGTCGTCCCACGTGAGGTGCCCGCCACCGAAAGCGTAGTCGTGGTACATGAACTTGCAGCCGCCGACGTGCTGGACGATGTCGCGAATGGTGCGCTGCCCGCCCGGCGGCACCCAGGCCCAATCGTCGGGGGTGACGGCCTGGAGGTTGTCCAGCAGGGAATGCCACGTGCCCTCGAACGCCGTGTCGAGCAGATATAAGAGTTCTGAGGCGGCGGCGGTACTCATACTCCCTATTATATCCCCGGCCTCCGCCGGCAAGCAACGACCTGTGTACAACCACGCACGGCGGGAAAGAGAAGGCGGGCGGAAAGCGAAAAGCCGCCCCGGCTGCGAGCACGGGACGGCAGCGTGAGCGTGCGCGAGCTAGGCGGGTTGCGCGGCCTGGCGGATCGCCGCCATGAGCGTGTTCATGCTGGCGGCCTGCTTCTCGATAAAAGCCGCGGCCCCGGCGGCCAGGGCGCGCGTGCGCGTCACCTCGTCGTGGTGGAGGCTCAACATAATAACCGCCGTGTTGGGCGTGACCCGGCGCATTTCCTGGGCGGCACTCGGGCCGTCCAGCCGCGGCATATTCACGTCCATCACCACCACGTCCGGCTGCAACTCCTGCGCTAGCTTGACCGCCGCGCGGCCGTCCGGCGCTTCTTCGACCACCGTCATGTCCGGTTCCATGGTCAGCAACGTCCGCAGTGCGTGGCGGATCACCGGTTGATCATCGACCAGCAAAATTCGGATCATACATCACTCGCTTTCCGCGGGCCGGCTAGTTCGTAGCCAGGTAGCGACCCATTGTGCTATAATCACGGAGATTTGTTCTAGCTGTCTCAGTGTATTATACCGGCCAGGGCGGCCCGGCTCGTGGGGCACACGGCGGATATCACAAAGGGCATTGGTCGCGCCGAAAATCAGTATAAAGACGGAGATACTTCTCCGGTGTCGTTTCCGTTTAGGATCGCATTCGCCGTTGCCGCCCACCGGCGCGTCACACTCATCCATCCTACCCACTCCATCTGAGGTCGCAATAAACCATGGCTCTTACCCACGACTCGCTGCACACCGGGGAAGACGCCGGCACGCTCTGGCTCGGCGGCGCCCGCATGGCGCTGCTCGATGTCGCAGGCGGAGTCTGGACGCTGCGCCGCAACCTGACCGCCCTGGCCGGGCGCCGCCTGACCGGCATCGTCCTCCAGCAGGCAGGCGCGACCAGCGGCGCCGCCTTCGCCCGGTCCCTCGGCGCCGGAGCCGGGCCGGAGGCGGGGCCGGAGGCCGTGCGCGAGTGCATTGCCGCCGTCCAGGCCGCCGGGTTGGGCGAGTTCACGGTCGAGAGCCTGGACTGGCCGTGGGGCCGGGCGGTGGTGCGCGGGCGATCCACCTTCGAGTCCTGGATGTTCACCCGGCATGGGGAGCCTCCCACCGGCCCCGTCTGCGCCTACAGCGCGGGCGTGCTGGCGGGGATCGTGAACGGCCTGGGCGCGCGCCGGGATCTGGTCTGTGTGGAACGGGCCTGCCAGGCGACCGGCGCCGAGCATTGCCGGTTCGAGGTGCGGCCGGCGACCGCCGGGGACCGGGCCGCGGGCACCTTCGATGCCGATCCGTTGCTCAGCAACCAGTGGGGCTTGCTGGAAATCTTGTTCGACCGCATGCCGATGGGGATCGCCATCTTCGACCGGGACCTGGTGTTGCGGCGCTGTAATCCGACCTGGGCCGACTTCATCGACCGCTACACCGCCGCCCACGACGTGAGCGTGCGCCCCGGTGTGGGCTTCTTCGATCTGGTGCCGGAAGCCCAGGAGGCCGTCGCGCCGCTGCTGGCTCGCGCCCTCGCCGGGGAGACGGTGCGGCAGGACGCGCTGCGCTTGCAAAGCGGCGATCTGGTCTCCTACTGGGACGCGGTGTTCACCCCGCTGGTCGAGAACGGGGAGGTAATCGGCGTGATCGACGTGACCACCGACGCCACCGAGCGGATGCGGGCTTATGAGTTGATGCAACAAAAAGAGGCCCAGTATCGCGGCGTCTTCGAGGCGACCAGCGACGCCTTGATCATCAACAGCCTGGAGGGCATCGTCGTCGAAGCCAACCCGGCCGCGTGCCGCATGCACGGCTATAGCTATGAGGAGTTCATCGGGCGCGATCCGCGCACCTTCGTCCACCCCGATTACCTCGACAGCTTCCGCGAATTCGTGGAAACGGTGCGGGCGGGCGGCCAGTTCGAGACCCAGGCCGTCAACGTGCGTAAGGACGGCAGCACCCTGCCGGTGGAGGTCCACGGCGTGCCCTTCCTGCACAAGGGCCGGCCGCATATCCTGGCCGTGGTTCGCGATATTACCGACCGCGTGCAAGCCTACCAGATGCTGGAGCAGCGGGTCGACGAACGTACCCGCGAACTGACGACCTTGCTGGAGGTCTCCAACAGCATGGCTTCGACGCTGGAGCTGAAACCGTTGCTCAACCTGGTGTTCGATCAACTCAAGAAACTGGTAGGCTACACCGGCGCGGCGATCTTCGCCCTGGAGAAAGGCAGCTTTGTGGTCCTGGAGATCCGGGGATCAACTCACGCCACCCAGGCGCTGCCGGGCCGCTTCCCGCCTGAAGAAGCCGGCGTCTACCAGGAAGTACTGCATGCCCGGCAGCCGATCATCATCGACGACATCTGGGGCGACAGCCCTATGGCACACCGGTTCCGCGCGCAAGCCGGCGGCCGGATAGGGCAAATCTTCGGCTATGCCCGCGCCTGGCTGGGCGTGCCGTTGCTGGTCAAGGACCACGTGGTCGGCTTGCTGCGTATTAACCACGACCAGCCCGGCTATTACACGCCGCGCCACGCCGCCCTGGTCATGGCCGTTGCCAGCCAGGCGGCGATCACGCTGGAAAACGCGCGCCTTTATGAGCGATCCCAGGAACTGGCGCGCAAGAACGCGGCCCTGGCCCAGATCGCCTCGAATGTCGCCTTTGCCGGGTCGCTGGAGGCGACCCTGCATGCCCTGGCGCGCAACGTGGTGCAGGCCACGAGCGCCGCCGCCTGCGCGGTCGTGCTGATCGACGAGGTGGGGGAAACGGTGCGCCTGGCCAGTTGCTGGGGACTGCCGGACGGCTACGCCGCCGCGATGGAGGGCACCTGGCGCGCCGGAGGCGACGCGCCGATGCTGCGCGCTTTCCGCACCCGCGAGACCCAGATCGTCCACGACGTGCGCCGCCGCTTCCTGGGCGATGCCCGCTATGCGCCCCTGCATCCGTTCCTGCACGACGCCGCCTGGGACTCGGTAGTCAGCGTGCCGTTGTTGTACCACGGCCGGGCGCTCGGCACGCTGGAAAGCTACCACCAGCCGGCGCCGCCCGTCACGGAAGCCGAGACCGATTTCCTGATCGCCCTGGCCGACCAGGCAGCGGTGGCTGTGGAGAACGCCCGGCTCTTTGCCGAGGCGCAGGGCAAGGCCGCCCTGGAGGAGCGCCAGCGACTAGCCCGCGAACTGCACGACTCCGTGTCGCAGGCCCTCTACGGCATTTCGCTGGGCGCCCATACCGCGCGCCGCCTCCTGGACCGCGCGCCGCTGGAAGCCGCCGGGCCGCTGGAGTACGTGCTCAGCCTGGCCGAGGCCGGCCTCGCCGAAATGCGCGCTCTCATTTTCGAGTTACGCCCCGAGTCGTTGGCCACCGAGGGGTTGGTTGCCGCCCTGAGCAAGCAAGCCGCCGCGCTGACCGCGCGCCACAGCATCGCCGTGCAGACCGACCTGGGGCGGGAGCCGGACGTGCCGTTGGAAGTCAAGGAAGCCGTCTACCGCATCGGCCAGGAGTCGCTGCACAACACCGTCAAGCACGCCCATGCTGCGAACGTGACCCTGCGGCTGGCGGCGGACCCCGAAGGGCTGACGCTTGACGTGACCGACGACGGCATCGGCTTCGACCCGCACGGCTCGTTCCCCGGCCACCTGGGCCTGCGCTCGATGCACGAGCGCGCGGTGCGCCTGGGGGGCCGGCTCACCTTCGAGAGCGCGCCCGGCCAGGGCACCCGCATCCGCGCGGTGATCCCCGTGTTCCGCCCCGCCGGCGGCGCCTGAGTCGCCTCACCCACCAGGATCGTCCTTCTGAGCGCAGCGAAGAATCTCCGTCGTGTATCCTCACGCGACGAGACTCTTCGCTGCGCTCCGAGTGACACGCCTCACCCGGTCATTCTGAGCGCAGCGAAGAATCGCCGCACATGCAGGCTCACGCCCGAGGCAGGCTTTCCTCCGCCACCGGGGCCGGCACCGGCCGGGCATCTTGCCCTAACGGTAGGCTCTCGGCGCCAAAGTAGCGGCGCATCAGGCCGCCGAAGGCCGGGCGCAACAGCACCTTTATCATCGCGCGCTGGAGCATGAGCCCCAGCGGGCTGCCAGGCACGAAGGATTTGGCAAAACTGCGCCCGTGCTTCTGCTGCTCCTGGACAAAGCCGTACATCTGCTGTTCGTAGCGCTGGAACGCCTGCTCATAGTCCCCCGTTTCGTGCAAGGCCCGCGCCAGCAGGTAGGCCCCGCCCATCGCCAGCGACGCCCCCTGCCCGGACACCAGCGTGGGACAGTCGCAGGCATCGCCTACCAGGGCCACGCGCCCGCGATGCCAGGTGGGCATTTGAATCTGGACCACCGTATCCATGAACAAAGGCGCTGCCGGGTCGACATCCGCGAGGAACCGGTCCGTCAGCCAACCCATCCCGGCGAACACTTCGCGCAGGCGGGGCAGCCGCTGATCGCGCGGCACATGTTCCTGCTGCGGGCTGTGGTACATGAAAAAGATAAGGATCTGGTCGGGCTGTTCCGTGCAGTATGCCGCGGCCATCCGTTCCGGCTGGACAAACATCTGGAAGCTGAGCGTGGAGCTGATCCCGTAGTGGTCGGCCAGCAGATAGCTGGCGACGGTGTAGCCGAGATAGCGGCTGAACTGGGCTTCGGGGCCGAAGACCAGGGAGCGTGTGATCGAATGGACCCCGTCTGCCCCGATCACCAGGTCGAAGGATTCGGTCGTGCCGTCATTCAACGTCACTGTCACCCCATCCGGGCCGTCCACCAGATGGGTGAGCGAGCGGCCAAAGCGCACCTCGACCTGCCCGGCCAGCGCATCATATAACACCTCTTCGAGTGTGGCGTGCATCAGGCCCAGGTATTTGCCGCGGGTGAGGCTGCGCATCAGTGCGACATCCATCCGGGCGACGGGCTTGCCCTCCTTATTGACGTAGAGAACCTCGCTAAAGGGGATCTGGTGCGCTGCCAGCCGGTCGATGATGCCCATGCGCTCGGCAACCGCGTAGCCGGTGCCCAGGAAGTCGATGGCATAGCCGTCGCGGCGGATCGCCTGCGCCTGCTCCAGCACGACGGCGGCGATGCCATAATGGTGCAGCCAGTAGGCCAGGGTCAACCCGGCGATGCCGCCCCCAGAGATTAGCACACGCATGACTGATTCCTTTCCGGCTGCTCCGGCGGATCGGGCAGCCACACACGAAACAGGATGCCGCGCAAAAAGGTGCCGTGCCGGTTATCGAGGAGCGAACGACGGCTGGCAGCCCAGAGCATGTAGCCGGGCCAACCCGCAGGGCACTGTCCTTCTATTTATGGAATCGTTTCTATTTTACTACCGATGGAAACGATTCCGCAAGAGGGTATGTCCGGCATCTGTTCACATACGCTTATTTTGCACAATGACGAGAAAAACAATACTTATATCAATAATCTTCGCGTCCCTCGCGTCTTCGCGGTGAACTGAGGAACAGATATCCGAGGATACCGGTGAGGCACGCTTGCCCCGCTCCCGGCTTTGCGGTACAATGCGCGCGTAATCGCACCATCGGTGAATGTGCCCAGGCCAGGAGGATCGCTATGGATGCACCGGACAGCGCCCCGGTCGCCGCCCCGCGCGCCGAGTCCCCCCCGCTGACGCTCTATGTCGTCAGCCATACCCATTGGGATCGGGAGTGGTACTTGCCCTTCCAACTCTTCCGCATGAAACTGGTGCGCTTGATCGATAAGCTCCTGGCGATCCTGGCGGCGGATCCGTCCTATGCCCACTATATGCTCGACGGGCAGACGGTGGTGCTCGAAGACTACCTGGAGGTGCGCCCGGAGCGCGCCGCCGAGGTGCGGGCGCATGTGCAGCAGGGCCGCGTCCTGGTCGGCCCCTGGTACATCCTGCCCGACGAGTTCCTGGTCAGCGGCGAGTCGCTCATCCGCAACTTCCTGCGCGGCGGGCGCATCGCGCGGGACTTCGGCGGCGCCATGCCCGCCGGCTACATCCCGGACCCGTTCGGTCATATCAGCCAGATGCCGCAGATCCTGCACGGCTTCGGCATCGACTGGGCCGTCTTCTGGCGCGGCAGCGGCGCCGATGTGCCCGGCAGCGAGTTCACCTGGGCCGCGCCCGACGGCAGCCACGTGCTGGCAACCCGCCTGTTGCACGGTTACGCCAACGGCCTGCCCCTTTCGTTTTCGATCGCCGCCGCGCGCCGCCAGGTCGCCTGGATCCGCGATCAACAGGCGCCCCGGCGCGCCGCGGACGTGCTGCTGGTGCTGAACGGCGACGACCATGTGCCGCCGAGCGCCGATCTCCCGGCCATCCTGGACGAATTGAACGCCGAATTTGCCGAGCAAAACATCCGCCTGGTCCACGGCACGCTGCCGCAGTACCGCGCCGCGCTGGCACCGGCCCTCGACGAGGCCGCCCTGCCGATCCATAGCGGCGAGTTCCGCGAGGCGCAACACGCCTACCTGCTGCCTGGAGTGCTCTCGACCCGCATGTGGATCAAGCAGGCCAATTATGCCGCCGAGACACTGCTGGAACGCTGGGTGGAGCCGTGGGAGGCGCTGTTCTGGGCGCTGGACCAGGCCACCGGCGCAAGCGACTGGGAACAGACTCTGCGGATCGACTCGGCGGCGCCGTTGCGCCAGACCGCGTGGAAGTACCTGTTGCAGAACCAGCCCCACGACAGCATTTGCGGCTGCTCGGTCGATGCCGTGCACGACGAAATGAAGACGCGCTATGCCGCAGTCGACCAACTGGGCGGCGCCCTGCGCGACGAGGCGCTGCGCGGGGTGGGCAGCTTCATCCAGACCACCGGACCCGATGAGTCCGGCGCGCAGGCGGTGATCGTCTACAACCCGCTCAGCATGCCGCGCACCGATGCCGCCGAGGTCACGGTCGAAGTGCCGGCCAGCCTGTTCGATTTCCGGCTGCTCGACGACAGCGGCGCGGAGGTGGCGTACGATGTCACCGAATGGCGGCAGGAGCAGATCGCGTCATTCGACCTCGACCCGGCGGGCCTGGAAACGACCCTGGCGATGGGCGGCGACGGGCGGATCATGGGCATGGCCGTGCTCGACGTGTATCTCCACCGCAGCGGCGAACCGGGCGTGATCGAGGTGGACATCACGGTGGCCGAGAGCGGCGAACCGAACCTGCTCGCCATCCAGAGCGCCGCCGACGCGGCCCGCCACCTGGTCGCCACCGAGCAGGTGCAACTCTTCCGCCTGCGCGGCCACCATGTAGCGCACGGGGTCATCCGCTTTGTCGCCCGCGACATACCGGGCGTCGGCTACCGCACCTACACCCTGGCGCCCAGCGACTCGGGGCTCGATCTGCCCGGCGCGGCGGATCGCGACTCCGAACCCGAACCCAGCGCCCCGGAAAGCGCCGCGCCGCCGCACCCCGCCGCTCTCTACCAGCCCGAACCCGCCGCCCCGGAGACCCCGCGCAGCCGGACCGGGCGCCGGCTGCATCCCGCGCTGATGACCGTCGCGGGCGATGAAAGCCCGCGCGCGTATGTCATCGCCAACGAGTTCTTGCAGGTCGAAGCCGACCCCGTGACGGGCCAGATCACCGTCACCGATAAAGAATTCGGCCAGGTAGTGCGCCACGGCAACGTCTTTGTCGACTCCGGCGATGCGGGCGACGAGTACAACTATTGCCCCCCGCCCCACGACGCCATCATCGAGGGCTACGACCGGCCGCCACGCATCGATGTGCGGCGCGATGCCCTGGGCAGCCTGATGATCATCGAGGGCGAACTGGCCCTGCCCGCCTGGTTGAGCGAGGATCGGCAGAGCCGCAGCCTGGCCCTGGCCCAATGCGCCGTGCGCTGCGGCATCCGACTGCTGGACGGCGTGCGCCGCGTGGACATCCGCACCACCATCGACAACCGTGCCGGCGACCACCGGCTGCGTGTGCTGTTCGACGTGCCGTTTGTGACCGATCACTCGGAGGCGGAAGGCGCCTTTGACGTGGTGCGCCGCCCGGCGGGGGCGCTGCCGGGCAGCGACACCTGGCCGGAAAGGGCGGTCGCCACCTACCCGCAGAAGTCGTTCGTCGCTGTGGGCGACGGCACGCGCGGGGTGCTGCTCGCCAACCGGGGCCTGCCGGAGTTTGAAGTGCAGCCGAGCGGCGACGGCCTGCTGCTGGCGCTGACACTGCTGCGCTGCGTTGGCTGGCTCAGCCGCGACGATATGGCGACCCGCCCCGGCCACGCCGGCCCGGCCCTGCCCACGCCCGGCGGCCAGACCTTCGGCGTGCATACCTTCGAGTACGCCCTGGTGCCGTATGCCGACGACTGGCTCCAGTCGGGCGCATACACGCTGGCCCATAGCTTTGCCGTGCCGCTGTACGCCCTGGCCGAGCCGGCGCACGGCGGGCCGCTGCCCCCCGCCGCCACTCTGATTAGCTGCGACCCGGCGGAACTGGTGCTCAGCACCCTCAAGCGCAGCGAGGACGGCACGGCCCTGATCCTGCGCGCCTGGAATATCGCCGGCGAGCCAATCGAGGCCAATGTCACGCTGCCGTCGTTCATTCGCACGGCCCGCCGGGTGCGGCTCGACGAACAGGACCTGCCCGGTGCGGCGCTCGACTGGCAGCCCGGCCCGCCGCCCAGCGTGGCCGTCACTCTGGGCGCCCGCGAAATTCTGACCCTACGACTGGAGCTGTAAGCGTTTGAAAGGACCGAGTCCAACCGCGGGGCTATGGCGCCCCGTCCAATTTCCGTCGAGCGCCGCCGGGGGGGAACCGCCGGTGCTGCTGGAAGGCAAAATCGCCGGGTTCGCGGATGGCGCGCGCCATCCAGCCGTGCTGCTGCTGCACCCGAACCCCGCCGGCGGGGGCACAATGGACAGCAAGATCCTGCGCGCCGTGGCCGACGCCATGTACCTGCACGGCGTCGGCGCGTTGCGCTACAATTCGCGCGGCGTGGGCCGCAGCGGCGGCGAGTTCCGCCTGGTGCCCGAGGCGAAAGGCTGGGTCGAGGGTTCGCGCGAGACCGAGGACGTGGGCGCCGCGCTGCACTACCTCTCCGCCCTGCCCTGGGTCGACTCCACCCGCCTGGCCCTGGTCGGCTTCAGCTTCGGGTCGCGCATGGCGCTCAGCTACCTGCGGCTGCATCCCACCGACCAGCGGGTGCGCGCCGCCGTGCTGATCGGCTTCCCCGTGGCGGCCTGGGACCTGTCCCACCTGGGCTACTGGTTCGGCCCCAAGCTGTTCATCACCGCCGACGGCGACACCTACTGCCCGCCCGACAAACTCGACGCCTTCGTGGACCGCCTCCCGCCGCCCAAGATCCAGGCGGTGATCAAGGACAGCACCCACTTCCTGCCCGGACGCGAGTGGGAAGCGGGGGCCATCGCCGAGCGCTTCCTGGCCCCGATCCTCGGCGTCGAGTAGCGGCGGCCTCAGACCCGGCCCGCGGACACCCGCCCGCAGGTGCAGAGGTCCGAGTAGCGCCCGCAGCGGCAGGTCACCACGACATCATACACCTCGCGGGTCTGCAGCGCCGTGCGGGCCCAGGAGAACTCCAGCGCGCGCGCCAGGCCCCGGCCCCGGTACTCCCGGCGCGTGGCCTCGTCCGCCAGCAGCCGGCGCAGGGCGGCGGCGATGTCCGCTACCGACAGCGGATCGACCGTCAGGGCCGCGTCGCCTACGACCTCCGGCAGGCTGGAGACGTTGGAGGTAATTGTCGGGGTGCCGCAGGCCATCGCCTCCAGGGGCGGCAGCCCGAAACCCTCGTACAGCGACGGATAGCAGAAGCCGAGCGCGCCCGCGTACAGCCCCGGCAAGTCGGCATCGGGCACGTAGCCGGTGCAGTGCACGCGCGCCTCCAGGCCCAGGCGGGCCACGGTGCCCGCCACCTCCCAGCCCCGCCAGGTGCTGCGCCCGACCAGGATCAATTGCACGTCGGGCGCTTCGCGGGCCACAGTGGTAAAAGCCTCGATCAGCCGGATCAGGTTCTTGCGCGGCTGCAGGTTGCCCACGGCCAGGAAATAGCGCGCCGGCAGGTGATAGGCGGCGCGGACCCGCGCGATCTCCTCCGGCGGCTGGGGCCGGTACTGGGAGCCTGCCGCCGCCGGGATCACCACCACCCGCTCGGCGGGCGGGTGGTAGTAGCGGATCACATCCTGCCGCGCCGACTCCGACTCGGTAATCACCCGCGCCGCGTGGCGCACGCTATGGCCCACCAGCAGATCGAGGTGCAGGCGCACGCCGGGCGAGAAAAACTGGGGGAATACGCGATAGGATACGTCATGCACGGTCAGGACCACCGGGCAGGTGACATACGGCGGCGCCACATACATCATATGCAGCAGGCGGGCATCGTCGGCGCGCACCAGGCGGGGATAGAGCCAGGGGATGCGTACCGCCGACGGCAGGTTGGCGAACGCGCGCGCCGCCAGGTTCGGCTGGGCCCGCAAGCGCGCCGGCAGCGCATCGGGATGCGGCGTATACAGCAGGTACTGGTAGCCGCCCAGCCGGCCCAACGCCGCCGCCAGTTCGGTCGCGTAGGTTTCGTTGCCCGTTTCGCGGGCGCCGATCATGTGAACGTCGAGCGCGATACTGGTCATCCGCGGGTCCTTTCGGATTGGCGCAAAAAGTCGAGGACCCGCGGGGCCGGTAGCGCTTGCCAGCGCGGGCAGCACATGGTATAATAGGCGTGGTCACATACGCGCCTGTAGCTCAGTGGATAGAGCGCCAGCCTCCGGAGCTGGATGCGGGGGTTCGAGTCCCTCCAGGCGTACCCGTTATGCATTGGCAAACCGCCGGTCTCGCGCTGAGAACCCGGCGGTTTTGTTTTGGCCGCCCCAACCTGCCCGCGCCCCTGCCCGGTGAGCGCCGGTGACACCCCAACCGGACACCAGAACGCTGCGCATACCGTGTCTCCTCCTGTGGCATACCGGGGGCGCCCAGGCTCCCGGCCCGGTGGATCAGCGCGGAAGAGGAAAGCAAGCGACCCGATCCGGCAGGGCGATAGCGGTACAACCATCGCGAGCGGACGGGTCGGTAGCAAAGCATCGTTTCCGGCCAGGCGGCGGGGCCGGAGCGGCAAGTGGTTCGGGGACAGGGATTCGAACCCCGACTCTCAGCTCCAAAGGCTGGTGTCCTACCATTAGACGATCCCCGAAAGTAGTCTGATACCACTATACAAGATCCGGCCCTCGCTTGTCAAAGCTTGTCTGCCCGCTACACACGACCCCGCGCCCGTTCGGTCATGGCCGGCTTAATCCGGCACATCGTCCAGATCGTACATAATCAGTGCGTCCAACGTTTGCAATAGCCAGAAGTCGCGCGCGGCCGCAAACAACTCAGTTGCCGCCTGCAGCAACGCGCCGCGCACCCGCGGCCAGGGATCCGCAGGCAGGCCGGGCGGTATCCGGGCCACCGGCAAGAAAGCACGCCCGCTCACTTGCGCCGGCCTGGGCAAGGGATCGACGGCGCCGACCTGCCCGAACAGGCAGGCCGTCCACCCCCATCCGGCGGCGCGCGCCGCCGGACCCCAATCGACCAGGCCGAAAACCTGCAAGCGTTCCGCGGGTGCGATGCCGCCGAGATCGGTGAGCACGTGTGCGGCGTACTGCGCGGCATCGGCGCCGGGCGCCAGGGCGCAGGCGGGTAGATCCCACGGCTGGTCGCGCCCGCGCCGCCAGGTGAGCAGCGCCCCCTCCTCGCGAAAGCAGGCGACGGTCACGGCGGTGCAGGGCACGGGCGCGGCGTAAAGGGCGGCCAGATGGCGGGCCGCCAGTCGATGGAACGCCGCCTGGGCCCCGACCTTGCCCAGCAACGGGGCCGTATCGGTGCGCCGGGCCTGCGCGCCGGGCAGCGCGTAGTATCGTAGAACGGGATCCTTCGGTCGTTCCTCGCTGCCCGCGCCGTGTCCAGTGTCACAACTGGGCTATTGTTTGCGGCATTATAGCGCACTGGTATACGTACTGCAACCACCAAATCATTGGACAAACTATTGACAAAGATCCAGTAATCCATTATACTGGCGGCAGTGTAGCAACTGTGCTGCCTGTGATGATATAAGCAGGAGAGGGACCACGCCCATGCATGTGCTGATTGCCGGCGGCGGGTTAGCCGGGCTGGCGGCCGCTAAATATCTGGCCGATGCCGGGCATCAAGTCACGGTGGTCGAGAAGCGGGCCGCGGCGGGCGGCAAAGTCTCGTCCTGGCAAGATGCCGAGGGCGACTGGCTGGAAAGCGGCCTGCACGTGTTCTTCGGCGCCTACCGCAACCTGCACCGGCTGTTCCGGGAGACGGGCCTCGCCGCCAACCTGGACTGGAAGGCGCATGAAATGACCTTCTCGCGGCCCGGTGGGTGGCTATCGCCGCTGCGCTTCGCGCGCGGGCTGCCCGCCCCCGCCCACGGGCTGGTCGCCATCGCCCGCAACCGCGGCGTGCTCACCTTGCCCGATAAGCTGCGCGTGGGCTACGGCCTGCTCTGGCCCATTGCCGGCAACCAGGCCTGGATCGATGCCCAGGACCGCTACACCTACGCCCAGTGGCACCTGCGCCACCGCATGGGGCGCCGCGCGCTGGGCGATTTCTTCGACACGATGGCCCTGGCCCTCAACTTCGACACCACCGAGCGGGTCAGCGCCAAGCTCGTGCTCACGGTGCTGTCGCACTTCGCCAAGGAGACCGATGCCTCGCGCGTGGCTTTCCTGCGCGGCACGCCCCAACGCCGCCTCTTTGAGCCTTTCCTGGCCTACCTGGCCCGGCGCGGCGTCCGCTTCATACCCAACAGCAAAGTCGCCCGCATCGAATAT
This sequence comes from Chloroflexia bacterium, assembly GCA_035693165.1. GTDB lineage: Bacteria > Chloroflexota > Chloroflexia > QHBQ01 > JAICKM01 > JAICKM01. Next base: position 8,664 of record DASSGZ010000223.1, on the reverse strand, counting down.
GATGTACTGACGAACCGCGTCACCGGATTCCGCATGACCGGCGGCGATCTGCTGCAAGCCGATTGCTACGTCTCGGCGATGCCGGTGCATAACCTCTGGAAAACGCTGCCGGAGGCGCTGCGCGCCCAGGCCCCCTTTGCCAATCTGCGGCATCTGCACGGGCAGCCGGTGATGACGGTCCAGCTTTATTTTGACCGCCCGGTGATCGGCGTCGACAACCTGATCTTCAGCAGCGGCACGCACCTCTCCGTTTATGCCGAGCTGAGCCGGTGCGCGGCGGACCTACGCGAGGGCACGACGGGCCGCCACATGGTCGAGATGGTGGTCGCGCCCGCCGCCGAGTGGTACCGCCTGGACGACGCGGACGTGACCCGCCGGACGCTGGCCGAATTGACCCAACTGCATCCGCAAGCGGCCCAGGCGCGGCTGCTCAAAAGCACGCTGGTGCGGATCCCCCAATCGGTCTACCGCGCCCGCCCCGGCCAAGACCGCTACCGGCCCGACCAGGCCACGCCCGTCCCGAACTTCTATCTGTGCGGCGATTACACGCGGCAGGAATATCTGGCGAGTATGGAAGGAGCAGTGCTCAGTGGCAAACGAGTTGCAGAGCGGATCCTGGCCGGAACCGGCGTGGAGGTTGGGCCAGGGGCCGGAGCGCGCTGGGGACTCGCCGGCGGAGCGCCGCTGGCCGAATACGCTGCCGTTGCCGGCCGGTAGCGAGCGCTGGGCCGCGCGCGCCCCCGGCTCGCCCACCTACCGGGCCTACTGCGAGGACGGCGTCGCCGCCGGCCTGCCGCAGGCGCGACCCGGTATGCCCGACGCCCGTACCACCGACCCGCCTGTTGCCGTGCCCGCCGCGCGCTTGCGCCCGGCCTACGCGGCATGCGCCGCCATGATCCGCGCGCACTCGGCCAGCTTCTATTTCAGCGCGAGCCTGCTCCCGCCGGGCAAACGGCAGGCCGTCCTGGCCCTCTATGCCTTTTGCCGCACCAGCGATGATCTGGTGGACAGCGCCCCCGCCCGCGGCCTCTCGGTTGCCGAGACCGAGCAGGCCCTCGCCGGCTGGGCCGCGCGCTGCCGGGCGCCACACCCGGCGCGGGACGAAACGGCGCCGGTGGTCCTGGCCTGGGCCGACACCCGCCGGCGCTTCGCCATCCCGCAAGCCCTGGCCGACGAACTGCTGGCCGGGGTGCGCATGGATATTTCCATCGCCCGCTATGCCACCTGGGCCGACCTCTGGATCTACTGCTATCGCGTGGCCTCCACCGTGGGGCAGATGAGCATGCACATCACCGGGGCCATCCACCCGGCGGCCACGAACTACGCCATCCGGCTCGGCGTGGCGCTGCAATTGACCAATATTCTGCGCGACGTGGGCGAGGACGCCCGCCAGGGCCGCATCTACCTGCCGCTCGCCGACCTGGCGCGCTTCGGCTACACCGAGCGCGAGCTGCTGGACGGCGTGATCAACGACCACTTCAAGGCGCTGATGCGCTTCGAGATCGCCCGCGCGCGCACGCTATACGCCCAGGCCTGGCCGGGCATCGCCATGCTGGCACCCGATAGCCGCCTGGCCGTCGGCGCGGCGGCTACCGTCTACCGGGCTATCCTGGACCGCATCGAGGCGAACGGGTATGATGTGTTTACCCGGCGGGCGCGCGTGCCCAACCGGGCCAAACTGGCGCTCTTGCCGCAGATCTGGTGGCGGGTGCAACGCATGGAGGGCGCACGTGGTGGATGAGGTGCTGATCGCCGGCGGCGGGTTGGCCGGGCTGGCAACAGCCGTCGAACTGGTGGATGCCGGGTTGCGCCCGGTCGTGCTGGAGAAGCGGCCCGTGCTGGGCGGCAAGGTCTCCTCCTGGCGCGACGCCGATGGGGATGTCCTTGAGAGCGGCCTCCATATCTTCTTCGGCTCCTACCGCGACCTGCTGGACATGATGCGCCGGGTGGGGGCCTACGACCACATCGCCTGGAAGGATCACACCCTGTATGTGGCCCGTGCGGGCGCGCGGCCCGCCACGCTCCGCTTCCCAGGCTGGCCCGCGCCCTTCAACGGCATGGCGGCTTTCGGCACCACCGACCTGTTCACGCCGGGCGAGAAGCTGACCAATATGCGCGCCCTGATCCGCCCCTGGCTGATGAGCCTTCCGGCGATCCAGCACTGGGATCGCCTGTCGTACGCCGAGTGGCACCGCAAACACGGCATCGCCCAGGGCGTGCTCGACAAGATGTGGAACCCCATCGCGCTCTCGATGGGCTTCCTCCCCGCCACGGAGCTGTCGGCGCGGCCCATGACCACCGTCTTCCACCACTTCTCGCGCGCCGGCACCGCCTCGCGGGTGGGCTTCCTCGACGGCCCGCCGGGCGAGCGGCTGCACGCTCCCTTCGCGGAATACATCACCGCGCGGGGCGGGCGCATCGAAACGGGCGTGCGTGTGCAGGAAGTGGAGTTGGGGCCCGACGGCCGGGTGGCGGGCTTGCGGCTGGCCGGCGGCAGCCTGCGCAGCGCCGACGCCTACGTGCTGGCCGCCCCGCTGCATTCCACCCGGCAACTCCTACCGCCGGCCCTGCGGCGGTTCCCGCAATTCGACCACCTGTGGAAGCTCAAGAGCGTGCCGGTGATGAACGCCCAGATCTGGTTCGACCGCCGCGTCTCGACCGTCGATAACCTGTTTTTCACCGCCGATGCGCCCTTCTCGGTCTTCGCCGACCTGGCCGTCGTCGCCCCGCGCGAGTACGGCAAGCACGGCGGGTCGCTGGTGTCGATGGCGATTGCCCCCGCCGCTCCGCTCTGGCCCCTGAGCGACGACGAGATCGTGGAGCGCTGCCGGGCGGCGCTGGCCGATCTCTGGCCGGCCACGCGCGGGGCCCAGGTACGCAAGACCGCCCTGGTGCGCATCCCCAACTCGATCTACCGGGAAAGCCCCGGTGCCGACCGCTACCGCCCCGCCCAGCGCACCCCCGTGCCCAACCTGTTCCTGGCCGGGGACTACACGCAGCAGGACTACATGGCGAGCATGGAGGGCGCCGTGCGCTCCGGCAGGCTGGCGGCCCGCGCCTTGCTGGAGAGCCAGGGGCACCGCACGCACGGTCAGGGGCACCGCGCCCGAAGTGTGGCCGGTATAGGAGTGTAGCTGATGGCCGTCTCCATCTCACATTATGTCAAGCGCATGCGGGTGCCGGTGCAATATACCTGGCTGACCTGGCTGGTGCTCAGCATCTTGCTGGTTGGCCCGCTGGTCGGGCCGGTGTTCAGCCGCATCGGCTGGCCCATCCTGGGCCTGATCAACTGGCCGCTGTACCTGATGGGCGAAAACGTCTGCCCGCAGCCCGATCTGGTCTTCCAGGTGCTCGGCTATCCCATGCTGGTCTGTTCGCGCTGCTGGAGCGGCGTGTTCGGCCTGTGGATCGTCCTGTTGAGCTATAAAGCCTGGAGCGGAAGCGCCTTCTGGCGCACGTGGCGAGGCATCCCGGAACTGGGGCAGGTCGCCGTGGCCCTGCTCGCCTTCGGCCCGTGGGTGGTCGACATCGTGGCCGCGCAAGCCGGGTGGTGGTACAGCAGCCACACGCCCATGATGCTCTCCGGCATCCTCGGCGGCCTCGGCGCGGGTGCGCTCATTCTGCCGTTCGCTGTCAAACGTGCATGAGTTAGACAATCCGTTTGGAAAGCGAGGCCAAAATAGGCCCCGCCTTCTGATATACCCGGTGCAAACGGAACAGCCCGGCGGGAGAGTAAGATCGATGTTGTCGGCTGAAGATGCCGCCGCGCTGTGCAGGCAACTTGAAGAGCACCGCATCCACTTCTGGGTGATGGGCGGATGGGGCGTGGACGCCTTGCTCCATCGCGAGACCCGACCGCACAAGGACCTGGACATCCTGGTGTTGCTGAGCGACTTACCCAAGCTGCGGCAGATGCTTGATCAGCACGGATTTAGCCTGAAGCTGATCTGGCAGGAGAGCCGCTGGCTGAACGAGGAAGGCGATCGCTGGCCCACCGCGTTCGTCGCAGCGGACCCTCAGGGGCAAGAGATCGATGTGCATATCATCGACATCGCACCGGACGGGCGGATCTTCCAGAACTACGACGACCCGTGGCCGCTGCCCACCTCGATTGCCGCGCAGGGAAGCATCGCCGGCACGGACGTAATCTGCGTCTCCAGGGAGACACAACTCGCAATGCACACCGGTTACGCCTTACCGGACGGGCATCGACGGGACCTCGCGCTCCTGCAGGAGGGCTGAATAGGAACCAGCGCAGAGAAGAGGAGCCGCTTAGCCCGGTTGCCGTTCGGCGTGCAACGCCGTCACCAGGGCGGTGACATGGGCATCGGCGGCAGCCGGATACGCGTAGCCCAGGTGCGTCGCCGTTTCGGTCGCCAGCCGCCGGAACAGGTCCATCGTGGCAAACAAGGCCCGCCAGCTATCCGCCGCGTTGAAGTGCCCGAAGGTGGCGTCCAGGGCGGCCAGGGCGCCGGGATCGGCCCACTCGGGCAGAAAGCGCCCCTGAAACCACGTGTCATAGTCCCAGCCATGGGTGGCGCGGGCGTGGCATTCCAGCATCCAGAGCAACCGCTGCTTCAGTTCCTGATCGCGGACCTTGACCCGCCACAACTCACCCCGCCGTAACTGCCGGGCAACATAGAAGGCGCTATACCAGAACGCGCTCACCACCGTCTGAAACTCATCGAGCGGCGGAGGTTGCCCTGGGAGTGCAGCGGCGCCGGTAGGAACCACTAGCCCCGCCGCGAGGCCATCCTTGTCCACCAGCACGCGCGCTCCGCGCCGCAGCAAGCCCCAATCGGCGCGGGTCTCGACCAGGTGGGGCAGATCGGCGTGGGCGCTGAACATGCCGTTGAAGGTCCGGCCCTCGGCAAACAGCGCAAACACCTCCAGGGGGTGGCCGGGGTGGCGTTCCAGGAAGGCGATGGAGACTTCGCCAAGCGCCGCCACCCAGCCGAGATCGGCCAGGTAGCGCTCGGGGTCCACGGCGAAGATCCACAGATCAAGATCCGACCACGGATCAGCGGGGTGGTCGGCGCGCGCCCAGGAGCCGACGACGACCAGGGCGCGGATGTCGGGCCGGCTTTCCGCCCAGGCGCCGGCCCTGGCGATCAGCGGTTCGGCGGACATGCCATGCGTGTCTATGTGGGACATGGTTTGGGCCGGGCGCCTACGCTTCGTAGGTACGAACCGCGCGGTTCTTCCAGGCGACCAGGCCGGTGACGACCATGACGCCGAGGCCGCCGGTGATCGCGGCCCAGGGCGCGCTCAAGACGCGGGCCACGATGCCGCCTTCCAACTCGCCGAGTTGTGGACCACCCATGAAGAAGATCATGTTCACTGAGGTCATGCGGCCTCGCAGTTCGTCGGGCGTGGTAAGCTGGCGGATCGTCTGGCGCATGACCATGCTCACCGTGTCGGCGGCGCCCGTGCCGGCCAGGGCCAGCAGGGCCACCCAGAAGTTGGGCACCAGGCCGAAGACCACCCAGGCCAGGCCGTAGGCGGCCACGCTCCAGAGCACGACCTTCCCCTGCCGCCGCACGTGGCCGAGCGAAGACACGATCACTGCGCTGACGACGGCCCCGGCGCTCGGCGCGGCCAGCAAGAAGCCGAGCCCTTGCGGCCCCACATGCAGGATGTCGGTGGCGAAGATGGGCATGAGCAGCATCGAGGCGCCGAAGAAGGTGGCGAAGAAGTCCAGCAGCATGGTGCCGCTCATGATCGGGTTGCGGAACACGAAGCGCAAGCCTTCGAGCGCCGATCCCAGGCTGATCGGGCGGCGATCCAGCGGCTGGGTCGCGGCGCGGATCAGCGCCAGCGCGCCGATCACCGCCGTGTAGGAGACCACGTCGATCACGTAGACGACGCCTACCCCGGACGAGCCGAGCAGATGCGCAGCACCGCCGATGATAATCCCGGCCAGCGACGGGCCGACCACGGAGGCCACCTGCCAGCTTGTCACGCCCAGGCTGATGGCGTTGGTCAGATGTTCGCGCGGCACGAGATTGGGGATGAGCGCGGACCGCGCCGGATTATTGAACGCGGCCACCCCGCCCTGGATCGCCACCACGCCGAAGACCGTCCACACACTGATGACTCCGGTCAACGTGGTCGCCGCCAGGATCAACGAGGTACAGAGCAGGATGAGCTGGGTGACGATCAGCATGCGGCGGCGGTCGAGGGCGTCGGCGACCACCCCGCCGTACAGCGAGAACAAGACCATGGGCACGACGGTGAACAGCCCGGTCAGGCCCAGCATCAGCGGGTCGTGGGTGAGCTGGTAGACCTGCCAACTCACGGCCACACTGCTCATCTGTGAGCCAAGCTGCGAGACAAGGCTGCCGGACCAGTAGAGGCGATAATCGCGATGCTGCAGGGCGGCCAGGCGCGGACCGCGGGCGGCGCCTGCGGGTGGGGCCGTGACCGTGGAAGCCGCCGGCCCTGATACGGGGGGGCCGGCGGCCGGAGCATGCGGTTCGGTATCGGTCTCTACCGCCGCCGGATCGAGAGCGGCGGGGCGGGGGGTGGCGCCGGTGGTGATGGGCGCAGTTTCGGTACTCATAAAGGTTATTGTACCACAACCGGCAAAGGCGACCGGGCACGGCAAAAGGTCCTCTTGCTCATCTCACCACGACCCTGCATTACCCCGCGCATCCAGCCCGGTGACGCTGAGCGGATGCCGCAGCAGGGGGCCAATAATGTGCCCGCCATGTGTATTTTGCGTGGTTCCGATGCGGGTGACGCACTATGCTGGAAATAGCCAGGGACCACCAGGGTGTGGAAGCGATGATCGAGTCTCGCCGATCAGGCCAGCGGAGAAGTCGGACCGGGGTGGTCGCTGGACGAACGCGCCGAGCACGTCCGCCGGCTGTACTCGGTGCCTGGGACCTACCGGACAGACCTCCGGTGGTCTAGCGGGTGCAAATCCCACGCGAATAAGGAGGTTTCCCATGGGTTCGATGCGTATATTCCGGTTGCTGATCATGGCGGGCGTACTGGGCGGGGTCTTGAGCCTGAGCGGCGTGGCCCCGCCGGTGGCCCACGCCGCGCCCGCCGCCACGGCAAGCACGGACGGCTATGGCCCCGACGATGACTATGTGCTGGTCAAGGACTGCCCGCGCGCCGTCTGTGCCGCCCCGGCGGACTGGCGGCCAGGCGAGCGGCTGCTGCACCGGCTCTTCGTGGAGCGCGGCTGGGGCCGCGACCCCGCGGTGGTGTCACGGATGGACGCCCACCGCCTGACCTGGGGCCAGTGGGCCGCCGATCACCTCTACTATGTTGACGAGGCCAGCCCGGCGGCCCGGCGCGCGGCCCTGAGCACGGCGCTGCATGATCCGCACGGGCGGAGCGTCCATATCGTGCGCGTTCCGGCGCTGCGCTAGGATCACGGTTGCTACCAGGATTGCTCTGCCTGGAGCATCTTCAACTCCGTGCGCAGCTTGCGCCTGAACCCCACGATCCCGCTCTGGACTTCTAGCCCCACCACGGTTTTGCCCTAACACCTGATGAGCTTGTTCGGCTCCGTTGGCACCGCCGAGCCGCCGGAGCCGAACGCACAAGAGAAGACTACGATGAATCACCCGTTGCGCAACTCTGCGCTCAACACTGGCCTTAACCGACAGCTGCGCCAGGTGGTGGTGCTGCTGGCGATCCTGATCTGGTTGCCGGCATGGTCCAACCCCGGCCCGCCGGCTGCCGCGGCCCTGCCCGCGCGGATGTGGATACCAGGGCCGGTCTATATGCAGATCGGCAAGTCCTGCGTGGGCTACGCGCTCGCCGCCTGGCTCGACGCTGCGCCCTACCCTATCGTCGCCCACCCCTCCGGCTGGCAGATCTACCGGGCGGCCCAGGACCAGGACGGCATCACCGGCCTGCACGACGGCACCACGGTGGAGGCCGGGCTGGCGGTGCTGGCGCGCCTGGGCTATGCACGGGACTGGCAGGCCACCAGCGACCCGGCCCGCGCGCTCGCCTTCCTGCGCGCCGATGGACCCCTCGTGATCCTCAGCGGCTTCCCGGACGGCCCGGCGGTCCTCAATAGGAACGGCGATCTCGCCTGGAGCGCCCCCCAGAGCCGGCACGCGTGGCTGTGCTATAGCGTCGATGCGGGAGATCGGCTGGGTTGCCAGAACAGCGCGAGCAGCTACTGGAATCCCCGCGAGGGGGGTCGCTTCCACATGACCCGCGCCGCCCTGGCGAGCGCACTGGCCCACGGCCGCGCCTGGCTGATCCACAAAGCCGCAGCGGGTCCGGCGCTGTAAGCCGGCGTCTCGAGTCAGCCACAGCAAAACGGCCGCCCCGCGGGGCGGCCGTTCCTGGCGTTGCAAACGGGTGTTACCTGGTCGCCACCGGGCGGATCAGCACCAGGGTGGCCGTGGCAGGTTGGCCCTGGGCGGGCTTGGGGCCGTAGAGCAGCACCTGGCTGCCCGCCTTCAGATAGCTCGCGCTCGCGGCGGCAGGGGCCTGCCCGGCAGCGCCCAGCGTCTTGACCGTCACGTTCGCGGCAAGCGTAATCGTGCGGTTGCCGCGCAGCGTTATCGTGTTGCCGCTGACGCTCGTTATCACGCCCGGCACGAGCCGGTCGTTGGCAGAGGGAACGTAGATTACCGCAGCGCTCGGCGCGGGCTTGGTGGCGGGCCGGGGCGTGCCCGCTGCCGGGCGCAC
>DASSGZ010000222.1:0-5373 GCA_035693165.1 Chloroflexia bacterium | reverse complement strand
CTGCCTTTGGTTCGATATCAAGGTTGTGCCGGGTGGTACGGAAGGTAGTCGCCGGATGACCGCCCACAGGGGGTTTGCCAAGGGCCGCCGCTTTCCAGGTCTATGGGCGCCAGGGCCGGGGGAAAATCGCAAGGAACCTTTGCATGACCTCACGCGTTGTCTGTAGTAGAGGAAAGTTTACCCGGTCCCGGTGACGGGGGCGGGCCTAGGGGGACGGAAGTCCCATCCGGAATGGGACCAGCAGGCTATTGGCCCGCATACGCCGGACGGTTATAATCAATCTAACGAGCAATGGCGCCCGGCGGAATGACGGCACGTAGACACCCCCCTACAGGGGAAAGGACGGGCGGCAATGTCTGATATGTCGAACACCCAGATGCCCGCGTCGGCGCAGAACGTCGAGCAGGTAGAGCAGGAAACCCTGGTGGCCCTGGCGCTGGCCGGCTTCACGCCTGCCGAGACGGCGCGATTGCTGGCCGCACGCAATCGCATCCAGCATGGCGATCTGAACGAGTGGACCAGCGACTACAAGCGGCTGCGCTTCGCCCGCTGGCTCTACGAGCACGGTTACATCGAGGGGTAGAGTCGTAACGCCGGGCGCCGGTGACAGGTGGTTCGTGCCCGCAGAACTCATCCAAGCTTAATAAGTGAAAGGCCGGTCCGCCCACGACCGGCCTTTTTGCATGCCATGGGCTGTCACTCTGAGCGCAGCGAAGAGTCTCGTCTTGCACCCGCCCCGTGCTGTCACTCTGAGCGCAGCGAAGAGTCTCGTCTCTTGGGCTACGCGACGGAGATTCTTCGCTGCGCTCAGAATGACAACTTACCTGGGCGACGAGATTCTTCGCTGCGCTCAGAATGACGGCTTTCGCTGGATCGGCCGCTCAGAATCCGCCGGTCGAGTTGATGACTTGCCCGGTGATCCAGGCCGCGTCGTCCGTCGCCAGCCAGGCGATGAGCCGGGCGGCGTCTTCGGGCCGGCCCCAGCGGCCCAGCGGGGCGTGCAGGCGCACCTGTTCCGTTAGTTCCGGGGGCGCCCAGCCGGTGTCGGTGGGGCCGGGGTTGACCGTGTTCACGGTGATGCCCCGCGGGATGAGGTGGGCCGACAGGCTCCAGGTAAGCTGATGCAGCGCGCCCTTGGAGGCGATGTAGGCCAGTTCGCTCGGCATGGGGCCGAGGTGCTGGCCGGAGGTCAGCAGCACCACGCGCCCGCCGGGGCGCCCGTCGTCGTGCTGGGCGGCGAACGCCTGGACCAGCAGCAGACTGCCGCGCACGTTGATCGCCATGTGCAGGTCGATCTGCTCGGCGGTTACTTCCTCCAGCGCACCGTCCACGCTGTAGGCGTGGTTCGCCACCAGGATATCGACGTGCCCGTAGGCGGCGACGGCAGCGGCGATCACCTTTGCAGGGGCGGCCGGGTCCAGGAAGTCGGCGGCGACGTGCTCGACGCGCCCGCCGTGCGTCCGTAGTGCGGCCAGCAACGGCGCGACGCCGCCCGGATCGGCGCCCCAGGGCTGGGCGGCGTCATAGGCCGTGTGCGACTGCACCAGCAGGCCGGCGCCCATCGCGGCCATGCGCTCGGCCACCGCAAAGCCGATGCCGATGCGCCGGCTGACCCCGGTGATGACCGCGACCCGCCCGGCCAGCGGTTGCTCCGCCATTGTCGCTCCTCTCGCGCTTACGGCCCCACGCAGAAGTAGACGGTCGCCTTGTTGCCGCTCTTGGCGCCCTGGAACGTGACCGACCAGCGGCCCGGCAATTCCGCCGCGCCCGGATCGATCTGGAAGGGCAGCGGGCCGATGCTGCCGTCCGGGTTGATCGGGATGTCCTCGGGCCGTTCGCTGCCGGCCATTTCGCCGGTGGGCAGGGTAATCCAGGTCGAGACCTGTTCGCCCGGCTGGAACCCGGTCACGGTGATTTCCAGCACATCGCCCAGGCGCCCGGCGCTCGGCGTAGCCTGGCCGTTGCGGGTGCCCGACGTATCGCAGGTGGGCAACGGGATCGACCCGCGCGGCGTGACTTTGAAGTAGCCGATCGCCGTGGCGTGGCTTTCGCTGCCCACCATCGTCAGCGTCCAGACGCCGGTTGCCGCTGTTTGCTCTGTGCCGAAGGTCAGTTCGAGCACTTCGCCCTGTTCATCGGCGCTCTCCTCGCTACTCGAATCTACCACTTTGCCCGATGGGTCTTTCACGTCGATAGTCAGCATCTCATTGGGCTTGAAGCCCCCGGCGTTGAAGTAGAAGACGGTCCCGGCGGGCGCGCAGGGGCGCAACACGGTGACGTTCTGCCCGGCGGGGATGCCCGAACAATCGGCGGTGCTGCCGGGCGGCGTGGGCGGCGGGCCCGCGGGGGTGGGCGTGGCGGTGGCCGTGGGCGTGGGCCCGCCGGGCGACCCAGGCGGGGGGTTCAGCCCCAGCGACGTGATCTTGTACGAGACCACGGCGCGGTGGCCCGAGACTTCGCCCCGGTAGGTGGTCATCCAGATACCTTCGTGGGCGGCGGGCAGATGGCGGCTGTCGATGACGGTGTCGATCTCGCTGCCGTGCGGCCCCATGTTCAAGGGGCTGGGCGTGCCGACCACCTGGTTGTCGGCGGTCATATCCCAGAAGACTATCGGCTCGTCGGGCGTGAAGCCGGTGGCATGGACGACGAAGATGGTGCCGATGGGGCCGCAGTGCGGCGTGACGGTGGCGTTCTCCGAGGCGGGCAGATCCTGGTCGCACGGCGGCACGGGCGTGGCCGTGGGCGAGGGTAGGGGCGGGGCCGGCTGGAGACCCTGGCCGCCCGGATGGTACAGGTTATAGCGCTCGGTGCCCACCTGGCTCAGCAGCACGTCGAACGGCGGCTTGTTCTCCGGGTGCCACTCCAACTCGGCGCGCTCGGTGTACTGCACGGTGTAGGTCTTGCCGTCGAGCTCGCTGATCTCTCGGAACTCGTCGGAGATCGGGTAGCCTAGTTGGGCCACGCCGCCGTGAGCCTCCCAGAAAGCCCGGAACGCGCCGCCCAGCGTGTGGCCGGTTTGCGGGAAGAAGAGCGCGTTCGCGGAGTTCACCTGCTGCAACTGCGCCGGCACGCCCGCCGGGCCGTACTTGGCCCGGTAGCGCAGCGTGCCCAGTTGGGTCAGCAGCACCTCGTAGGGCGTGCCGGCGTTCTCCGGGTGCATCTCGAACACGGCGCGCTCGAAATACTGGACCCGGTAGGTCTTGCCGTCCAGGTCGCTGGTCTCCAGCACCTCGTCGGAGATGGGGTAGCCATGCTGCATCAGGCCGCCGTGGGTCTGCCAGTATTGCCAGAAGAGGCCGCTGACCGTGTGCCCGGTTTCGGGGAAGAAATGGGAGTCGCCAAAGGCGTGCGCCGGGCCGGCGCTGCCGAACGTCAGCGCCAGCAGAATCAGGATGCCCAGCAAGCGGAGAAGTCGCGCCGATGCCTTCATGCTCACTCCTTCAGTTGGTGCGGGTGGATTCGGTAGGCCCCGACGCCAGGCAGCATGAGTTAGGTCGTAAGGCTACCGTCAGGCTGAACCCTGAATTATAGCAAACTCCCAGGGTGCTAACAAGGCAGCCGGGCGGGTCATGCGTGTGTCCTGGGTCTACATCTGGAACACCGTTCGGCGCGGGAATGTGATACAATGTTGAGCATGCCACCACCATTTGAAATTCGCCGACTCATTAACCCTGCATACGAGACCATGGTGCATGATCCACAACACGCCCTTGCTCCTGCATACCGCCAAGCAATTTATCAGGGAATCACTAATTTCCCCAATCCCCATGCTAGTTTAGCGCGAAAATGGTTAGCTGTCTTAGCAGCAGAGCATGTTGTACCAATCTGGCAGCAGGTATGGCCAAATGATTCGTTGGCCCTCTGCATGCTCGATTTAGCAAATACCGCGCTGCGCGAAGTATCAGATCCAGCGGGTATTAGGGCAGAGGCTGAGCTAGCTATGGAACAGTTGGAGCGATTAGGCGATAAACTATATCGCTTCACTGAACTTGATGCCTTTTTCGCAAAAACTGCTTCTGTTCAGGCAGTGTTTGAGGTGCTGGGGATAAGTCCTTTCGACAGGCTAATACTCGCAGAAGATGCAACGGATGAACACCTTGACCCTTCGGCAAGCGACACTGCGAAGTGGGCTGCTTATGCATATGCCGGACGACTTAGAGATCCTAATGCTGATCCCGCTAAGCGCCGAGCATTCTGGGCATGGTGGCTCTCTGAAGGAATCTCATCAGCATGGGAAAGATCTAAATGAGGCGTGGTCATAAATCAGCCAGCAGCTTTGAGAAACGGTTTGAGGCCGACATTTAAGTCGAGGCCCTGCTCATGCCGATACAACAACGCCAACTGATAGACGAATACGGCCCCCAAGGCCCAGCGCCGTGTGGCGACCAGCCCGCGCGTCGGCACTTGTCCGTGCCCGCCAAAGATCCCCTTGAAATGCTGGTTCAAATTCTCAATCGCCAGCGAGCGCAGTTTGTGGAACACCCGCCGTACCTCTTTGCTGGGATCAATCTTCGGGCGCTTGCCCCGGTGCGTCGCCACCAGCCACCACCCTTGCACCTGGCTGATCGCACGCAACAGCGGCGTGTTGTAGTGTTGGTCCCCCAGTACATAGCGAAGCTCGGCGGGCATTTCCGCGTGGTGCCACCACAACAGCTTCGCCATGGTCGCGCCGTCATCCTCATTGGCGGGCGTCAGTTCGGCGGCCAACGGGATCCAGACCCCGGCCACCACCGTCAGCAGATGCAACTTCCAGCCGTAGACCCAGCCATGCCAGCCACTCTTGGTCCAATGGGCCTCGGTATCAATGGAGGTGTGCGGCACTTCGCCCGCCGCCCGATGTTTTTGATGCCAGACCCCGCCATTGGCCCGTAGCACGGTGCTATCCGCAGCGACCGCCCGACCACACTCCGCCCACGGCTGGATCACCGCCACCAAGTGGCTGCCCAACGCCCGGATCTGGGCGGGCAACTGGGCGGGCAGGGCGGCGAGGCGGCGCTCCCACGTGCGGCGCGTCGGGTAGCGCCCGTTTTCGGTGAGCAAGGGGCGCAAGGCCGCCATTTCGGGCGTGTCCTGCTCCAGCACGGTGAGCAGTTCATACGGGGTATGCAAATGTTTGACGATCATGATCACCAGTGCCTTCAGAAAGAGCCGATCACTATAGAAGGTGGGGCGCCCGCGGCCGCGTCGAGCCGGCGGGGGCGGGGCAGGAATGCGGTCCACCAACTGCACCAAAACGACGAGCAGACTCACAGTTGCCAGATGTGGTATCATGGTTGGTGCCTCCGATTATGGGGTTTGAGCACCTTCTATGATACGGCGGCCACCGCCCGTTGGCAACCCCAGCGGGCGGCTGCCTATTTATGACCATGCCTC
>DASSGZ010000221.1:0-9438 GCA_035693165.1 Chloroflexia bacterium | reverse complement strand
CAGTTCCCCTTCCGCGAGGACCCCATCCAGGCGGCGCACAGCAGCATCCGCACGATTCGCGCGCTCGACGGCTTGCTGGACCGCATTGACCTGACCGCGCTCACCGCCGCCCAGGACCGTCAGGATGCGCTCGAAGCTCAGCGCATTGTTCTTGACAAGCTTATCGGCGCAGGCAGCGAGGAGTCTTAGCCGTGGTCGACGCTCAGCAGGTGGAGAAGTTGCGCCAGTTGGCCGGCTCTGTCCGCCGCCGCGATCTACAGATTGTGCACGGCGCCAAGCTGGGACATGTGGGCGGCGAGATGTCGGCCATCGACATCCTGGTGACGCTCTATTTCGCCGTGCTCCACGTCGATCCGGCCCGCCCCGACGATCCCGATCGCGACCGCTTCATCTTGAGCAAGGGCCACTCCGCCGTCGCGCTGTACACCACGCTCGCCCATCGCGGTTTCATTCCCATGGAGCAGCTCGATACCTTCGCCCAGCCGCTCTCCATGCTCAACGGCCACCCCGACCGCAACAAGGTGCCGGGGGTGGAGACCAACACCGGGCCGCTGGGCCACGGACTGCCGGTCGCGGTCGGAGCGGCCCTGGCGGCCAAGTTGCAAGACTGTAGCTGGCGGGTATTTGTGCTGACCGGCGACGGGGAGTTACAGGAGGGCAGCAACTGGGAGGCCGCGATGGCCGCCGCCCACTACAAGCTCGACAACCTGACGGTGATCGTCGATCGCAACCGCTTGCAGCAGGGCGACTGGACCGAGCAGACCATGCACCTGGAGCCGCTGGCCGACAAATGGCGCGCCTTTGGTTGGGCGGTCACCGAAGTGGACGGTCACAATATCGCCCAACTGCTGGCGACCTGCGAGCGCTTGCCATTTGAGCCGGGCAAACCGAGCTGTATCATCGCCCACACGCACAAGGGGCAGGGTGTCTCGCTGATGCGAGACAAAGCGGCCTGGCACCACAAGGTGCCCACTGCCGAGGAGCTTGCCCTTGCCTTGCGGGAATTGGAAGGGGTGGCCTCATGAGTGGGCTTTATGATTGCCGCGACGCTTTTGAGAATAAGTTGCGTGAATTGGCCGCGCAGGATCCGCGTATCGTCGCCGTGGTCAACGACTCGGTCGGCTCCAGTAAGCTGAACGCCTTCGGCCAGATGTATCCGGTGCGGCTGGTGAACGTGGGCATCGCCGAGCAGAACATGGTCGGCGTGGGCGCCGGGCTGGCGAATGGCGGGCTGATCCCTTTTGTTTGCGGCGCAGCGCCCTTCCTGACCGGGCGGGCGCTGGAGCAGATCAAGGCCGACCTGGCCTACTCCAACCAGAACGTCAAGCTCTGCGGCATGAGTAGCGGCATGGCCTACGGCGAACTAGGGCCGACACATCACTCGATCGAAGATGTGGCCTGGCTGCGCGCCATCGCCAACATGACGGTCATCGTGCCGGCGGACCCGATCGAGACGGCGCAAGCCGTCGAGGTGGCAGCGCAGACTCCCGGCCCGATGTTCATCCGCATCAGCCGCTTACCGGTCCCGAATGTGCACGGGCCTGACTACCAGTTCGCGATCGGCAAGGCGGCGCTGCTGCGCGCGGGCCGCGATGTCACGCTCATCACCAACGGCGTGCTGGTGCCACGGGCGTTGGAAGCCGCTGAAATGCTGGCGCGGGAAGGGGTCCAGGCGCGGGTGCTCAACATGAGTACGGTGCGGCCGCTGGATCAAGAGGCGGTGCTGGCCGCCGCGGCGGAAACCGGCGGAATTGTGACTGCCGAGGAGCACACCGTCTTCGGCGGGCTGGGCAGCGCGGTCGCGGAGGTGGTCGTCCAGCACCACCCCGTGCCCATGCGTATCCTGGGGGTACCCGGCGTCTTCGCACCGACCGGCTCGGAAGAATGGTTGCTCGCCCACTTTGGCTTGACGGCGCAAGGTATCTGCGCCGCGGCTCTCCAACTCGCCGGCGCGAAGGTGGCGCAACGATGACCAACGCCACGCCCTACATCCTGGCCATCGATCAGGGCACAACCAACACCAAGGCCCTGCTGGTGGATAAGGCCGGCACAATCGTGGCCCAGGCCGCCCACCCCTTGCAGCAGACCTACCCCGCGCCCGCCTGGGTGGAGCAGGATCCCCTGGAAATCTGGCAGAGCGTCCGCACCGTGGTGGATAACTGTTTGGCTCAGGTGGGCGGGATCCCTCTGACCGCCATCGCGGTGAGCAACCAGCGCGAGTCGGTGACGGCCTGGGACCGCCGGTCAGGACAACCGCTGGGTCCGGTGATCGTCTGGCAGTGCCGCCGTACAGCCGGGTTCTGTGAAGGACTACGCACGCGCGGCCTGGGCGCGCTGCTGCAAGAGCGCACCGGGCTGACGATTGATCCCCTCTTCTCAGCGAGCAAGATGCGCTGGTTGCTCGACCATATCCAGGACGGGCAGGCACGCGCCGAGCGCGGAGAAATCTGCCTGGGCACGATGGATAGTTGGGTGCTGTGGAATCTGACCGGCGGCGCCGTTCACGCCAGCGACCTGACCAACGCCTCGCGCACGCAACTCCTCGATCTCGGCACTCTGGAGTTGAGCGATGAGTTGCTGGCTATCTTCGGCGTGCCCCGTGCCGCGCTCCCCGAAATCAAACCGTCGAGTGCCTTATACGGCACGAGTGTAGCCCTGGGCCGCCTGCCTGCCGGCGTCCCGATCGCGGCCATGATCGGCGACTCGCACGCGGCACTCTTCGGCCAGGCGGGCTTCCTGCCCGGTTCGATCAAGGCGACCTACGGCACCGGTTCGTCGCTGATGACGCCCACTGCATCCCGCGTAGCCTCTCAACATGGGCTTTCGACTACCATCGCCTGGGCGCTTGGCCCTGGGCAGGCGACCTACGCGCTGGAGGGCAACATCTCGTTCACAGGCGGGGCCGTGCAGTGGCTGGGAGAATTCCTGTCGTTGCCCAACCCCGCGCAGGGCGTGGCCGATCTGGCGACCAGGGTTAGCGATGCGGGGGGCGTGTATCTGGTGCCGGCGTTCGCCGGCCTGGGCGCACCGCATTGGAATGACGCCGCTCGCGGGTTGGTGACAGGCATCACGCGCAGCACCACGGCGGCGCACCTGGCCCGCGCCGCGATCGAGTCAATCGCCTATCAGGTCCGGGATGTGTTCGACCTGATGCGCGCGGAAGCCGGCGCCGATCTTCAGGTGCTGCTGGCCGACGGCGGCGCGACCCGTAACGAGTTGCTGATGCAATTCCAGGCCGATATCATCGACCGCCCCGTACTGCGCAACTTGTCCACCGACGTGTCGCCACTCGGCGCAGCCTACCTGGCCGGGCTGGCGACCGGTGGCTGGTCGTCCCTGGAGGAGATAGCGCAGTTGCCTCGGGCGCGTGACCGCTTCGACCCGCGGATGCCGGCGGAGGCGCGCGAACGCTGTTACACCGGCTGGCAGCGGGCGGTGGTCCGCACTACCTTCGACAGCGAGCAGACGCCGGACGGTTCGCAGCGGTCCGGCTTGAGCGCGGAATAGTTTGACAACGGAGGAGTCTCATGGCCCGTGTTGATGAACTCCGTTTGATGACCAAGGTAGCGCGCCTGTACTACGAGCGCGACCTGACCCAGCCTGAGATCGCGACGCAACTCGACCTGTCGCAGGCTACGGTGTCGCGGCTACTGAAGCGGGCCAAGCAAGCGCAAATCGTGCGCACAACCGTGAATGTGCCGTATGGGGCCTACCCGGAGTTGGAGGAAGCGCTGCAGAAGACCTATGGGCTCAAAGAGGCGGTGGTTGTCGATAGTGTCGAGGATGACGACCAGGTCCTGCGCGATATTGGGGCGGCGGCCGCATTCTACCTGGAATCCACGCTGAAACAGGGCGAAATCATCGGCATTTCGTCCTGGAGCGCAACCATCCTGGCGATGGTCGACGCCATGCATCCCATATCACGCCCATCGGATATCCAGCTCGTGCAGATCCTCGGCGGCATCGGCAATCCCGGTGCCGCGGTGTATGCCAGCCGGCTCATTGATCGGCTCGCGACTCTGGTACGCGGGCAGGCCACGTTGCTGCCGGCGCCCGGCGTGGCAGGCTCCGCCGATGCCCGGCCAATCCTGCTGGAAGACAAGTTCGTGCAGGACGCGTTCGCGCTGTTTGACTGCGTGACCCTGGCCCTCGTGGGCATCGGCACCGTCGAGCCCTCGGGGCTGCTCGCCAGCAGCGGCAATATCTTCTCGCCGCAGGAACTGGCGATGCTGCGGGAGGCCGGGGCGGTTGGCGATATTTGCCTGCGGTTCTTTGACCGCCACGGCAGGCCGGTCAGCACGCCGCTCGATGACCGCGTGATCGGCATGACCCGTGACCAGCTCCGGCGCGTCAAGCGGGCCGTGGCGCTCGCCGGCGGCAAGCGGAAGTTCGCGGCCATCCGGGCTGCCCTCCTGGGGGGTCTGGTAAACGTGCTGGTCACCGACCGCTTTACGGCCCAGCATCTGATCGACAATCGCGACGCGGCGGAAGATCTTCCGGCTGTCCCGGCTATTGTGTAGAGGGTAGGAGCACTCATGATGAAGCTATCGGGGATGGTGGGCGCGGATTCTGTGGCGGCGGCCCGGCCTGGCCGACTCCGCCAGGCACTGACGACGGCATTCGCCGGCATTGTGGGTGTGACGCTCATCCTATCGCTCACGGGTTGCACCCTCTGGACCGTCCGGTCCTTGCACCCGGCGGCTGGGGCGGCGGGCGGGCAGAGTGCGGAGCCGGGCAAACCGGGCTTCAGCCCGGCAGCCTACGTCGACTCGATCTGGCAGAGCAAAGTCCTGCCCACTGTGCAAGAGCAGGGGGTGGACCTGCCGACTCTGTTGGCCGCGCTGAAGGCAGACCCGGAGGGGGCCAAGCAGAAGTATGGGCACCACGAGGGCCAACGACCCTATAATTTCCTGGTGAAGGGCGAGGGTAAGGTGCTCGCCGTCGATACGACTTCGCGCAGCCGCACCGTCAAGGTCGATCTGGCGCCGGGGGATGGGCAGCCGGATGCCACCGTCCAGGTCGGCCCGGTGATTCGCGGAACTTCGCTGCGCGATGCCCTCCCTTTCATCCAGTTCAACTTGTTCACCAATCAGATCGAATACGCGGATGTATCCAACCAGCTTAATGATCATGTGATCAAGGACGCAATCGGCGATCTGGACGTGCCGGGGTTGCAGGGTAAAACCCTCGCGTTCGAGGGCGCGTTCACGCTCGACGACACGGGCGAGGTGCTCATCACACCCGTGAAGTTGCAAGCCAAGTGATAGGCGGCAGCGGCGATCACGGTAGCGGCTTTAGCGGAGGATAGAACGGGGGAACAGCATGGTAGCAACGGAACCGGTGCCAACCACGTCGGCAGCAGTGGATGACATCATCCTCCGGGCGGAGGGGATCACCAAAGTATTCAGCGGCACGGTCGCGCTCGATAAGGTAGACTTCAATGTCTATCGCGGGAAGGTGAACGTGCTCATCGGGGAAAACGGCGCGGGCAAGTCGACGCTGATGAAAATCCTCGCCGGGGTGGAGCAACCCACCAGTGGCCGCCTCCTCCTCGAAGGCCAGGAGGTGAGGTTCCAGTCGTCCCGCGACGCCGCGCGGCACGGCATCGGCATGATCTTCCAGGAGTTAAACCTCTTTCCTAACCTCAGCGTTACCGAGAACATCTTTACAGCGCGCGAATTGACCACGCCCCTCAAGATGATCGATCAGCGCGCCCAGGAGCGGATCACGCGGGACCTGCTGGCGCGCCTGGAACACCCGGTCGATCCGGGCACCCTGGTGGCCGACCTCCCGCTCGGCATGCAGCAGATCATTGAGATTGCCAAGGCGCTGGCGCGCGACGCCCGCATCTTGATCATGGATGAGCCGACCTCCGCGCTCAGCCAGGCGGAAGTGGCCGTGTTGTTCAAGGTGATTCGCGACCTGAAAGCGCGTGGGGTGGCGATCATCTACATCTCCCATAAGCTCGAAGAACTGATGCAGATCGGCGACCAGATCACGGTGCTGCGCGATGGGCACTTGATCGCCTCGGCCCCGGTCAGCGCGGTGGATCTGCAGTGGATCATCAACAAGATGGTCGGGCGCGAGACCCGAGCACTATTCCACAACAAAGCGCATGAGGTCGCGCAGGATGTCCTGCGCGTGGAGGGACTGACCTTGCCTAAGCCCGGTGGCAAAGGTCTCCTGCTCGACTCCATTTCATTCTCGCTGCGCGCGGGCGAAATGTTGGGCATCTATGGCCTCATGGGGGCGGGACGGACCGAATTGCTGGAGTCGCTCCTCGGTTTGCGCCCCGAAGCGCTCGGCAGTATCCGGCTGGGCGGCAAGGAATTGATGGGCCGCACAATCTCCGAGCGTATTCGCGACGGACTGGTGCTGGTACCCGAGGATCGGCAGCGCGCGGGGCTGGTGCAGACGCTCTCGGTCAGCAGCAACATGACTCTCGCTAGCCTTCGCGCGTACACGCAGGGTTTCTTCCTCTCGGAGTTGAAGGAACGCTTGAACGTAAAACGCGTGATCGAGGAGTTGTCGATCAAGGTGTTCAGCCCCGGCCAGATCATCACCTCGTTGAGCGGGGGCAACCAGCAGAAGGTGGTGGTGGGCAAGGCGCTGCTGACCGCCCCCAAGGTGCTCCTCCTTGACGAGCCTACTCGGGGTATCGACGTGGGTGCCAAAGCGGACATGTTCGGGATCATGAGCGACCTGGCCGCCAAGGGGCTGGGCGTGCTCTTTGTCTCCTCGGAATTGATGGAAGTGCTGGCGATGGCCGATCGCATCCTGGTCATGTCCAAAGGCAAGATTACCGGGGAGTTCTCGCGGGAAGAAGCTACGGAAGAAGCATTGGTGACCGCCTCGGCCGTCGGGCACAAACTCAACCAGACAGGAGTAGAGAATAATGGGGATTAACGTCCAGGTACCTTCCAGCCCAGGCGCAGGCGCCCCAGGTAGCGCGGTGATCCAGCGACAACGGATCTCGCCGGTTTCGCTACTGCTCCGGATGCGCGCCTATATCGCCCTGATCCTGCTGCTCGTCATCTTCTCAGTGTTGTCGCCCGCCTTCCTGACGCCGGGAACCTTGACCATCCTGGCCTCGCACGTCGCGCTCAACGCGATCCTGGCGCTCGGCATGACGTTCGTCATTCTGACCGGCGGCATCGACTTGTCCGTTGGCTCCATTGTCGGCCTGGCGGCGATGGTGGCAGGTGGCCTGATCGACCAGGGCCTGGTGCTCGAAGTGTTCGACGTCACGATCTACTTCAATGTCTGGATCGTGATCCTGCTCGCGCTCATTGTCGGCGTGATCGTCGGGGCCCTCAACGGGTGGGTAATCACCCGGTTCAATGTCGCCCCGTTCATCGCCACACTGGGCATGCTCTATGTCGCACGGGGCGCCGCGCTCCTGCGCTCGAACGGCGCGACTTTCCCGAACCTGGTCGGCAAGGAGGATCTCGGGAACACCGGATATCCGGTGCTGGGCGCCGGAATATTCCTGGGGCTGCCGATTCCGATCTGGCTGATGATCCTCTTTGGCGTCGCGTCTGCGTTCATCGCCTATAAGACTCCCCTCGGGCGGCAGGTGTTTGCCATCGGCGGCAACGAGCGCGCCGCCGAACTGGCCGGCGTGCGGGTGAATCGCGTGAAGATGCTCGTCTATATGATCTCCGGCTTCTGCGCGGCCATGGTCGGGCTGATCATCTCGTCGCAGCTCGTAGCCGCGCACCCCGCCACCGGCGAGACGTTCGAGTTGAGCGCTATCGCCGCCGTGGTGCTCGGCGGCACGTCGCTCGCGGGCGGCCGGGGTTCCATTGGCGGCACGATCATCGGTGCCTTCGTCATCGGCGTCTTGAGCGACGGCCTGGTCCTGCTGGGCGTGTCCGAGTTCTGGCAGACTGTCATCAAGGGTGTTGTTATCATACTGGCCGTTGTCGTCGACCAGCTCCAACAGAGACTGCAAAGTCGCGCCGTGCTCCAACGTGCGTAAGAAAGGAGGTTTCCGGAATTGTAGTGGCGAGATCCTGGTAGAGGCTTTTCTTTATTCATCTTGATCAGACATCAGAAGGAGGAAGTTCCGTGTCCATGCACAAACAACCGCGCATTCTTGCGCTGCTGATGATAGTAACCATCCTCACCATGCTACTCTCTGCGTGCGGTGAGGCCGCACCAACGGCGACATCCGTGCCCGCCCAAGCGACGGCTACGACGGCTGTATCGACTGAAGCCACCGCCACTACCCCGGCGGAGGCGACCGCCACAACGGCCGCCCCGGCCACCAGCACGACGGGCAGCGGCGCGAGCGGCGGCGGCAAACTGATCGCGATCATCACGCCGTCACACGACAACCCATTCTTCAAGGCCGAGGCCGATGCCGCCGACGCTCACGCCAAGGAACTGGGCTATGATACCCTGATCCTGGTTCATGACGACGACGCCAACAAGCAGAACCAGCTCTTCGATACAGCCATCTCGCGTAAAGCCGCCGCGATCATCCTCGACAACGCGGGCGCAGATGCCTCGATCTCGGCGGTGCAGAAGGCCAAGGACGCCGGGATCCCCAGCTTCCTCATCGACCGCGAGATCAACCAGACCGGCGTGGCGACCGCCCAGATCGTGTCGAACAATTACCAGGGCGCGACCCTCGGGGCGCAGGAGTTCGTGCGCTTGATGGGCGAGAAGGGCACCTTTGTCGAACTGACCGGCAAGGAGTCGGACACGAACGCGGGGATTCGTTCCAAGGGTTACCATGACATCATCGACAAATACCCGGACATGAAGATGGTGGCCCAGCAGAGCGCTAACTGGAGCCAGACCGAGGCGTTCCAGAAGATGCAGACGATCCTGCAGGCCAACCCCGACATCCAGGGGGTGATTTCGGGCAACGACACGATGGCGCTGGGGGCGTCGGCGGCCTTGAAGGCAGCAGGCAAGAACAACGTGATCGTGGTCGGCTTTGACGGCAGCCCGGACGTGATCGCCGAGATCAAGGCGGGCGGTAACATCAAGGCGACGGTGCTGCAGCCGGCGGCGGGCATCGCCAAGATGGCGGTGGACCAGGCGGATGCGTATCTCAAAGCGGGGAACAAAGCCAGCCAACCGGAGAAGCAGTCGGTGGACTGCGTACTGGTTACTCCCCAGAATGCCGACCAGTTCGGTGTGTTCGGCCCCAAGTCTAGCGCACCGGGCGATACAACGCCAAGCGCCAGCCCCACCACTGGCGGCAGCAGTTCAACCAGCGGCAGCGGCAAGCTGATCGCGATCATCACGCCGTCACACGACAATCCGTTCTTCAAAGCGGAGGCTGACGCCGCCGACGCCCATGCCAAGGAACTGGGCTACGATACCCTGATCCTGGTTCATGACGACGACGCCAACAAGCAGAACCAGCTCTTCGATACAGCCATCTCGCGTAAAGCCGCCGCGATCATCCTCGACAACGCGGGC
>DASSGZ010000220.1:0-2314 GCA_035693165.1 Chloroflexia bacterium | reverse complement strand
CATTCGCGCGAGCAGTTGACCGCCCTGTTCTGGCCGGAAAGCGATGCCGCGCACGGGCGGGCCATGCTCCGCCGCACGCTGGCCTTCCTGCGGGACACGCTTGGCGACTCAGCGGCGCCCCCCGGCCAGGCGCATCTGCTGGTCGCGCGGGCTACGCTGGGCTTCAATCCGCACGCCGCCTTCAGCCTTGACACCCAGCCCTTCGCGGGCGCGCGCACGCCCGAGCAACTGCAAGCGGCCGTAGGCGCGTATCGGGGCGACTTCCTGGCCGACTTCCTCCTGGGGGATGCGCCGGAGTTCGATGACTGGGTGGCCCGCCGCCGCGAGGCGTGGCATACCCAGATCGCCGGGATTCTCGACCGGCTGTCGCAGGCGCAGATCGCGGCCGGCGATGCGCCGGCGGCGCAAGCGAGCCTGGCGCGCTGGCTGGCGCTGGATCCGCTGAACGAGACCGCCTACCTGCGCCGGATCCGCTTGCACCTGGCGGCGGGGGACCGGCCGGCGGCGCTGCGAGTCTACGAGGCCGCGCGCGCGCAGTTGGCCCAGGAGCTTGGGCTGGCGCCCTCGCCTGCGCTTGCGGCCCTGGCGGAGCGCATTCGGCTCGACGCGCCGGTCCCGGCGCCCGCCGCCGCGCTCCGCCCGGTGCCGGTCCCCCGGCCGCCGTTACAGGCGCCCCTGGTCGGGCGCGGCGCCGAGTTCGTCAAGCTGGTCGAACGCTACCACCTGGCCCACCGGGACGGTCTGCACGTGGTGGTGGTGGAGGGCGAGGCGGGGATCGGCAAGACCCGCCTGGCCCGCGAGTTCCTGGGCTGGGCGCAGGCGCACGACATCGACGTGTGGGCGGGCCAGGCGTTGGAGACCGGGGGGCGCATCCCGTATCAACCGCTGGTGGAGGCGTTGCGCCGCCGCCTGGAGTGTGAGAACGCTCCGGCCGACCTGTTGAGCGATATCTGGCTGGCGGAACTGAGCCGGTTGCTGCCCGAACTGCGCGACCGCTACCCCGATCTCGCGCCGCCGCCCGCGGACGAGAGCGCCGCCGGGGCGCGCTTGTTTGAGGCGGTGACCCGGCTCGGCCTGGCGCTGGCCGCCCGCACCCCGGCGGTCCTCTTCCTGGACGACCTGCAATGGGCGGATGCGGCCTCGCGCGACCTGCTCCAGTACGCGCTGCGCCGCTGGGCCGAGGAGCGGGCGCGGCTCATGGTGCTGCTGACGCTGCGCGCCGAAGCGCCCGCGGAGCAGCCGGCCCTGGCCACCTGGCTCGCGGCCGTGCGCCGCGGGGCGCCGATTACCGCCATCGCGCTCGGCCCGCTCACCCAGGCGGATACCGTGCGCTGGGTGCAGGCGCTCGGGCCGGGCGGGCCGGCCCCGCCCGCGGGCGCCCCGGCCTTGGAGGGCGGCGATCCCGCGCTCGTCACCTTCGGCGACTGGCTGTTTGCGCAGACCGGCGGCCAGCCCTTCTACATCAGTGAGACGTTGCAAGCGCTGACCGAGCAGGGCGCCATCGTGTTCCCCGCGGGGCCGGCGCCGGCCCCGGCGATCCATTTTGCACCGGGCGCCGGGGACCCGGCGGCGTGGGGCCGGCTGATCCCGGCGGGCGTGCGCGAGGTGGTGCGCAGGCAACTGGCGCGGTTCGACTCGCCTGCTTTCAGGCTGCTCGCGGCGGGGGCGGTGTTGGGGCATGATTTCCGCTTCGAGCAGTTGTGCGCCGTGGCCGACCTGCCCGAGCCCGAGGCCCTGGCCGCCCTAGACGCCGTGCTGCATGCGCACCTGTGGCGCGAGGCCGGCGGCGGCACGCCGCCCGCTTACGCCTTCACCCACGACACGATCCGGGACGTCGTCTATGACGAGGCGGGCGCCGCCCGGCGGCGCATCTTCCATCGGCGCGCGCTGGGCGCCTTGCAGCCGGCCGCTGCCCCGCCCGCCGTGCTGGCGCACCACGCCCTGCAGGCAGACCTGGTCGGGCCCACCTGCCACTTCAGCCTGATCGCGGGGGACGGGGCGATGCGGGTTTTTGCCGTGCGCGACGCGATCGGCTACTACGAGCAGGCCCATGCGCTCGCCCGCCCGCCGCCGGGGGCAGCGGCCCGCCCCGAGGACTGCGCGCCCGGCGAATGGGCGGCGCTGCTGTGCGGGTTGGGCCGGGCCTATGAATTCGTGAACGACTGGCCGGCGGCGGAGGCCGTGTACGGCGAGTGGCTGGCGTTCGGCCGGCAGGCCGACGATGCGGAGGCGGTCTGCCTGGCGCTCAACCGGCTGGCGGCGGTCGCCTATCAGGGCCGCTTCGACCTGCGGCGCGCCGAGGGCTTACTGCACG
>DASSGZ010000219.1:0-14678 GCA_035693165.1 Chloroflexia bacterium | reverse complement strand
CGCATAGACTTCACGATTCATCCTCCCCTCACGCCAGGGTCTGCGCCCTGCGACTATCTTGCCACCTCGGTTTCTCGGGATAAACTAACCGCCCGGTTAGTTTATCCGCCCAAAAAAAGCACGGCTACTGTGCCGCCGCGTTCGCCTCCCGGTAGCCCAGCAGGGCCAGCCAGCCGCGCCAGCAGCGCTCGCGGTATTCGTCGAACCGCGATTCTTCGTCGAACAGCCATTGCGTCTGCAACCCATCCATCATGGCGCCACAAAGCGAACTGGCTTCCAGCGGATCGAAGCAGGGGCAGAACACCCCTTCGGCGACTCCGGCGGCAATCGTCCGGCTCAGTGCGGTGATGCACCCGTCGTAAAACCGGCCCGTGACGCTGCCCAGCCGGTCGTTATGCACGCTCTGCGCCAGGAAGTCGAGATAGACCTGGTAAAAGCGCCGGTTGCGCCGCGTGCTCATGAACAACTGCTCTAGCTGCGCGCGCAGCATCGGCACCGCCGAGTCGTGGCCCGCGCAACAGTTTTGCAGCCGATCCAGGATGCCGGAGGTGATCCACTCGAAGGCCGCGACGAGCACGTTTTCCTTGCTCTTGAAATAGTAGATCACCATCGCCTTGCTAAACTCGGCGGCAGCGGCGATGTCGGCCAGGCTGGTCTCGGCAAAGCCGTGCTGGGCGAACATCGTATAGGTGGCGAAGAGCAACTGCTCGCGCCGCTCGTTTTCCAGTTCCAGCGATTTGGTTCTAGGCATAATTCATTAACCGATGGGTTAAACTATAGCACCATGCCGCGGCGCAGTCAATAGGCCGTTTGCCGTATCTGTTCCTACGTTCAGCGCGAAGGCGCGAAGGACGCGAAGAGGATTCATAGTAGTTTTATTCTTCGCGCCCTTCGCATCTTCGCGGTGCAATATATGGCGGTACGGTCGGTTCACTGGCCGATTGCGCGCCGTAATAGAATTACCGCCGTCCGGTCCTCGTAGACCACCTGCCAGCGGTCGGGTTGCTTGCGGAGCGCCTGGACCAGCGGCACATCGGGTCGCTCGATCACCCAGCCGGCGTCGTAGCGGGCGAGCAGGGTCTCCCAGCCGGGGCCGGTGCTTTCGATGGTGCGATAGTCGGCGTTCAGCGTTTCGCCGTACGCATCTTGCTGGGTGCTGATGAAGATCAGGTGCTGCGGGTGCAACGTGCCGATCAGGTAGCCGCCCCAGATGATATAGTTGAACATCTTGCCGCCGAACATCTGCGGGTTAGCCTGCACGAACTGGACGGCGCGCTTCGGGAAAGGCGGCTCGGTCCACTGTGCGCGCAGCACCTGCGCGTTGCCCACGCGCCCGCCCAACGCGGCCAGGATCAGCAAGACGGCGAGCGTGCCGGCCAGGATCCACGGCGGCCCCTGCCGCGGCGGCGCGGCGAGCCGGTAGCGCGCCAGCACGGCGCCGCCCCGTCCCCGGCCCGCGTGCGCGTTCACGAGTTCAGCCAGGCGCGGCGCCAGCAGGGCGGGCACCACGAAGCTAAATTGCA
This sequence comes from Chloroflexia bacterium, assembly GCA_035693165.1. GTDB lineage: Bacteria > Chloroflexota > Chloroflexia > QHBQ01 > JAICKM01 > JAICKM01. The sequence goes on along the minus strand of DASSGZ010000219.1, from coordinate 13,155 downwards.
GGATATTGCGCGCGGCCTGGATCGCCAGGTAGGTCCACCCGGCCAGCAGTGCCAGATGGGCCGGCGGCACCCGGCGCCAGGTGCGCCACAGCACGATCAGCATCCCCACGAGCAGCACCACGAAGCCCCAGGTGATCGGCTGGCGCAGGTCGGGGTGCTGGAACTCGGCGATGAGCGCCGTGGTGGGGCTGCCGGTGTTGATCCAGATATGGACGTAGAGTTGCCAGCCGTAGGGATTGATCAGCGCGGCCAGCGCCGCGGCGACCAGGGTCAGGCCATAGGCGCGGACCTGGGTGCCCGGCGCCGGCTGGTTCGCGGTTTCGGCGAAGGGGCGGGCGCGCCGGAAGATCCGTTCGACGGTGCCGGGCGCGACATAGCGTACGATGGCCCATTCCGCCAGTGCCCCGGCCAGGTAGGCGCCGCATGTGACGAGGCCGAAGATGAATCCCGGATGGACGTTGGCCCAGAACACCGTCAGTAGGGGGATGAGCGCCAGGCGGCGCGCGGGCAACCGGCCCCGCTGGTACTCGTCGAGCAGCCACATCGTCAGCAGCAGCAGCGGCAGGCTGAACAGGTGCGGGCGGGCCAGCCAGTGGATCTCCGACGCGACGGTGGTCAGCAGGGCCAGCAGGAACGCGAGCAGCGGATGCAGCCCGCGCGCCATCATCCAGCGGCAGAGGCCGTAGAGGCTGCCGGCCAGCAGCGCCGCCGCCAGGATGGCGACCCCGTTCAGCCCGAACAGCGTGTCCACGGCGGCGTAGATGGCCTCGGACAGCCACTCCCAGTCGAGGAAGGGCTGGCCCAGGTGCGCGTGGCTGAAGATGTCGTCCCGCGGGATCATCGGCCCGTTCAGGATGAGGTGGCCCACGGCGAGGTGCTGGGCCACGTCGCCGTCGGTGTTGATCAGGCTATTGGGCGCAAGCGCCAGGATGAGCAACAGCAGGGCGCAGAAGATCTCGCAGATGCGCGGCGAGATGGCGACGGGGGCCGCTGCCGCGTCCGGCCGTGCCGCATCTGCCGGAGCGCCGGGTGGGTTCGCTGCGGTGGGTGGGGGTGCAGAGTCAAGTAGGGGCCGCTCGCCCATGGGCACTCCTGTCCAGAGGTAGGTGAAGGGGTCGCGCCGGCGCACCCGGCGCGACCCCCAATTGTTCGATTACGCGGGACCCGGCCTGCTTAGTGGGCCGGTTCCGCCTGGCTGCCCGCGCCGACCAGTTCCGGCTCGCGGGCTTCGTCAATGTTTGCCGGTTCGGGCACCTCGTCCGCGGGCGTACCCGAACCGCGCCGCGTGATGCGGTGGCGGATGCTGTCGAGGATGCTGTAGACCACCGGCACCACGATCAGCGTGAGCATGGTCGAGGTGAACAGGCCGCCGATGACCACCGTGCCCAGTTCCGCCGCGATCAGCGAGCCTTCGTTGCTGAGGGCCAGCGGGATCAGGGCGATGATGGTGGCGATGGCCGTCATCAGGATCGGGCGCACGCGGATGCGCCCGCCGTAGATCAGCGACTCATGGGTGCTGAAGCCGAGCCGCTTGTGCTGCTCGACCATGTCGAGCAATACGATGGCGTTCGTGACCACGATGCCGACCAGCATCAGGATGCCGATCATCGCGCTGATGCCGAAGGGTCGCCCGGTGATCCAGAGGGCCAGGAACGAGCCGATGGCGGCCAGCGGCAGCGAGAACATGATGACGAACGGCGTCGAGAGCGAGCCGAAGAACAGCACCATCACAAGATACACCAGACCGACGGCGATGACAAGCGCCGTGGTCAACTGGCCGAAGGCCTCGCCCTGAAGCTGGGCCACGCCGCTATTCTGCACTTTCACGCCCGCGGGCAGCGGCGTCTCGTTGACGATGCGCTGGGCTTCTTGCAACACGCCGCTGGTGCTCTTGGCCGTGATCGTGCCCTTCAGCGTGACGGCCCGCTGCTGGTCCACGCGGGTGATCGAGACCGCGCCGGTGCCGTTTTCGACCGTCGCCACATCGCTCAGCGGCACGGGGTTGACCGCGCCGACCTTGATGTCGCGGATGGCGTCGATGCTGTTCACCGTCGCCGGATCGTACCCGGCCACGACATCGTACGTGTTGCTGTCGAGGGTGATCTGGCTGATCTTCTGCTGCGTCAGCAGGGCGCGCACCTGGCCGGCGATCTGCACGGCGGTGCTGCCGTGCTGCAACGCCTTATCCGGGTCCACCTGGATGCGGATCTCGGGCTTGGCCTCGGCCAGGTCGCTGGTCACGTTCACCAGGTCGGGGACCTGCTTCAGCTTGTCGATGAGCGTGGTGCTGACCTGCTGCAGCGAATCCTGTGTCGGCCCGCTGACCACCAGCGCGAAGCTGGAGCTATTGAAGCCGCCGTCGTTGCCGCCGGTGCTCACAGTGTAGTCCACGATGTTGGGCGTGGCCTTGAGCAGGTCGCGCAGCCAGTTGGCTTGCTGGTCCACGTCGGCGTCCCGGTTCAGGTTCACAGTCATGGCGGCGGCGCTGTCGCTGCCCAGCCCGACGAAGCCCGACCCGGCCCCTTCGGTATTGGTGCCGATAGTTGTCTGGTAGTTGTTGACGGCCGCGTTCTCGGCCAGCTTCGCCTCGATACCCGCGGCCAGGTTGCTGGTGGTGCCGATATCGGTGCCGGGCTTCAGCTTGATGTTGGCGGTCAGCACTTTGTCGCTGCCGAAGCTCAGGAAGCTGAACCCGATGCCGCCGAGGGCCAGCGGCAGCAGGCTGCCGGCAAACAGGATCAGCGCCAGGGCCAGCGTGCCCGCCTTGGTCCAGCCGTTGCGCAGCACCAGGCGCAGGGTGGGCGTGTAGAGGCGCTGCACCAGCGTGTCCCTGTCCTCCACGCCTTCCGCCGCCGGCTGCGTCCCGGCCTTCGCCGGCTTGATAAAGAGCGTCGCCAGCACCGGCACGATGGTCAGCGCGACCAGCAGCGAGGCCAGCAGGGCCAGCGTGACCGCGACCGCGAACGGGCGGAAGATCTCGCTGACCAGCCCGGCCAGGAAGCCTAGCGGCAGGAAGACCGACACCGTGGTCAGCGTGGACGACGTGATGGCCGAGGCCACCTCGCGTGTGCCCGTATACGCCGCCGAGCGCACCGACTCGCCGTTGTGGACGTGGCGGTAGATGTTCTCCAGCACCACGATACTATCGTCCACCACGCGCCCGACGGCCACCGCCAGCCCGGCCAGGCTCATGATGTTGAGCGAGATGTCGAAGACGTTCAGCAGGATGAACGCGATCAGGATCGAGACCGGGATCGAGACCGCCGTCACCAGCGTCGAGCGCACACTGCGCAGGAACAGCAGGATGACCAGGATCGCCAGGATCGCGCCCGACACGCCTTCGCGGATCAGGCTGTTCAGCGACTCTTCGATGTAGTCGGCCTGGTTGAAGGAGGGCACGATGTCCATGCCGGGCAGATTGCTCTTCAATTCGTCGAGCTTGTGGTCGACATCATGGGTGGCCTGCACTGTGTTCGCGTTCTGCGTCTTGTAGACGATAAGGGCCAGGCTGGGCTTGCCGTTGCTGCGGCTGACGGTCGAGGCCGCCGAGTTGGTCAGTTCGACCGTGGCGACATCCTGGAGTTGGACCGGCGTGGGCGCGACGGGGGTGGTGGCCGCCGCGGCGGCGCCGCTCGCGCTGCCTTGTGTCCCGGTGCCTTGCGCGCCCGTTGTGGCGCCTCCGGCAGCGGCACCTGCGCCGGCGTTGCCCGCTGCCGGGCCGCCGGTGGCCGGGCCGGGAGTGGCGTTGCCCGCCGGGCTGCCGGCCTTGCCGGTGCCGCCGCTACCGGTCGTCCTACCGGTCGTGCCGGTGCTGCTGCCGGCCTTGGCGCCGCCTGCGTTAGCGGCGGGCGCCGTGGTGCCGGTGAGGACGCCGCTGGCGCCGGGCGCGGTGGTCCCCGCCGGGCCGGTCGCGGTGCCGCCGGGGGCCGCGCTGTTCGGGGCGCCGGCCCCGCCTGGTGCGCCGCCCGCGCCGGGCATCGCGCCGCCCGCGGGGCTACCCGCCGCGCCGGAGCCGCCCGCCGCGCCGGGAGCGCCCATGCCCGCCGGCATCTGCATGCCGACGACGACCTTGCGTAGGTCGTCCACCGAGTTGAACTCGTGGCCCACGACCACCGGCACGCTCTGCCCGCCGGTCACGATGGTGCCCGCCGGGAAGCTGACGTTGTTGGCCTGCAACACGCCCGTCACCTGCGACGCGGTGAGGCCCTTCTCGGCCAGCTTTTTGGCGTCGAGCGTGATGATCACCTGCTTGTTCGAGCCGCCGCTGACCGTGACCGAGTTCACGCCGGGAATGCCCTGCAACTCGGGCACAATCTGCTCGTTCGCGGTGCGCCGGAGATTGCTCAAGGCATCGGGACTGGTGTCGCTGGTGTTGAGAGTGTAGGCGGCCAGCGGAATATCGCTGAAGTTGAACCGGCTCACCGTGGGCCGCTGCACCTGCGTGGGTAGCGTCACCCGGTTGACCAGGTCTTGCACGCGCTGTTGCGCCTTCTCCATGTCGGTGCCGTACTCGTACTGCAACGTCACGATGGAGATGTTGTCGTTCGACGTGGAGTTGGTCGTCTTGAGGTTCTCGGTGCCCGCGAGCGCCCGCTCCAACGGCTCGGTGACATCGCGCAACACGTCGTCGGGCGCCGCGCCCGGATAGATGGTGATAACCGTCACACTGGGAATATCGATGCTCGGCAGCAACTCGCTCTTGAGCTGCGTGGCCGAGTAGATACCGCCGGCGATGACAAAGACCGCGACCAGAAGCACAATCGCGATTCGGCTCAGGGCGCCTTTGGTTAACAGGTGCATGTACTACTTCCTTCCGTGTTTATTGTTAGCCCGGTGCTGCTATGCCGGCTACCACGTTTCCTACCCGATTCGGGCCGGCGGTCCGCGCCTGCGGCCAGGCGCGCGTTGGCTATATTTGTTGCCCGTTTCCAGAGCCCATCCCGATGATGGATAGCCGGGATGAGGCCGGTGGCTTTAAGCTTTGTATCTGCCCAATCCTACGTTGGCAAGGCCGTGGGGTTGCGCGCTATCGTGTGCATGCGCCCCTCATTACCTTCTTTACCATATTGTGTATATTTTCACAAACGTTCCGCGCACAAAAAGGCCGCTAAAGTGTATTCTAAAGAACGATATTGGCGGCGCGTTGGAACGGGGCGGGGAATAGGGGCGATGCGTCGCGACATATGCGGCGCATCGCCCCTACCAAACGATCAGCGGCGACCAGCTACGGCCACCGGCTCTTGCGCTTCCAGAGCCTCTTCGCTTTCCTGGACCACGTCGGGGCGGTCCCCCTCGGCCATGGCCATGGCCGGGCGCGCGTTGGTCTTGCGCAGCGGGATCTCCTGGATGAAGGCCGTGGCGGCGATGGCGATAATCAGCGTCACCGCGCCGATCAGGAACGCCTCGGTGGTGGCAATCGCCAGCGCGGGCTTCATCGCCTTGAGAATCGTGTCGATGATGCCGTTGACCAGCGCCGCCGGGACGTGCTGGGCCTGCATGGCCTGGCGCATCCCCTCGATAGCCTGCGGGTTGACCAGCACCTGCGGGTTGAGCTTGCTGACGAACTCCGCCGGTAGCTGGCTCGCCAACTGCGGATTGAGTTGTTGGATCTGGTTCACCGACTCGTCGCGGAACCGGTTGTTCACAATCGAGCCGAGGACGGCAATACCGACCGTACCGCCAATCGAGCGGAAGAAGGTCACCGCCGAAGTCACGACGCCAAGCCGGGTGATGGGGAAGGCGTTCTGTACGACCAGGTTGTACAGCGGCATCGCCACGCCCAGCCCCAGGCCCATGACCATCATGTAGATCACGGTTTGCCAGGTCGGCGTGCTCACATTCATGCCGGCGAGCAAGAACATGCCGCCGGTCAGCAGGACCATGCCCACGACGCCCAGCACGCGGTACTTACCGGTGCGGCTGATGAGCTGCCCCGTGACCACGCTGGAGAAGACGACGGTGAGCATCATCGGCGTGACCGCGTTGCCGCTGCTGGTCGCGCTGCCGCCCTGTACCGCCTGGATAAAGAGCGGGATGTAGCTGACCGCGCCGAACATGCCGATACCGGTCAGGAACACCGTGATCACCGACAGGGTGAAGGTGCGGTTCTTGAACAGGTCGAGCGGAATGATCGGCTCTCGCACGCGCGTTTCCACGAACAGGAAGGCCACCAGGAAGACCGCCGCGACCACAAACGTCGCCAGGGTGTTGAACGAGGTCCAGGTCCAGTCGTCGGCGGTGCCGGCCAGCGAGAGGCCGACCAGCAACGGGGTCATCGCGCCGATCAGCGTCAGCGCGCCGAACCAGTCGATCACTTTCTTGGCGCCGGTGTCATGGTGCATGTTGGGGAAGGTGGTCAGCAAGACGGCCAGCGCCACGATGCCCACCGGCACGTTCACATAGAACACCCAGTGCCAGCTCAGGTTGTCGGTGATGTAGCCGCCCGCGGTGGGGCCGAACACGCTTGCCAGGCCCCAGACGCCGCCGAACAGGCCCTGCCAGCGCCCGCGATCGGCCGGCGGCACCAGGTCGCCGATGATGGTGAAGGCGTTGGAGAACATAATCCCGCCGCCCAGGCCCTGGAAGGCGCGGAAGGCGATCAACTGCCAGATGTCCTGCGACAACCCGCAGAGCATCGAGCCGGCCAGGAAGACGACGATACCGGCGACATAGAACCACTTGCGGCCGTACATGTCGCCCAGCTTGCCGAAGATCGGCACGGAGATCGTCGAGGTGAGCATATAGGCGGTGAACACCCAGGCGTAGTGATCGAAGCCGTTGAGGTCGCCGATGATCTTCGGCATGGCCGGTCCGACGACCGTTTGATCGAGCGCGCCCAGCAATACGCCGAGCATGATGCCGATCATGATGATCAATAAGTTTTTGACCGGCGGTTCCTCGCTCGCGGATGTCGCCGCGGCGGGCCGCCGGTCCTGGACTTGTGCTGCCATTAACGTGAGTCCTCCCGAACAGTGGATGGCTTTTGTTCGTTGTCCTGTGGGCCGGACAGTAGCCCTTCGAGCGCGTCGCAGGCTGCGACAATGACAGCCAGTTTTTCATCATCCAACGGTTGCAAGAAGCGTGCAACGGCGATCTGGAAGTGCTGCTCCATCGCGGTGGATACCTTCCGGCCCTCGGCGGTGAGGTGCAGCCAGACTTTGCGCCGGTCTGTGCTGTCCGGTTCGCGGTCCACCAGGCCGCGCGCCACCATCGCGTCGATCATGCGCGATACCGTGGGCGTGCGAACCTTCATGCGATCGGCGAGTTCTCCCATTGTGAAGCTTCCGTGGTTCAAGGCATGGATGATGCGGAACTGGGTCTCACCCAGGTCGCAGAGGGCGTCGGGCATTTCCTCACGAGCCTTGACGATCATCTGCTTGAACATGACCGGGATGACGCGCAGCACGCGACCTGCGGCCTGATCCACCGCCGGACGGGCAGGGGCGGCGGTGGCCTCGCTGGTAGGTGCAGTTTCAATCATGTTTAGTTTCTCTGTGTCCTTCATAAAATATAAGCATCAGCCTCATCGCTAATGTTAGCTTGGCTAATTAATAGCACTGCTAAATAATACTCGATCTAACAAATGCTGTCAACCCTTCTTGCCTCCACGAGCGGCTAAGATCCGCCGAAAGACCGACACTACTACATCTGCTAGTTCGTCATAAGTATCAACAAACTCTGGCGAAAGTCTGAATAGATGTGCTGCAACAGGACTTCCGGGGTACTAGAGTACGCAAAAAACGGGCCACTCGCCTCTCAGCGAATGGCCCCCTGATGCCTTAATTGGGTTGGAGAATCAGGCGGCGCGAGACTCCAGGCGCAGCCGCCAGGTATGGAGTACCTGGACGAAGCTCGCCAGTTCAAACGGCTTCATCAGCAACGGCGGGTTGCCGATGGCCGCGCATTCCTGCGGGGTCAGATCCTGGCCGGTGAGCGCCAGGACAGGCAGGCCGGCCAGCATGGCCTGGCGGACCACCAGCCCCACCCGTTCGCCCGGCCAGACGAAGCAGTCCAGGTCGGCGACGACGGCCTGATAGGCGGAGTCTTCTTGTTCGACGGCCTCCCAGCCTTCGAGCGAGAGGATCATGCGCACGAGCAGGCGCAGGCTGGTGTTTTCGGCCAGTACCAGGCAGCGGGGCCGCGCGGTGGTATAGGCGGGTGATTTGCTCATACCGGATGCAGGGGTGTCCTCCTGGGACAACCGCGCCAGCGACCCGGCAACACTAATAGATGCGCTCAATCCGCTTGCCTCTGCTTGGCATCTGGGGATGCCGTGGTAAATGGGGGTACTTCGCTGCGCCGCCCGTCCGTGGCGCAAAACACGCGCAGGGCTGCCCGCGTGGAGAGCCGCCCCGCCCGCCCCGGCCCCATCGGGCCGGGCGGTATTAACTCTATGATATACGAAAAGGGTCTTTTTGCCGTGTGCGGACGGCCCGAAAAAGTCACAAACAAATCACCAAACGGCGAACGGGTGACTCATTGGGCGGCGAACCCAAATTCGCTAGACGGGCATCGTGTAGCCGAAGCCGGGCCGGGTCAGCAGATAGCGCGGCGCGGTGGGGTCGGGTTCGATTTTCTGGCGCAGCCGGGCGATATAGACGCGCAACTGGTGGAGTTCGCCGCGCCATTCAGGCCCCCAGACCTGCTCCAGCAGCATCTCGTGGGTCAGCACCTTGCCGCGATGGCTGGCGAGCAGCGCCAGCAGGCGGTACTCGGTGGGCGTGAGCATCACTTCCACCCCGTCGCGGTAGACCCGCCGCTGTGTGAGGTCGACGGTCAGGTTGTCGGCGATGACGACGGTGGCGGGGGCGGGCGCGTCGGGCTGGCGCGCGCGGCGCAGCAGGGCGCGCACGCGGGCCGCCAGTTCGTCGGCGCCGAAGGGCTTGAGCAGGTAATCGTCGGCCCCCGAGTCCAGGCCGTGCACGATGTCGCTCTCGGCGGCGCGCGCCGTCAGCATCAGGATCGGCACCTGCGAGGTGTCGCGGACTTTCTGGGCCACGGTGAAACCGTCCATCTCGGGCATCATCACGTCGAGGACGAGCAAGTCGAGCGACTCGGCCAGCGCCAGCTCCAGCGCCTGGCGCCCGTCCATGGCGGTGATCACCTTGTAACCTTCCAACTCCAGTGTCCGCCGCACGAGCTTCAGCATGCGCGGATCGTCCTCGGCGATGAGAATCGTAGCCTGTTTCAACACGGTTGCGGTCTCCTCATTCGGGCTTGATGATCGGCAGGCGCACGGTGAAGGTGGTGCCCGCCCCTGGTGCGCTTTGCACTTCGATCCGCCCGCCGTGCGCATCGACGATGCGCCGGGTAATCGCCAGACCAAGCCCCGTGCCGCCAACGGTGCGCGTCAGGCCGGAGTCGACGCGATGAAATGGCTCGAAAATCCGATCGAGGTGTTCGGGCGGGATGCCCGGCCCGCTATCGGCGATGATGATCACGACATCCGCGCCGTCTTCCTCGGCATGGATATCGATATGGCCGCCCTTGGGGGTGTACTTGGCGGCGTTGTCGAGCAGGTTCGAGATCACCTGGCGCACGCGTCGCGGATCGGCCTGCACCAGCGGCAGTTGATCGGGGACCGACAGGCCCAGTTGTTGCTTGCGGCCGATGAGCCGGGGCAGGAACCCGGTGGCTTCGTCGCGGACCAGGGGCGCCAGGTCGAGCGGTTCGGGTTCCATGCTGAGCAGCGCCGCTTCCAGCCGGGACATGTTCAGCAGGTTGCTGACCAGTTCGGCCAGCCGGTCGCTGGAGTCTTCGATGTCGTGCAGAAATTCCTTCTGCTCCTCGGCGCTGAGCCGGTCGCCGTAGCGCAGCATGGTGCTGGTGAAGCCCTTGATGGCCGCCAGCGGCGTGCGCAACTCATGCGACACGGTGGAGAGCAGTTCCGATTTCAGCCGGTCGGCTTCGCGGGCGGCGTGGGCTTCGGCGGCTTCGGCCTCCAACTGTTCGCGCTCGGTCAGGTCGCGCACGACCACCAGGATGCCGGTGACGCGGCCTCGCTCGTCGTGGACCTCGCCGGGGGTCAGCCCGGCATGGAAAGTGGTGCCGTCGCGGCGGCGCAGCGTCACCGAGACCTCGCGACCGGGCGGGTAGGCGCCGCTGAGGATTTTGCGTAGCTCGGCCCGCGAGGCGGTGTCCTCTTCGCCCGGCCAGTAGGGCAACGGCGGCAACTGCCCCTCCAGTTCCTCTTGCTCATAGCCGACCATGGCGGAGAAAGCGCGGTTCGCCAGCATATGCCGCCCTTCGGTATCGACCACGGCCAGCCCCTCACTCATCGAGTCGATCAGCGACTCGGAGAAGCGGTAGGCCGCCTGCATGGCGTCGTAGAGCGCGGCCTTGTCGAGCGCAATGGCGGCCTGGCTGGCGAGCGGCGCCAGGGCGGCTTCGTCGCCAGGGTGCAGGTTGGACCCCAGGATCACCAGCAGGCCCAGCAGCCGGTCGCGCGCGATCAGGGGCGCGATCACGCCGCGGGTGACGCCTAGAGCTTCGCTGAGGCTTTGCAGCACGTCGGGGGGCGTGGTGGGGAAGCAGGCCGCCAGCGCGGGCAGAATATTGTCGCAGAACTGGATCTCGCGGGTGCGGATCGCCGTCTCGAAGGCTTCGATCCGGCTCAGCGGCAGGTGTTCCGGCGCCAGCGGTTGGGCGCCCATTGCCGCCACGCGGGCCGTCTCGCGCGCCGTGAACGAATGGGCGATGACGCTGAGCCCGTCGCCGTTCTCGCCGGTGCCGGTGACGACGGCGTGCAGGCCCAGGCTGCGTAGCCCGGCAAACGTCTGGGCGAAGACTTCGTCGGCGTGGCGGGCGGCCTGGATCTGCACGCTGACGTTGTTCAGCGCGTGGACGCGTTCGCTGAGGCGCCGCACGGCCGCCAGGTGTTCGCGCGTTTCTTCGTACAGCCGGGCGGTGGTGAGCGCCGAGGCGACCTGCGCCGCCAGGTGGCGCAACAGGTCGGGGGTCAGCGGCAGCCAGTTGGGCATGTGCTGGATATTGAGGAAGCCGAGCACGCCCAGCAGCCAGCCGCGATAGAGCACCGGCACCAGCACGGCGGAGTCGATGCGCCGTTCGCGCCAGGTGCGCTCGCTGGGCGTGGGTGCCGTCTCGTCGGTATTGGCCCAGTAAATCAGGTCGCCCTTGAGGATGGGGTCCATCAGGTCGGGCCAGCTTATCTGCGGGTCCCAGGTGCCGCGCATATCGGGTGCGCTGGGCCGGTTGCAGGCATGGCGGATACTCGCGGTGCTGAGGTCGCTGCTGTAGACGGCGAAGAAGCAACTCGCGCAGGGGATGAGCCGGGCCGCCGTGTCCACCAGTTGCGCCTGGACTTCGTCGTCGGTATGCGCCGACAGCAGCGCCTCGATGATGCCGTTGAAGGTGGCCTGGAAATGGGCCTCCTGGCGCGACCGCTCCAGCATGCGGGCGTTGGTGATCGCTAGGGCGGCCTGGCGGGCAAACTGTTCGAGCACCCGCATATCGGCCGACGAGAAGGTCGGCGTGTTGTCGATCGCCATGACGCCGATCGAGCCGATCGGCCCGAACGGCCCGGTGAGCGGGTGGACCAGCGCCAGCCGGATGGGCGGGTTGCCCGCCGGCGCGGTGCCCTCGCTCGCTTTCCAGATGGCCGGTTCGCCGGTCACAGTGACCCGCGCGGCCAGGCTGGTCTCCACGGTGTGGACCCGGTCCAGCAACGGTTCCATGCTGTCGCCGCTGACCACCGCGGCGCGGACCGAGCGGCCATCCGGTTCCAGCAGGTTGATCGCCACGCCGTCGGAGTTGAACAGTTCGCGCGCCCGGTCGGCGATGAGTTGCAGCACGTCGGGTTCGCCCAGGTGGCTGTTGAGCGCGGCGCTGATCTCGCTGACGGCTTCGGCGGCCTCCAACTGGGTGCGCTGCGCCCGCAGTTGGCTGCGCAACTCGGCATTCATTAGCAGCGTGCTGAGTTGCTCGATATAGACCTGGGCCAGGGCGAACGTTTCGGGGGCGGGCGCGGCGGAGTCCGGGAAGCCGAGCAGCACCACGCCGGGCCGCGCGTCGTCGTGCGTCAATTGCAGGCGCCAGACGGTTCTTAGCCCGCTTTCGGCCAGCGCGGCGCCCACTTCGGGGCCAAAGGCACCCGGTTCCAGCACCGTGTCTCCCGCCGCCGGATTGCCGCCCACGCCGTCCAGCCAGGTATACGGCAGATCGGCGGGCAGGCCCTGGGTGGTTTCGACGGTCCAGGCGCCGCGGGCATCGGCGCGCAAGACGGCCAGCGCCGCCGGCCCGAATAACTGCCGCAGGCCGGCCAGTGCCGCCTCGTACAGGGCGCTGGGGTCCTCGGTAGCGGGCAGGCGCTCCAGCGCCGCACGCACCGCGGCGAGCGCCGGCGACTCGCCGGACGAGCGGGGCGGCGCCGCGACCGGCGGCGGGGTGGCCGGGACAATTTGTTTAGCCATGATTTCGATTATAACAATGCAGCCTGCCGCACGCAAGCGTACGGCTCAGTTCGCCGGCACGCGGGTGCCGCGGGCGGGGCCTTGTGCTATAATGCCGTGAGATTTCCCGGCGCTGCCCCGCGACTTGGCGCGCGGCGCCCGCGCCCCGCCGAAAGGATCTGCCCATGCGTATCCTGCGTGAACCGCAAGTCTTCCTGATCGCGCGCCAGCAGCTTGACGAGGCCGCCATCGCCCAGTTTGTCGCCGACGAGGGGATGACCTGGGCCACCGATGCCGGCTCCGCCGCCGAGAAGGTGGTCGAGGTCGGCGGGCGGGTCTGCTACATGTCGTTCGGGAAGGGCCGCAAGACCAACCACGAGTACATCGACAACATCCTGGAAGCCAAGCACGGTAGCGTCATCGAGCACGCCACCTGGACCTTCCTCTTCACCGGCGTGTCGCGCAGCCTGACCCATGAGTTGATTCGCCACAGGGCCGGCTTTAGCTACTGCTTGACCGGAGACACACTGATCTATAGCGAGCATATGGCAGCGGGCCGGCGCAGCGGGCCTGCGAAGCGAACCCTGCGAGAATTATATGAAATGGCCCAGACCCCGCACGGACGGTCCCGCATCCCCCTGCTACGGCTGCGTTGTCTCGACGAAACGACGAATACCTTCACAACAGGCGCTGTCCGCTCGGTGGTCTATTCGGGAGTCAAGCCGGTGTTCCGGGTCGAGTTGGAGGA
>DASSGZ010000218.1:0-20417 GCA_035693165.1 Chloroflexia bacterium | reverse complement strand
CCGCGCGACATATCCTCCAATGATCTTTTTGTGGTGCACGGTCTGGTTGATCATGCGGGAGTGATCGCGCAGGTAGTGGCTGGTTACGGGCAACTCCAGGATGGCAAAATCGCCCGGCTCGGCGGCGAGGCGCGAGAAGAACGGCGAGAAGTACACCGGGCGCAGCGGCTGGGGGATCACGGCCAGTTCGAGCAGCGGCACCAGGGCCAGCACGCTGAGCATGGCCCCGGCGGCGGCGCGCGGCGCCCAGACCCGGCGCAGGCGGGTCGCGGCCTGCCGTGCCCAGGCGACCAGGTAGGCCGCCCCAGCGCCCGCCAGCACATCCAGCCCCAGGTCGGCCAGCACGACGAAGCGGCGCGGTACGCGGGCGATGGACAGGAACGGCAGGTTGCGCAGCAGCAGGTAGGGCAGGGGCACGCCGGTGGTGTGGTTCACGTCGATGGCGGCATCCCACTGCAGATAGGGACCGAGAGCCAGGATGGCGCCCACGCCGATCAGGATGCCCCAGACCACGGCGCGCCGCCGCAGCCGCCACGCGCCCACGGCGCCCAGCACCAGCGCGCTCCAGCCCAGCGGCCCCAGGAACCAGACCGCCGGGTCCATGCGCACATCCTTCGACACCGTGAAGAGGTCGAGCGGGCTGAGCGAGAAGCGCACCTCGTAGTCGAGCCCGCTGACCAACTGGAAGTTGGGGTCGGCGCTGGAGCGGATCGTCGCGTACAGGAACGGGCCGGCGAGCACCCCCCAGGCCAGCATCACCGCCGCCGTCGCGCCGAGCGTCGCGCGCCACTCGCGCGGGCGCTCCACGAGGCGCACCAGGGCCAGCAGCCCGCCGATCATCAGCAGATAGAGCGTCAGATACCAGCTAGTCAGCGCCGTGGCGACCAGGACGGCCACGGCCAGCACGCCGTTGAGCACACGGCGTTTGCGTTCCGGCGGCCCATAGAGCAGGCGGTGCAGGAACAGCACGAAGAGCGGCAGCCACTCCAGCGGGATCAGCTCCAACTGGGCTTCGTGGATGTGGTACTGGTGGAACGCGCCGAAGGTGAAGACGATCCCGGCGACCAGCGCGCCCGCCGCGCTGCCGGTCAGGTAGCGCACCAGCCAGAACATGGCGCAGCCGGTCAGGATCATGTGGCCCAGTAGCAGCAGGTTGTAGGCGAAGGTCGGCCCGACCACATCGTCGGTGAGCAGCAAGACGGGCAGGGCCAGCAGGCCGTTGAGCGGCTGCAGCGTGTGGAAGTAGAGCGGCAGCGCGTTCGCGCCCAGGCGATAGGGGTAGTAGAGCATGTCCGTGTAGAACGGATTGCTGTGGCGCTCCAGCAGCGCCGTCTTGAACCACCAGAGATCCCAGCGGCTGACATCGGCGTCGGCGGTGATGCCGTAGATGATGCCGTGTTGCAGGTCCGTCACCAGCGGCCAGGTCATAATCACGGTGAGGACCGTGAAAACGGCCACCGGCCAGAGCGCGGCCAGGAGCCGCCGCCCCAGGGGGCGCGGGGGCGCGGCGGGTTGCGTCGCCGTGCCGGTCGCGGTTTCCGGCGCCGGGCCACCCATTTCTGCGGTGGTCGCTGCGCGGCCGGCTGTTCTATTTCTCATGCGCTGTTGTCTGCTCCATAACCTATCTGCACATTATACGGTAGCCGCGGGGCCGCTGCCAAGCGGCCTTCGGCGTGCCCCGGCCTCCGCCGGTAGACGAGCGATACTTGACGCCTATCCAACCGGCGTGGAAATATCAATTTAGCAAGAACTGCGCTGTGCAGTATTCAATCCGTCAAGAACTACATCCTATTTCAATCCGGCTGTGCTACACTACAAGGGATCAGAATTAGCCCGACCCCGACTCCCGTCAGAGAGGCACCACCATGTTTCAGCATCTGCATAAGCCCGCGCGCGGCTGGCTGCTTGGAATGTTCATGCTTGTTTGCGCTTTCCTCCTGCTGGGCGCGGGGCTGTGGGGTGCCCTGAATCCCGCGGTGCGCACGCAGGCCGCCGCCCCGCATGGCGCGGCGCGCACGGCCAACAACCGCATCGTCACTGAGAACGCGCTGCCGGGCACGGACGAGTGGGCCGACATCGGTTGGAATGACCCGCCCAAGCTCAACGCTTACGCCGGGGCGACCAGCGTGAACGCGGGCAACCCGATCAGCATCTACGTCAACAATGCCGGTAGCTCGATTACCTGGCGGCTGTACCGGCTGGGCTACTATCAGAACCACGGCGCCCGCCTGATCACCACGGGCGGGCCGGTCAGCACGGCGCCGCAGCCCGCCTGCACGCGCACCAGTTCGACCGGCCTGGTGCGCTGTCCGTGGGCCGCCGCTTTTACCCTGCCCACCAACGCCGCCTGGGTCAGCGGCATCTATCTCCTGCGCATGGACAGCGACCAGGGCCGGCGCATCTTTGTCTACTTCACCGTCCGCAACGACAGCTACAACGCCGATTTTGTCTTCCAGGAAGCCTCGATGACCAATCAGGCGTATAACGACTACGGCGGCGAGAGCCTCTATCTCTCGCGCAATAACGAGGGCCGGCCGCGCGGTTATCAGGTCTCCTTCGACCGGCCCTATGCCGACGGCGCGGGCACCGGTTCCTTCTTTACCCACGATGTCGATATGCTGCGCTGGGTGGAAGCCTCGGGCTATGACGTGACCTATATCAGCGATGTGGACACCGCCACGAACCCCAACATCCTGCTCAACCATAAGGTCGTGCTCGAAGTGGGTCACCCCGAATACTGGACCTGGGGCGAGCGTGATAACGTCGAAAATGCCCTGGCCGCCGGGGTGAACATGGTCTTTGCCTCGGCCAATGAGACCTATTGGAGTGTGCGCCTGGAGTCGTCGCCGGTCGGGCCGAACCGGATTATCACCTGCTACAAAGACCCCGCGCTCGACCCCACGCACACCGCGCCCTATACCACCGTCGAGTTTGACGGCCCCATCCTGCAACGCCCCGACAACATCCTGGTCGGCGTGGGCTACCAGTCGTATTACGACGATGCGCGCTACAACTATCCCTGGGTGATCAGCGCCCCGGCCACCCGCTGGTACTTCGACTGCACCGGCCTCCAGCCCGGCGACCAGGTGAACAACATCATCGGCGAGGAGTGGGCCGCGATCCATAATAACGGGCACACCCCGCCGGGCATCGACGTGATCTCCAGCGGCACGGTCATCAACGCGCATGGGGTGGCGCTGGCCCAGAACTCGGCCATCTACACGGCGGCGAGCGGGGCGCAGGTCTTCGCCGCGGGCAGCATCCACTTTGCCTGGGGTCTCATCGACCACTCCTACCCCAACCAGGTTTTCCAATCCTACGCGCTCTCCAACGACGCCGACCACCGGGTCGAGCAGTTCATGGCGAATATCCTGGATAACTTCGCGGGCTACTGGGACGGGTCGCCGCGCACGTGCGGCGGCCAGGGTTACTACGATGTGGGTACGCGGGCCACGCGCACGCCCATGCCCCAGGTGCCCACGGCCACCGGTACCCCGCCCACCGCCACCCGCACCCCCACCCGGACGCCGACCCCCGTGAGCGGCACCGCCACCAATACCCCGGTCGGCACACCGACCAATACGCCCACGGCCACGCCGACGACCCCGCCCGTACAGGGCGCGATCACGACCGGCGATCCCACCCAGGCCGGGCGCTTTGTGCGCGACTGGACCGTCGCCAGTTGTGGCACCGTCAAGACCGTGCCCGGCAACGGCGATATGCTCGCTCATCACTACGACGCCTACAACTTCGTCAACAATACCGGCAGTTCGCAGTGTATTACCGTACGGCTGACCACCGCCTGCACCGGCACGAACGATATTTTCAGCGCGGCCTACCTGGGCAGCTTCACCCCGGCCAATATTGTCACCAACTACCGATCTGATATTGGCGCCAGTCCGGGGCAACTCGGCGGCAGCAGCACCTACGGCTTTGATGTGCCCGCGGGCCAGACGTTTGTCGTGACCGTGTACGAGGTCACGGCGAACGCCGGCTGCGGCAGCTATACGTTGGCCGTGACCGGCGGCAGCCCGGTGGGCGGGGCCACCAGCACGCCCACCGCCACCGGGACTGCGACGCACACCCCGACGGCCAACAGCACGGCGTCGGCGTCCACTACGCCGACGCGTACCACGACCGCGACCAGCACGGCGACCCGTACCGCCACGCCCACAAACACCCCGGTGCCGCCGTCCGCGACGGCTACCGCGATCCCCTCCGCTACGTCCACGGCCATCCCGACCGGAACGGCGACCGATACGCCCCTGCCCACCGCGACGGCCACGCGCACGCCCAGCCACACGGCTACCGTGCCGCCCACGGCGACGGATACGCCGGCGGCAAGTCCGAGCAGCACCAGCACGGCGACCGCTACCGTTAGCCCGACGCATACGGCCACCGCCGTGCCGCCCACGCGCACCGCGACCGCTACCGTGACGGCCACGGCCCCGCCGAACAGCACGGCGACGCGCACCGCGACCAGTACGCGCACGGCGACCAGTACGCGCACGGCGACGCGCACGCCGACGAGTACGCGCACGACCACGCCCACCCGCACCGCCACGCGCACCCCGGTCAGCACGGCGACGCGCACGCCCACCGGCATCCCAACGCACACGCCGACCGGCATCGCGACGAGCACGGCGACGCGCACCCCGATGGGCACAGGCACGGCCACGCCGACCGTGACCGCCACGCCGGGCGGCGGGCCGCAGCCGATCCAGGGCGCCATCACGAGCGGCGACCCCACGCAGGCCGGGCGCATCGTGCGCGACTGGGTGCCGAGCACCTGCAGCACCGTCAAGACGGTGCCCGGCAACGGCGATATGCTGGCCCACCACTACGACGCCTACACCTTCGCCAACACGACCGGCAGTTCGCAGTGTATCACCGTGCAGCTAACGTCGCCCTGCGCCGGCACGAACGACATCTTCAGCATCGCCTACCTGAACAGCTTCGACCCGGCCAATATCACCGCGAACTACCGCGGCGATATCGGGTGGAGTCCCGGCCAGGACACCGGCAGCAACAGCTATTCCTTCACCGTGGCGGCGGGCCAGCCCTTTGTCGTGACCGTGTACGAGGTCACGGCGAACGGCGGCTGCGGCAGCTATACGCTGAATGTGACGGGCGGCAGTCCCACCGCCCCCGGCAAGTAACTCCGGGCGGGGGCAGGTCGCGCAGGGCCGGCCCCCGCGTGCTGCCCACCCCGCCGCGCGGCCCGGCGGCCATAGGTGCGCGTCTCCCCGCCTTGTTCCCGCCGCCCGGACCGTGCTACAATACAGGAATACAGGCGCTGATTGCCCAGCGACTCGTAATCCGCAAGCACCACGCGGCGTGTAACACCGTAGTCGGCGCACGGAGAACTGTCATTCTGAGCGCAGCGAAGAATCTCGTCTTGTACAACCAGGAGACGAGACTCTTCGCTGCGCTCAGAGTGACAAGAACTCTGTGAGAGACTACACGGCGCCGGGGAGGACTCTGTTTTGCCGCCATCCTTCGACTTCCAACGCTTCCTCAATATTCGGGGCGCGTATGGCCCTACCTTCCTGCCCGACGGGCGCATGGCTTTTATCACCAACATCACCGGCCTGCCGCAGGTCTGGACCGTGGCCGCGCCGGGCGCATGGCCCGTGCAGGTGACGTTCGGCGCCGAGCGCATCCTGTATGCCCGCGCCGCGCACCACGATAACCGCATGATCCTGGGCAGCGACCGCGGCGGGAACGAGCATGTGCAACTGACTTTGCTCAGCGCGGACGGCGCCACGCAGACGCCGCTCGACCCCAACCCGGCGGTGATCCACACCTTCGGCGGCTGGGCGCCCGACGACAGCGCCATCGCCTATGCCGCCAATACGCGCCACCCCGCCTTTTTCGACATCTACACCCTGGCGCTTGATGCGCCGGATGCCGCGCCGCGGCTGGTCTACCAGCAAGATGGCTCGAACAGCGTGGCCGCCTGGGCGCCCGATGGGCAGGCGCTCATCGTCCAGCACACAGAAAAGCCGTCGAACCAGGATCTCTACCTGGTGCCGCTCGACGGCAGCCCGCCCCGGCACCTGACCCTGCACAGCGGCGACGCGATCTATCAGCACGTGGAGTGGGCGCCGGACGGGCGCAACCTCTACCTGATCACCGACGAAGATCGCGCATTCGCGGCGCTGGTACGGCTCGACCTGGAGACCGGCGCTCGCGAGACGCTGGTTGCGCCCGACTGGGACATCGACTTCTGCTTCCTGTCGCCCGATGGCGCGCGCCTGGCCTACAGCGCGAACGTGGACGGCTATTCGGAACTGCACGTGCGCGACCTGGGCGGCGGCACGGATCGCCAACCAAGCGGGCTGCCGCGTGGCAACGTGGGCTACACCGGCAGCAGCGCCTCGGCCTACGCGCCCGAACTGGCCTGGGCACCCGACAGCCGCCGCATCGCCTTCAACGTCACCGCGCCGGCGCGCAACCTCGAAATCTGGCAGTGGGACCTGGACGGCGACGCCGTGGAACAGGTGACGCGCAACGGCATGGCCGGCATCCCGGCGGAGACCTTCGTCGATCCCGAACTGGTGCGCTACCCGACGTTTGACGGGCGCGAGGTGCCGGCTTTCTTCTACCGGCCTCGCAACGTCGCTGGGCCGCTGCCTTGCGTCGTGCAGGTCCACGGCGGCCCGGAGGGGCAGGCGCGCGTCGCGTTCGACCCGGTGATCCAGTACTTCGTCCATCGCGGCTATGCCGTGCTGGCGCCCAACGTGCGCGGCAGCATGGGCTATGGCCGCGAGTACACGCACCTGGACGATGTGCGCAAGCGCATGGACTCGGTCCACGATCTGGCGGCCGCCGTGGAATGGCTGCGCGGGTCGGGCCAGGTGGCGCCCGACCGCATCGCCGTGATGGGCGGCAGCTACGGCGGCTTCATGACCCTGGCCGCCGTGACCACCTATCCCGACCTCTGGGCGGCGGGCGTGGACATCGTCGGCATCGCCAACTTCGTGACCTTCCTGGAAAATACCGGCCCCTGGCGGCGCAAGCTGCGCGAGGCCGAATACGGCAGCCTGGAGGCCGACGCCGATTTCCTGCGCACCATCAGCCCGATCCACCATGTGGACCAGATCACCGCGCCGCTCATGGTCATCCACGGGGCCAACGACCCGCGCGTGCCCGTCGGCGAAGCCGAGCAGATCGTGGAGATCCTGCGTGCCCGGCAGCACCCGGTCGAGTACCTGCGCTTCCCCGACGAGGGCCACGGCGTGGTCCGCCTGCACAATCGCCTGGTGGCCTACCCGGCCATCGCCGATTTCCTGGATCAGTACCTGGGCGGCTAGAGGAGCGGCATGTCTACCTGGATCAGCCATCTACGCATCGCCGAGCAGGTATTGGCGGCCCTGCCGGGGTTGGACGCCGCCGCCTTTAGTTGCGGGAACCTGGCTCCCGACTCCGGCATCCCCAACGCCGACTGGAGCGCCTTCGATCCGCCCAAGGAAGTAACGCATTTCTTGCGCCCAGGCGAGGACGAAGGCCGCATCGCGGATCTCGCCTTCCATCGGGAGTACCTGGCAGGGGTGACGCCCGCCGATTCGGCCCGTTACAGCTTCCTGCTTGGCTATTTCTTCCATCTGCTGAGTGACAATCTGTGGGCCTTACGGGTGGGGCAACCCACGAAGCGCGAGTACGCGGCGCTCTTTGCCGAAAGGGGAGGCGCCGCGTGGGGAGAGATCAAACGCGACTGGTACGGGATCGATCACCAGTATGTGCGCGACCACCCGGTGAGCCTGTTCTGGCGCGTCTTTCTCCCCGCGCCCAATCCGCCGGCCTATCTGCCCTTTGTGCCGGAAGCCGCCACCCGCCACCAGTTAGACGATATTCGCCGGTACTACAGCGCACCTACGGACGAGGAGAGGGCGGAACTGGCGCCGCTGGATCGCGCTTACCCATATCTCAACGCTACCACCATGGCCCGCTATGTGGACGACACCACGGCCGCCCTGCTCCAGATTCACGCTGCTCTAGCAACCCAGGCACCACCTGTTGGGCCGACAGCCCTCGCCCTGCTGCCGACCACCGCTCTGGCGCCCTATCCGTCGCCCTTGGGCGATAGCGCGGGCGGTTGATGGCAACGCGCGCCACCTTGCCGCCGCCCGTGGGCGACAGGTATAATCGCCCTATGCCTGCGCGCTCGCTGCGGGCCGTCCTGTTGGCGGCATTGGTCCTGGTGCCGGCGGTCCTGGTGTTGGGCCGGCTGGGGCTTTTCGCTACCCACAGCGCCGACATGATCGCCTTCCCCTGGCAGATCGACTTCGACGAGGGCATCATCCTGCACTCGTCGTGGCTGCTGGCGCAGGGCCGTAACCCCTATCCGCCCCTCGGCCCCGACCACTTCATCTCGTCGCTCTACCCGCCGCTGTTCTACATGCTCAACGCGGTGGCGCTCAAACTGTGGGGGCTGAACCTCTGGAGCGGGCGCCTGCTCAGCCTGCTGGGCACGCTGCTGGCGGCGGGCGCGCTTATCGGCTGGGTGTGGGCGGAGACGCGCTCGCGGCTGGCCGGGATCACAGCAGCGGCGCTCTGGCTGGCCCTCGGCCCGGTCATCGTCTGGGCCACCTTCTACAAGCAAGACATCCTCGCGCTGGGCCTGGGTGTGCTGGGCGGAGCCATGGTCGCGGCGGCCTGCCCGCCCGACCGGGTGGGGTCCACCGGGGCGGTGCGCTGGGGCGGCCTGCCCCGGCTGGCCTGGTGGGCGATCCTGCCGCTGGTGCTGGCCTGCTGGACCAAGCAATCGACGCTGGCCCCGCTGGCGGCGGCGGGCCTCTTTCTGCTGGCCCGCGACTGGCGCAGCGGGCTGCGCTGGAACGTAGGCGCGGCGGCGACCCTGCTTGTGCCCTTCCTGATCGCCAACGTCGCCTCGCACGGCGGCCTCGCCACGCACCTGTTCCTGCCCAGCGCGGAGGAACTGTCGGGCGCGCGGCTGGGCAGGAACCTGGGCGCGCTTTGGGCCGAACACTGGCCCCTGGTCGTCGTGGCGGCGCTGGTGGCGCTGGGCTTGCTGCTCGCGGCGGCGCGCGCGCGGCGGGTGCCCGCCCTGTCGGTCTGCTTCGCGCTGATCTCGGTGCCCGGCGTGGTGCTGACCAACCTGTCGCCGCACGCCAACTACAACCACCTGCTGCCGCTGCTGCTGCCGCTCTGCTTGCTGGCCGGGGTCGGGCTAGGCCACGCGGCAGGGTGGGCGCGGGGCGGCGTGGCCCCGGCCTGGGGCGCGCTGGTGATCGCCGTGGCGCTGCTGGGCGTGCTGCCGTTCCTGTTCGCGCCGATCAATACCTGGTATACGCCGCTGGGCCAGCCGCTGGCCGAGAAGGCCGACCGCATGGCCCGCCTGGAAGCTGAGATCGCCGCCGCGCCGGGCCAGACGGTGCTGACCGAAGACGCCTGGCTGGCGCTGCGCGCGGGCAAAAGCCTGCCCTACGACGACCCGGCGCAGATGGCGACCCAGGCCACGAGCGGGCGCTGGGACGAAAGCCGGCTGCTGGCCGACATCGCCCGGCGCAAGTTCGGCCTGGTGGTGCTGGAGCACGACATCACCGGCGAGACCTACACGCCGCGCTGGTCCCCGGCGGCGCTGGCCGCGTTGCAGGCCAACTACGTGCTGCGCTATCGCGACGTGCGCTTCCTGGAGGCGCCGCAACCCGCGCCGGAGCGCCCGCCGCAGGCACAAGATTGCACGCTGGCGGGCGGGCCGCGCCTCGTGGGCCTCTTCCTGCCGGGCGGCGGCACGCACCTCGACGCGGGCGACAGCCAGCAGATCAGCCTCTACTGGGCCGCCGGGCCGGCGGGCAGCGCCCCGCAACCCGGCCTGAAGTTCAGCCTGCGGCTGGCCGATGCCGGCGGCGGGGCCGCGTGGCAGGCCGATCTGCCGCCCGGCGCGGCGGCGGGGCATCCCTGGCCGGATTGGCCCGCCGGCTTCGCGCCCCGCGACGACTTGCAGGTGCAGGTGCCGGCGAACGCACCCCCCGGCGCCTATCGCCTGATCTTGAGCGCCTATGTTCCCCAGGGGGCGCAGTTCGCGCCCGTGCCGTTCGTCTGCGCGGACGGCAGCGGGGGACCGGGTTTAGTGCTGGCTACGCCCGATGTGGCGCGGCCCTGGGGGGAGTGAGCAAGACGATGGCGGCTCATGTATACCTGTCCCCGCACCTGGACGATATCCCCTTGTCGTGCGGCGGCCTGGCCGCGCTCACCAGTGCGGCGGGGGAGTACGGCTTGAGTATCACCCTGTTCGCCGGGCCGCCGCCCGCGGACACGCCGCTGACGCCCTACGCGGCGCAACTCCACGCCCGCTGGGGCGATCCCGACCCCGCGGGCGGCAATGCCCTGCGCCGGGCCGAGGAGCGCGCCGCGCTGACCCTGCTGGGGCTGGATCTGGCCCTGCTCGACTACCCCGATGCCGTGTACCGCCAGGGGCGCTATCTCAGCCGCGCCGACATCTTCGGCACCGTCCACCCCGGCGACAGCGCCCTGGCCGGGCAACTCGCCGGGTCGATTGATGCGCTGCTGCGCGAGCGTGGCGTTGCGCATGATGCCACGATCTACGCGCCGCTAGGGCTGGGCCACCACGTCGATCATCAACTGGCCTTCCAGGCGGCCGGCCTGCTGGCGGCGGGCGGGCGCCAGGTCGTCTATTACGAGGACTTTCCCTATGCCTCGCGCCCCGCGGCCCACGCCGACCGCTTCGCCGAACTGGGCTACACGTCCGCCGGGGCGGCGCTGGTTTCGGCCCACGGCCTGGCCATGGCCGCGTACTGCAACATCGACCCCGTCATGGCTACCAAGATCGCCGCCATCGCCGCCTATCCCTCGCAACTGACGAGCCTCTTCCCCAGCGCCGGAGCCATGCCCGCCGCCGTGCGCGATTATGCTGCCGCCGTGGCCGCCGAGTGGCGCCGCGACGCGCCGCCGGGCGCGGGCGAACTGCCCCGCTATGCCGAGCGCTACTGGCGGTTGGCGGCGAACGCCTGAGCCGGGCATATCATACGCGCCCAACCGCCCTCGTTATAGTATGGCGGTAGAGAGGAGGCCGCTTATGAAAGCAGTCGCAGTATTCCCCAAGAAGCCAAATACGATGCACCTGGCCGACCTGCCCGAACCCCGGCTGGAAGATGTGCCCAATGGCCGCGGCGTGCTGGTCAAGGTGTTGCGCGTGGGCGTGGACGGCACCGACAAGGAGATCAACGCCGGCGAGTACGGCGCGGCGCCGCCCGGTTATGACTTCCTGGTCACGGGACACGAGAGCTTTGGCCGCGTGCTGGCCGTCGGGCCGAACGTAACCGGGTTGCAGGTGGGCGATTACGTCGTGGCGACGGTGCGCCGGCCCGGCCACAGCATCTACGACCTGATCGGCACCTACGACATGACCACCGACGATGTCTATTACGAGCACGGCATCAATCTGCTGCACGGCTTCCTGACCGAGCAGTATGTGGACGACCCGGAGTACATCGTCAAGGTGCCCGCCGGGCTGAAGGATATCGGCGTGCTGCTGGAGCCGTGCAGCGTGATCGAGAAGGGCATCGCCCAGGCCTATGAGATCCAGCGGCGGCTGCGTGTCTGGCGGCCCCGGCGCGCCGCCGTGCTGGGCGCGGGCAGCGTCGGTCTGCTGGCGACGCTGGGCCTACGGCTGCGCGGCCTCGAAGTCGTGACCCTGGCCCGCACGCCCCCGCCGACCATCCATAGCAAACTGGTCGAGGACATCGGCGCCCGCTATATCAGCACCAAGCAGACCTCGCTGGCCGATGCGGCCAAAGAGCACGGCCCCTTCGACATCATCTTCGAGGCCACCGGCTACGCCCCGCTGGCCTTCGAGGCCATGGAGATCCTGGGCAAGGACGGCGTGCTTGTCCTGAGTAGCGTCACCGGGGGCGACACCAAGGTCGAGGTGCAGGCGGACCGTATTAACCTGGGCTTTGTGCTGGGCAACAAGGTCATGGTCGGCACGGTGAACGCCAACCGCGAGTATTTCGAGATGGGCGTGCGCGACTTCGCCATGGCCGAGGCCGGCTATCCCGGCTGGCTGGGCCGCCTGCTCACCAACAAAGTCGAGGGCCTGGATAACTACGCCGAGATGCTCCGCCTGTTGACCGAGGACAACGAGGCGATCAAAGTCTACGTCGAGGTCGCGGCCGATACCTGAACGCTGCCCGTGCGCGCGGGTGTATAATAGCCACTGTTATGCTGTATCTCTCCCAACTGCTGGGCCGTCCGCTGCGCGACCGCCACGGCAACCAGGTCGCGCGCATCCAGGATCTCGTGGTCCGGTTGCCCGCGCCCGCCGCCGAGATCACGGGCGCGGCGCGCTACCAGCAGTATCCCCGGCTGCACGGCGTGGTGGCCAAGGGCGGCAAGCACGCTACCGGCTTTTTCGTGCCCGTGGCCTCGCTGGGCGACCTGAGCCATGAGGGGGGCCGGCTGATGACCCCGGACGTGTTCCTGGAGACGTTCGCCCGCCGCCCCGGCGAACTGCTGCTGGGGGCGGACCTCATGGACCACCCGGTGATCGACTGCCGCCGGGCCGCCGTGCGCCGGGTCAACGATGTGCTCCTCGGCCTGCCCGCCGAGGAGGGCCAGACGCATCTGCCCGCGCCCGCCGCCGGCGCCGTGGCCGCCTACCCGGCGGCGGCCCTGGTGCTGCTGGGGGTGGATGTGGGCTGGACCGGGCTGTTGCGGCGGCTCAATTTGCTGTCGAGCACCACCGGCGTGCTGCGGGCGCTGGGCAAGCGGCTGGCGCCGAGCGTGCTGCCCTGGCCCGATCTCGCGCTGACCGGGCCGGGGTCCGGCGGGCGCGGCCAGGCCCTGCGCGGTCTGCACCCCGCCGACATCGCCCGCCTGACCGATGCGCTCAGCTACCATGAGGCGGCGGGAGTCATCGCCGGGCTGGACGACGAAACCGCCGCCGACGTGCTGGAGGAGGTGGACCCCGACCGCGCCACCGACATCATGGAGCAACTGCCCGACGCCCGCGCCGCCGATATTATCGAGGAGATGGGGCCGGACGAGGCCAGCGACCTGCTCGGCGATCTGCCCGAAGACCGGGCGGCGGACCTGCTGCGCGCCATGGAACCGGAAGCCGCCGACGATGTACGGGAACTGCTGCGCTATCCCGACGACAGCGCCGGGGGGATGATGACGACTTCCTTTGTCACCTGCCCGCGCGACTACAGCGTGGCCCAGGCCATCGCCCTGCTGCGGACGGAACTCGAAAAGCCGGACCTGATCTACTACATCTATGTCACCGACGGCCCCGAGAACGCCCATCTGGCCGGGGTGGTCACCTTACGCAAACTGCTGATCGCGGCCCCCGACGAACGCATGGAGGCGATCATGCGCACGGACTTCGAGCACGCCGGCCCGTATGACAACCCGCGCGACGTGGCCCGCACCATGGCCGAGTATAACCTGCTGGCGCTGCCCGTGCTGGACGACACCGGGCGGCTGCTCGGCATCATCACCGTCGACGACGCGATCGAGGTTTTGCTGCCCAGCGGCTGGCAGCGCAAGCTCAATCGCATCTTCAATTCCTAGCGGCACCCAGGCGGAGTATGGCCCACGGAGTTACGCAACCGGTCCAGGACGCACCCCCCGGCGAACCCGCACGCCCGGCGCCGCGCCGGGGTTGGCGCGCGCGCCTGCGGGCCAGCCCGGCCTGGCTCTATATTGCCGCGCTGGGGCCGGGACTGGTCGCCGCCGCCGCCGGCAACGACGCGGGCGGCATCGCCACCTACGCCACAGCGGGCGCCCGCTACGGCTACAGCCTGCTCTGGGCCATGGTGCTGATCGTCCTGTCGCTCAGCCTGGTGCAGGAGATGTGCGCGCGCATGGGCGCCGTCACCGGTAAGGGGCTGTCCGACCTGATCCGCGAGCGGTTCGGCCTGCGCTGGGCGACCCTCGCCACGCTGGCCCTGCTGATCGCCAACGGAGGCACCACTATCACCGAGTTCGTCGGGATTGGCGCTGCCGCCGAGATCTTCGGCATCCCGCGCTGGATCGCCGTGCCGCTGATGGCGCTGCTGATCTGGCGCCTGGTCACGCTAGGCAGCTATGGCCGCCTGGAGAAGATCTTTCTGGTGATGACCGCGGTTTTCTTCAGCTACGTCCTGGCCGTGTTTCTCGCCCATCCCGACTGGAACACGGTGCTCAAATCGACGGTCACGCCGACGTTCCACCTGGATCCGAGCTTCCTCAACTTCTTCGTGGCCCTGATCGGCACGACGATTACGCCCTACATCCAGCTCTATACCCAGGCGAGCGTGGTGGAAAAAGGGGTGACGCCGAGCGACTATCGCTATGAGCGGTTTGAGGTGATTGTCGGCGTGCTCTTTGCCAGCGTCGTCTCCTCGGCGATCATCATCTCGACCGCCGCGGCGATTTTTGTGCCCCACGGCAGCCAGTCGCTCGACAGCGCCGCCGACGCGGCGCGCGCGTTGCAGCCGGTGGCCGGGGCCTATGCCGAGTACCTGTTCGCCGTCGGGCTGTTCGGTGCCTCGATGCTCGCCGGCGCGGTCTTGCCGCTCTCGACCGCCTATGCCGTGACCGAGTCGATTGGCTTCGAGCGCGGCGTATCCTTCACCTTCCGCGACGCGCCGGTGTTCGTGGGCCTGTTTACCGCCCTGGTCATCCTGGGCGCTCTCGTCGCCATGATTCCCGGCGTGCCGGTGGTCACGCTGCTGCTGGTCGTGCAGGTGATCAACGGCGTGTTGCTGCCCATCGAATTGTTCTTCATCATGCGCCTGATCAACGACAAACAGATCATGGGCCGTTACGCCAACGGGCGCCTGTATAATGTCGTGGCCTGGACGGCGGTGTTAGCCATCACGCTGGCCGTGCTGCTGATGCTGGGTACGCTGCCGTTCGCGGGCGGGTAGGGGGGAGAGACGATGGCTACCCTCGTGGATCTGAGCCATGTGCTGGAGCCGGGAATGCCGGCGTATCCGGGGCTGCCCGAGCCGCAGTTCCACACCTGGTTCACGCACGCCGAAAGCGCCGCCCGCGGCACCTACGCGCCGGGCACCACATTCCAGATCGCGACCTATGAACTGCCGGGCAACACCGGCACCTATGTGGACGCGCCGTTCCATCGCCACCCCGACGCGCCGGATCTCGCCGGGCTGCCGCTGGCGCAACTGGCGAACCTGCCCGGCGTGCTGGTGTCCGTGCTGCGCGAGGGCGCAATCGGGCCGGAGGCGTTTGATGGCGTAGATGTGCGCGGCAAGGCGGTGCTGGTGCGCACCGATTGGGCGCGGCGCTGGGGCGGCGACTACTTCCGCTCCGGCCCCTTCCTGACCGCCGCTGCCTGCCGCGTGCTGGTGGAGGCCGGGGCCGCGCTGGTCGGTATCGACTGCGCCAACATCGACGACATGACCGACCCGGCGCGCCCGGCGCACACGATCTTGCTGGCCGCCGGCACCCCCATCGTGGAGCACCTGTGCGCGCTGGATCAGGTGCCGGATGGTCCGTTCCGCTTCTTCGCCGTGCCGCCCGCGATCCGCGGCGGGACCTCGTTCCCCGTGCGCGCCTTCGCCCTCTGCGAATAGCGCGCGCCGCCCCGGCCCCGGTTGCCTGCGGCGAAAGTGGCACCGCCCTCGTCGCTGTGACGAGGGCGGTGCGGTTGGGTGCTCGGATCGCGAGCGAACTACGGGCCGAACTTCAGATCGACTTCCGCCGACCCGAGGACCGAGCTACCGCTGACGACCTGCACGAAGCCTTGCAGGAAGCGGCCCGCGCCCGGCGCAGTATTCGCCGTCACACTGGCCGGAGCATTCCAGGACGCATTGTTGGGACGCACCGCGTCGGCATCCGTGACGCTCACCGCGCCGAACGCCGGGTTGGCGACCACATCCAGATAGTCGTAAGTGGTGCTGCCGGACGGAACCGCGAAAGGATCGACCAGCGCCACCCAGGTACCGGCCGCCGGGTTCGCCACGGAGACAGACTCGTTGGCCGAGCCGGAGGTGCTCTGCGCCCTCAGCACGCAACTGCCGGTGTGGCAGTCAAAGAGGAACAGGTCCAGGTCGGCGGCATTGTCGGAGGCATTGCCGATGCGCGCCGAGATCGAGGTTGATCCGGCAGGTACATTGATGGAGTACTGCTGCTGGGCACCACCGGCGGCAATCGTCGGATGAGCGCTGAAGGCACTGCCGAGCGCCGTACCCACCCCGCGGCCGGTGAAGGCACCGAAGCGGTTGGTGAAGCTGAAGTTCTGGCTGTACGGTGTGCCGACCGTTGCCGGATTAACTGTCCAGGACGTAGGGTTGATATCCACGCCCAGAATCGAGCCCACGACGTTGAAGGTAGCCGGGCTGATCGTGGAGCTGCGCGAGGTGTCGACTGTGACCTCCCAGACGCCCGCCTGCGGGTTGGACTGGCTGCGACTCTGCGAGCCTCCCGTTTGGTAGCCTGCGGTGGCGTTGTCGAGCGGCACTCCATAAGGGTGGAAGCGCAGCAGGCGCACGCGGCCCGTAACGTCAGTCACGTCGACCTTGAAGGCAGGGGTATTGGTCGGCACGAAGAAGAAGAAGCTGGCCTTGTCGGGCCGGTCGGCGGAGCCAGGATAGCTGATGCTGAAGTTGTTGCCGGCGCTGAACTGCCCGGCGGCGATGATAGTGTTCAGCACGCCATAGTCCACGCCGGTGGTGGCGGGATCGTCCAGGTTCAGGATGGCGCTATGCACGCCGTCCGTACCGGCATTGATGTTGACGGGGAGGCTAACCGCGCGGTTGAGCGGGAGAGCAATCGAGCCGGCGCTGCTGAAGGTGCCGTCGTTGCCGACCCAGGTCAGGTTGTACGTGATGGCGCGGGAGCCGCCCGTGGTGCGGGTGAAGGTGATGGTGCGCTGACGGCTCTGGCCGGTCGCCCAGCCTTCGCGCTCATAGATACCGGTGCCCACGTTGGGCGTCGCCAGGAACTGGCTGATGATCGTGTTCACCGGGGCGCTGCTGGTGATGCCGACCGTCTTGATGTTGGTCTTGAGCAGATCCCAGGCCGCGCCGACCCGGAACAGGCCGTTGCCCTGCTCATAGGCGCCGTAGCCGGCGATGAAGCGAGCGCTGGAGTTGATCGCCTGGCGCAACTGGTCGGGCTTCCACTGGGCGCCGGTCTGTTTGGCCGCGCTGATCAGCAGAGCCGCGCCGCCGGTGGCCTGCGGTGCCGCCATCGAGGTACCGTTGAACATGCCGTAGCCCGGCGGCAAGGTGTAGGTGCCCGCCACCGGCTGCCCGTCCTGCCAGGCCGGAACACTGGAGACGGCCGAGCCGGGGGCCACGATGTTGGGCTTGAACCCGCCATCCTCGCGCGGCCCGCGCGAGGAGAAGACGAATAGCCCCTCGTCCTTGGCGGCATCGGCGCCGTAGTTTGCCAGCCAGCTCGCCTTGGTCACGTAGGCGCCGACGGCCATGACATTGGTCGCCACCGCCGGGTCGCCGATGGTATTGACACCGGGGCCGTCGTTGCCTGCCGAGAAGAACATCTGCGCCTTGTACTGCGCGATCAGCCGGTTGTAGAGGATGTCACGGGCGGTGTTGCCGTCGTTCAGCGGGGGCAGGCCGCCGATGCTCATGTTGATCACGTCGACATTGGCCTGCTTTTCGGCGTAGATCATGCCCTCGATCATGGCGTGCGTGGTGCAGCCGGTGATAAACAGGCAGACACGAATCGACACGACCTGCGCTTCGGGCGCCGCGCCGTTGAAGGCACCGCCGAAGAAGCCCTTGCCGGTGGCGATGCCGGCGACGTGCGTGCCGTGCGCGCCGGAGACGATGCCGATGTTGACGTACTTGTTCCGCCCGTCGGTCTGGACGACGAAGGGCACGGTTTCGCGGATCGCCGTCGCCGGGTTATCCGTCCCGAAGGTGCCGATGTCATAGCGGACTTTGTAATCGGTCATCGCCGCCTGGTCGGCAAAGTTCCGGTTCTGGTTCGTATCCACCCAGACACTGTTGCTGGTGGTATTCCACAGCACGGCGAAGATGCCGCTGCTGCCGGCCGGGTTGCCGTCGCGGTTCACGTCGTTGCCGAGTTCGCCGCCCAGCCGCGAGTCCCGTTCGTTGAACAGCCCGATGCGGTAGGTGCCGTTAGCGGGCGCGGTGTACGTCGCACCATGGTAGGTGAAGACGCCGCCGCTGGCCGTGACCTGGTCCTGCATGTTGATCCAGGTCGGATCGTCGTCGCCGGCGGGATCGGTGTAGGTCACCCAATCGACGATCTTCCGGACGGACGTGCCGTCGAGAGCCTTCGCGGTTTGCAGTTCGGGCGTGAGCAGGTCGATGCCGGTGTCGAGGATGCCGACCTTCACGCCACGCCCATCATAGGTGGGGTGGGCGGTCACGAACTGCGGCGCGCCGATGTCCTGCGTGGGCATGTAGGGGTTCTGGGGCGGGGTGCCGGGGCCGGGCGGGGCCACGTTCGGGGTTTCGCCCGTGGCTTCGGGCGCCGGGTCGTCCAGCGGGATCACCTCGTCCAGGTTCGCCGCCTGGACGCCGGAGAGTTGGGCGGCCGTTTCGGCCTTGCCAATCGGTACTACGGCGCGGATATAGCTGACATCGCCGTCCTGGTAGCGCACGGTCGCGCCGAGGGCGTTGAGGCCACGAATCACTGTGTTGTTCCCACCGGGGACCGATGCGATCAGCATGGTGACGGTGCTGCTGCCACTGGCCTGGGCATCCGCCAACAGTTCGCGATCGTGCTTGGATAGCCCGTTCTTGTTCCCGGCGGCCACGGCCGCCGGCGCCGGCCCCCCGGCCAGCGGGAGCAGGGCGAACAGAAATGCGCCGAGCGCGAGGATGCGAAGGACTTGTCTAGATTTCAACGTTGAGCTCCTCCTCGTGGAAGTGAGGCATGGGGCGCCTGGCCCGTAGTGATCCGGGCACCGGCCAGCCAGGCGAACCTCATTCGATAATCGGGGGTTGACCTTCTAGGTAGACTAACCGGGAACCGCGCCCGTGTTCCCGGCGTTCCATCGGCCCTTATTTGAAGTATGTCGCTCTACAGCGGTGAGGGAATGGAGACCGCCTTCCTCCCAAGATGAGCGGTCTGAAGTGTGCAGACCGTCGGGATCGGCGCGAGCGCCGGCAGCCGGATACTGCGCGCTCGTTCGCCGGGTTATGATCGGTCAATCACGAAGAGAATATTACCTTATGCCGGTGGATGTGTCAAGCAAGGCTCATTGCATATGAATCATTGATGGAATTCCACTTATACTATCGAGCCGACTGAAGCGAAGCGCCGGAACCCGGCTGAAACGCGTCACGGCAGGTCCGTAACCGACGGACCTGCCGTAGGATTCGCGTTCTGCCCGCGGCTTTTCGCATGAGTGGTGGTGGATACGAGGATCGCGCTAAAGCACGCGCCGAGCCGGGACCCCGCGCAGCCGGTCGCGCCAAGTGCGCCACCAGGCCCCGCCGCGCAACTGCCAGGTGCCGACCAGCCCATAGGGGAAGAAGAGCACGATCAGGATGTAGACGATGCCGAAGATCAGCGGCCAGCGCGGGCCGAAGGTGCTGTTGAGCCAGTAGCCCAGCAGTTGCAGCACGCCCGCGCCCAGCAGCGGCCCCACCAGCGTGCCCACCCCGCCGATAATGACCATCAGCAGGGCGTTGATCGTCGTGGTCACGCTGAGCATCGCCGGGTTGGCGTTCACGTTCCAGAGCGCGTTCATCAGCCCGGCCAGGGCGGCCAGCGTGCCCGAGAGCGTAACGGCAATCAGCTTATAGACGAAGGTGTTGTAGCCGATCATCTGGGCGCGCGCTTCGTTCTCGCGGATGGCGACCATGACCCGACCCGTCGGCGACTCGACCACCCGCCGGGCGATTAGATACATAATCACGCAGAAGGCGAGCGCGATGTAGTAGAAGCGCAACCGCTCGTCGGTGGGGCTCATCCAGGCCGGGATGGGGATGCCGTGCAGCCCGTCCTCGGCGCCAGTCAGGTCGCGGAAGTCGGTGGCCTCGGCCAGGATGAAGAACATCTGGGCGAAGGCCAGCGTGACCATCGCCAGGTAGACACCGCGCACGCGCAGCGAGAGCACGCCGATCACCAGCCCCTGGATAATGGCCACGCCCAGCACGGCCAGCGTCACCTGCCAGAGCGCCCACCCGGCGTGGGTCAGCAGGATGCCGGTGGCATAGGCGCCGGTGCCGAAGAACATGGCGTGGCCGAAGGAGAGGATGCCGGTGTAGCCCATGAGCAGGTCGTAGCTCATGGCGTAGACGCCCAGGATGAACACCTGGGCCAGCAGCCCTTGCCAGAACTTGGGCGCGCCGCTGTCCACCGGTTCGCCGGTCAGCGCGGCGACCAGGAACGGGAACAGGACCAGGAACAGCAGCGCCAGCGGTCCCAGCCAGGCGCGCGGCAACCGCTCACGCAGGGCGCTCATTCTTTCCTCCCAAACA
>DASSGZ010000217.1:0-9926 GCA_035693165.1 Chloroflexia bacterium | reverse complement strand
CTGGGCCGGGCCGGGTGCTCAGTGCACGTGCTGACCAGCCGGGGCGTGGGGGACGCCGCCGGCACGGCCCCCGGCGTGACGGTCCACCGGGCGATCAGCGACTGGAGCTGGTCGTGCTGGGGCGAGATCCACGCCCTGCTGGACCGCATCCGGCCCAGGGTCGTCGATATCCAGTACCAGACCGGCGCCTACCGGCTGCACGGGGCGATCAACCTGCTGCCCTGGCGCGCGCGCGGGCGCTCGGACCCGACCTGGGTGACGACGTTTCACGATCTGCGCGAGCCGTACCTGTTCCCCAAGGCGGGGCCGGTGCGCCGCTGGGCCAACGAGGCGTTGATGCGCGCCAGCCGGGGCATCGTCGTCACCAACCCGCAGGACGAGGCCGCGCTGCCGGCCTGGGCGCGAGCGCAGACCGCAGGCATCCCCATCGGGGCCAACATCGCGCCGCAGCCGCCCGCGGGCTGGGACCGCGCCGCCTGGCGCGCGCAGCACGGCATCGCGCCGGGGACAAGGGTGGTCGCCTATTTCGGCTTCTTCAACGCCGGCAAGGGGCTGGAGCCGCTGATCGCCGCACTGGATCGCCTGCGCGCCACGGGGGCCGATATTATGCTGCTGCTGGTGGGCGGCGGCACGGGCGTCAGCGACCCGACCAACGCGCAGGCGGCCGCCGCCCTGCGCCGGGCGATTGCCGAGCGCCACCTGGAGCCGGCTGTCCAGTGGACCGGCTACGTCACGCCGGAGGAAGTTTCTGCGGCCCTGTTGAGCGCGGACATGGCGGCGCTGCCGTTCCTGGACGGGGCGTCGCTGCGCCGGGGCAGCCTGCTGGCCGTGCTGGCCCATGGCCTGCCGGTGATCACCACGACGCCGCAACCCGCGCCGCCGAGCGCGACGCGCTGGCCGGCTCTGCGCGACGGCGCGAACGCGCTGCTGGTCCCGCCCGGCGACGCGGAAGCACTGGCGGCGGCCATGCAGCGGCTGATGGGCGACCTGGCGCTGGGCGGGCGGCTGAGCGCGGGCGGGCGCGCGCTGGCCGCCGAGTTCGATTGGGACCGCATTGCGGCCCGGCACCTGGCCCTGTTCGACCGCATCGCGGCGGCCCGGTCCCGGTGAACCTTAACCCGTTGCCGTCCGTTTAATGAGGGAAGAGATGAAGCAAGCCATGCAGCGGAGCACACAGTAGTGCAACAACCCCACACCGGCACCCTGGCGCCGGCCCCGGCGGCGACGACCGCGAGCCGGGTGGTCGCACAGGCGCGCGCCCTGCCCACCTGGGTCTGGGTGGCGGGTCTGACCGTGCTGGCCTTCGTGCTGCGCACCCACCGCCTGGGCGCCGAAAGCTTCTGGTTCGACGAGGCCGACATCATCAGCCAGGCCAAGGAACCGCTCAGCACGCTGCTGA
The DNA here is from genome assembly GCA_035693165.1 of Chloroflexia bacterium. Classification (GTDB taxonomy): domain Bacteria; phylum Chloroflexota; class Chloroflexia; order QHBQ01; family JAICKM01; genus JAICKM01. The sequence goes on along the minus strand of DASSGZ010000217.1, from coordinate 8,527 downwards.
CCTCTTTCACGCGCGCCGGAGAGAACGGCCCGCTCTACACGCTGTTGCTGCATTTCTGGATCGCGCTGGTCGGCACGCGCGAGGCGCCGGTGCGGCTGCTGCCCGCCCTGTTCGGCACGGCCACCATACCGGTGATTTACTACGCCGGCAAGCGCCTGTTGAGCCGCGAATTGGGGCTGGTGGCGGCGGCGCTGCTGGCCGTGTCGCCGTTCCATATCTGGCACTCGCAAGACGCCAAGATGTATACCCTGGTCGTGCTGGTCACGCTGGGCAGCACGACCCTCTATCTCCAGGCGCTGGAAAAGGGGCAGGCGCGCTGGTGGGCGGCCTATGTGCTGGCGACCTGGGTGGCGCTGTTCGCCCACAGCATGGCCGTGCTGATCCTGGCCGCGCAACTGCTGGCGACGCCGCTGCTCTGGCCGCGGGCGCCACGCGATGACCGGGCCGCGCGGATGGCCGCCGGGCAGCGCCGGCGCCGCTGGGCCATCGCCGTGCTGGTGCTGTTCCTGCCCTTCCTGCCCATTGCCTGGGAACGCCTCTACGCCTTCCTGGCCGGCAACATCGCCGGCGACTGGCACGCCAGCATCCCGTTCCCCGATATGCTGGGTGTGCTGTTCGTCAAGTTCGCTATGAACCGGGCGCCGCAGCCGTGGGAAGCGGCGGGGGCCTGGGTGGCCGGGGCGCTGTTCGTCGTGGGGCTGCTGCCCTGGGTGCGCGCCGCCCGCCGCTCGTGGGCCGTCCTGTTCATCCTCTGGCTGGCGCCCACCGTCATTTTCTGGCTGCTGACCCTGCGTGTGCCGCTGTTCGAGCCGCGCTACCTGATCATCGTCCTGCCCTACTATCTGCTGTTCGTGGCCGCCGGGCTGCTGCGCCTGGGGCGCTTCGGCTTGCCGGTGGCCGGGGCGGCGTTCGTGCTGCTGGTGGCGCTGCAAGTCTCGGCCCTGGTGCAGATCAACTACAGCGCCCAACCGCAGAAGGAAGAATGGCGCCAGGCTATCAGCTACGTGCAGGACCACATGCGCCTGCGCGACGTGATCATCGTCCACCCTGGCTACCTCAAGACGGCGGTCGAGCAATACCTGCACGAGACCGGCGACGTGCCCAAAGTGCCCATCGCCACCGTGCCCTATCTGAACACCGAGAACTTCGGCGAGCGCGAACTCGTCTCCTGGCTGCGCGAGACCATCTCCGACCACGAGCGCGCCTGGATCATCACCTCGCCGCCGCGCACCGACAAAGAGGACCCGGAAGGCGAAGTGCTGCAATTCTTCGAGGGCAAGTACTGGCCCGATCCGCGCTACTACCAGTTCGACGTGCAGGAGTACCTGGGCGTCAAGATCTACGGCTATGCCTTCAACGGCCAGCCGCATAGCTGGTATCCCAAGCCGGTCTACCCGCAGCAGGTCAAGTTCGCGGGCGGCTTCAACTTCACCGGCTCGATCTACGAGGTGCGCGGCGCGGTGAAAGACCAGGTGGCGAACGCGGGCTGGCTGCCGCTGACGCTCTACTGGCGCTTCGACCAGCCGCCCACGCCCGACCAGGATTACATCATCTCGTTGCGCCTGCTGGACGAGCACAACAAGGAGTGGGCGGCCTACGATCTGCCGCCGCTCAACGGCTACCGGCCCACCACGCAGTTCGGCACCGAGCCGGTGATCGACTACCCCGACATCTTCATCCCCGGCAACGCCCCGCCCGGCACCTACCACATCACACTACAGGTCTGGCCGCGCTGCTCGCCCGACCATGTCTGCTGGGATCCCAACAACCCGCACCAGCACGCCGGCCAGCCGCTCACGGTCGTCTCGGCCGGCGCAGGCGCCCAGCCCGGCGACACCACGGTGACACTGGTCCACCCGCTGCACATCATCGCCTGGCAGCCGCCCAAGTAAGCACTCCGTGCGGATCGCGCGAGGCTCCGTCTTGCGCCTGCGGGGAGGGCTGTGCTACAATGCGCCCAGCACAGCTACTTATAGGAGGCGGTATGGCAGAACGACGGCTGGCGCGCGTGTTTGTCTGGAAGCAGGGCGCCGAACCCGACCCCGACTACGTTCAACAGGTTTTGCAGGCAGCGGTACCGGAGGCGCGCCGGCCCGGCGGCGAATACGCCGTCACGGGCGAAGCCGCGCCCGCCGAGTGGCCCGCCGATTTCTGGAGCTTCGCCCTGCCCCGCCTGCGCCAGGGCACGGACTGGACCGATCCGGCGCGCTATGAACTGGCGGGCTGGACGGGCACCGATTCCCGGTCCGGGTCGCGGCTGTTCGTGGTCAGCGTTTACGAGCGCCCGCAAACCACGGCGGCCTCGGCAGCGGCCTCTACTGCCCAGGCGGCAGCGCCGTCCCCCGCAGCCCCGGCAGCGGCCGAGATGCCGCCCGCGCCCACCGTGGCGCCGGAGACGCCCCCCGCCGCGCCCTTGGCGGCCAGGGCGCCGGCATCGCCCCCAGCGGCGCCGGCTGAATCCACACTGATACCACCCGCGGCTGCCGTCACCATTGCGCCCGCCGCCGCAACCCCGCCTGCGACCGGCGCACCGGCCCCGACTCGCACGCCTGCCGCGCCCCCGCCCGGCATGGGCTACGGCGCCCCGCCCGCCGGGTTCCCGGTGGACACGACGGAGGCCGCCGCCCGTGGCCCGGCCTGGGGCGCGGCGCCTGCCGCGGGTACCCCGCCTGCCACCACGGTGTATCCGCCGCCCGCGCCCCCGCCCGGCTACCCGCCCGCCCCCACCGCAGGCTACCCGGCGCCGGGTTATGCCCCGCCGCCCGGCCCCGGCTATGCGGCAACGCCGGGCGCCGCGTATCCCACCGCCGGCTATCCGCCCGCGCCGCCAGCTGCCGCGCCCGCCCAGCAAGGGCCCGGCTATTTGCTGCCCGCGTCGCCATCCTATGCCTACCCGAATCAGACCGGCATCACCGCCGACGAGCTAGCGGGCGTGGGGCGGTTTTACGTCGGGTTGGGGCCGCGGCTGGTCGCCGGGTTGGTGGACCTGGTGCTGATCGGCATGCTGGAATTGACCCTCGTGCTGGCCGTGATCCTGATCGGGCGGCGGGTGAACACGGGGTCGAATGCCGACCTGATCGCAGCGGTGCTGGGCTGCGTCACGGTCCTGGTGGGCCTGGGGGTGATGGTTATCTACCTGGCCGACTTCTGGGCCTGGCGCGGGCAGACGCCCGGCGCGATGATGATGGGCCACAAGGTGGTCACGGCGACCGGCGTGAAGCCGTCGCTGGGCCGGGCGGCCCTGCGGGCCATTGGCTATATCATGTCGCTGTTGACGCTGGGCATCGGGTTGCTGGTTGCGCTGAGCGACGAGCGCAAGCAGGCGATGCACGACCGCATGGCCGGAACCTTCGTCGTACCGGCCCAGCCCCCGCCCGGCCCGCGCCCCGCCGACTTGCCCGGTTATCCGCCCGCGGCGGCGCCCGCCGCCGCCGCGCCGGGCGCCCCGATTCCTGCGCCGGTGCCGCCCGCCCCTGCCCCCGCGCCGGTCGCCCCGGCCTACACGCCCGCGCCTGCCTCCGCGACACCGGCCTACCCGGTTTCTACCCTGCTGCCCGCCGTGCCGCCGGCCGAACCCGCCATTGTCGCGCCCCTGGCCGCCACGCAAGCGCCGTCCCCGGTGGAACCGGATCACAGCGCCGGCGCGCAGTTCCGCCGGGGCCTGGAAGTGCTGGCGGAAGGTACGCGCGAACCGGGCGGCGACCGCACGCTGCTGATCGTCGAACCCGAAGCGGGGCAGGCCGCCACCGCCGCCTTCACCGCCGCCGCGGCCGCCGACCCCGGTGCGGCCATCTATCGCTACTTCGTCGGGGTGGCCCGCCGCTACGGCGAGGGCTACCCGGCGGCGCAGGGCGAGTTCGACCGGGCGCGGCAGATCGACCCCGGCTACTGGGAAGCCCAGATGCAGAGCTTCTTCGGCCCGCGCTGGCACGATGCGTTTGCCTACCCGGCGTGGTCGGCGCGGGCGGCGGCCCTGACGGGCGTGCAGCGCGCGTTGCTGCCGCCACGCCCCGGCAGCCGCCTGGTGATCGTGCGCGAGGGCGGCGCGCGCACCGTGGCCGTGCTCTGCCACACCCGGCGCGATAGCTGGAAGCGCCCGCCTACCGCCGATATGCCCGCGCGCATCGAACTGGTGCCCAGCGCCACGCCCAGCGGCCTGATCGTCGCCCTCTACGTGGCCCTGCGCGACGACCCGCAGAACCCCTACCGCGGCGAGACCTTCATCAATCCCGCCGAGGCGCCCGGCCCCGACGACGACGCCACGCAACTGGGCCAGAACCTGATCCTGCAACTGGCCCGCCAGAGCCACACCTATCTCATCTTCGCCGACGAGACGGGCACCCTGCTGCTGAACCGCCAGCTTGTCTTCGACGCCGCCACGCGCCACAATCTCAGCCAGGTGGCGAACCAGGTGCAGGCGGTGGCCTACCAGGCCATCGAGCGCAACCAGCCGATGTCGCTGGGCCAGTTCCAGGAAGCCGCCCGCTGGCACATCCAGCAGTTCCCCCTGGAGCGCGTGCAGATCTGATCCGGGTACGCCGATTGAGAGCGGAAGGGACCGGAAGTTCGGAAAACAAATTCCGAACCTCCGGCTCTTTTTTAGGCCGGGTCATGGACCGGGCAACGACTGTAAAAGCGGGATGAAAACGGATTGACAGCAAGGCGCGGGGGCCGTACAATCTGCCGTAAGGAGGGTGGAACGATGGATCATGCGGATTCCGAACGGAGCCAGGATGGGCCGGGAGCGGCGTCCGAAGTTATCACACAGCAAGCAGCGGAAATCGCGAATCTACGACGCCAACTGCAGGACGAGCAGTTTGCCAAGGAGTTGCGGGAGGCGCTGACCCTGGCCGCTACCGTCAGCACCATCGCCGCGCCGGTTACACACTCCCGATTGCTCGAAATGATCGTCGCGACGGCAGCGAATGTCATCTCGGCGAACGCCGCCTCGCTCTTTTTGATCGATTACGAGACGCAGGAGCTTATGTTCGAGGTGGCCCTGGGCCAGAAAGCCGATGAGGTACGCAAGTTCAAAGTGCCGCTGGGGCATGGGGTCGCGGGCCTGGTGGCCCTCAGCGGGCAGGCGCTCGCCATCTCCGATGCCCAACGCGACCCCCGCGTGGCCGCCGACATCGGGCAAAGCATCGGCTACGTGCCACAAAGCATCGTCTGCGTGCCGCTCTATTACAACGACCAGGTGATCGGAGTCCTGGAACTGCTCGACAAGATCGGCGCCCCGGCGTTTGACGCCGCGGATATGGATGCCCTCGGCCTGTTTGCCAACCAGGCCGCGGTGGCGATCGAACAATCGCGGGTGCATCGCAACATCGGCGCGCTGATCAACGATGTGCTGAAGTCCTTCACCGCGCCGGGGGAGCAACGCGAACACTTGCAGCAGCACGCGAGTACCTTCGCCAGCTATGTCGAGGGCGATGCGGAGTACCGCCAGGCGCTCGATCTCGCCCGGCTGGTTCAGGAGATCGCCTGGCAAGGGGACAAAGAAGCACGCGCGTGCCGGACCATCCTGCAAGCTTTCGCCGACTATCTGCGCACGCGCCAGGAGCCGTTGGGCGGCTTCGACATGATGGGATAGGCGCTCACCGCAGCGATTGTGCCATGTAGGGGCCGGTATGCAACCGGCCCCTATTTGTAGCCCGCAGACCGGTTTGCAACCGGCCCCTACGGAGGCCGCGGGCCGGCTCCTATGCTTCCACTTCCACCGGTTCCGCCGCATCGGGGATCGCCGCCAGCACGCCTGCCAGTTCGGTCCGCCGCCTGGTCACGGTAGCGGACACCGATTCGGCTACGCTCGGCTCATGCTCCAGCAAATCGGCGAAGTCGGCCTGGCCCAGCGTATAGACTTCAGCCGGCTCGATCGCGCGCACCGTGGCGGTGCGGCGCTCCTTGGCGATGAGGGCAATTTCGCCAAAATAATCGTGTTGGCCCAGCGTTTCCACGTGTCGCAGGGTCTGTCCGTCGTTCACCAGCACCTCGACCCGCCCGCTGCCGATAAGATAGAAATTGCCGCCGAAGTTCCCCTGGCGCACCACGTCTTCGCCCGCGGCGTAGCTTTCCCGGCGGAAGAGCCGGGCCAGCCTGGTCCTGTCCGCCTCCGCCAGGCCCGCAAAGAGCGGGATGCCGGCCAGCCAGGCCGGGTCGATGCCCATATTGAGGGCCTCGCCGGCCTGCTGGGCGACGAGTTTGGCGTATAGCCCACCCGCGGCCATCAACTCGTCATGCGTGCCGCTTTCGACCACCCGCCCCTGGTCAAACACCACGATCTGATCCGCGTGCCGGACGGTGCTCAGCCGGTGGGCGACGACGAGGCTGGTGCGGTTGGCGAGCACCTTGAGTACCGCGTCCTGCACCAGGCGCTCGGTCTGCCGGTCCAGGGTGCTGGTCGCCTCGTCCATGATCAGGATCCGCGGGTCGCGGACCAGCGCGCGGGCGAACACAATCTGCTGGCGCTGGCCCTCGCTCAGGCTGGCGCCGCGCGGCCCGACCGGCGTGTTGTAGCCCTGCGGCAGCCGGGTGATGAAGTCGTGCGCGTTCACCGCCCGCGCGGCGGCCTCGATTTCTTCCTGAGTCGCGTCGAGCCGGCCGTAGCGGATGTTACTGGCGATGGTGCCGGCGAAGAGCGTACTCTGCTGGAGGATGATCGCCATGTGGCGGCGCAAACTCGCCTGGGTCAGTTCCCGCACATCGTGCCCATCCACGGTGATGCGGCCCGCGCCGACATCATACAGCCGCACCAGCAGGTTGACCAGCGTCGATTTGCCCGCGCCGCTGGGGCCGACCACGGCGACCGTTTTGCCGGCCGGGATGGTGAAACTCACGTCCCGCAAGGCGTCCTGGCCCGCTTTATAGCCAAACGAGACGTGCTCAAACGCGACATCGCCCGTGATCTCGCCGGCATCGACGGCATCCGAGCGGTCGCGGATCGCCACCGGCGTATCGAGGATTTCATAGACCCGCGTCGTCGCCGCCACGGCGCCCTGGGCCGAGTTATAGAGGTTGGCCGCCTGCTGGATCGGGAAGTTGAACTGCTGCACATAGAGGATAAAGGCCACGATGACGCCGATGGAAGACAGCCCGTTGAGCGCGAGATAGGTGCCGAAGCCCAGGACGATCACCAGCGACAGGGCCGAAAACAGGTTGGTCATGGGCGTCGAGCCTTCGATCCAGCGAATCGCCGCCACCGCGGCATCGCGGTTGTTGGCGGTCACGGTCCGGAACCGGTTCTGGTTCACCGCGCCCCGATTGAAAGCCTGCGTCACCCGGATTCCGGCCAATTCCTGCTGGATAGCCGCCGTGATCGCGCCCATCGTGGCGCGGGCGCGAATCGATGTCTTGAGGGTGCGGCGCGACAGGTATAGAGTCGACCAGAAGATCATCGGGATGACGATGAAGCTCGCCAGGGCCAGCCGCCAGTCCAGCGTGAGCATGGCAACGACGACCACCAGCAGGCGGATGATGGCGCCCAGCGCCTCGGTGAAGCCCTGCCCGAACAACGACCCGACCTTATTCAAGTCGCCCGTCACGCGCGAGATCAGGTCGCCGGCCATGTGGCTGTCGAAGAAGGCAATGTCAAGCTGGTTGAGCTTGTTCATCATCGCGATCTGCATGCGCTGCACACTGCGCTGGGCCAGCAGGCCCAGCAGGTAGATCTGGAACATCAGGATCACGACGCCCGCGATCATCACGCCGGCCAGTTCCAGCAGGATGACCAGCAAGCCACCGGTGTCGCGCTGGGGGATCGCGCCGTTGATGGCCTGGGTGATGAGATAGGGGGCCAGGGCGGCGGCGATACCGCTGACCAGCGCCAGGCCCAGGACCAGCAGGAGCCGGGCGCGATCGGGGCGGATAAATTCCCAGAGCCGCAGCAGCACGCGTGCGCTGGGGGTCGGACCTTCCTGGGTCGCCGCTTGCGGGCGCGCCGGTTGGGATTGCGCTTGCATGGTCATGCCGTTGCCACCTCCAACGAGCCTTGCGGCGCGAGCAAGTTCGCATACATCGGGTTCGATCGCAGCAGTTCCTGATGCCGCCCGCGCGCGACGATCTGCCCCTGGTTCATCACCAGGACGAGGTCGGCCTCCTCGACCGTCCCGACCTGCTCGCCCAGGACGAACCGGGTGCAAACCCACGGCAGCGCGCGCAGGGCGCGAACAAACTGTTGCTTGGTATCGGCGTCCAGGGCCGACATGCTGTCGTCGAGAATGAGAATCGGCGGGCGCAGCAACAGCGCGCGGGCCAGCGCGACACGTTGCTGCTGGCCGCCGGACAGCCCGGCCCCACTCTCGCCCAGCGGTGTGTCGTAGCCGAGCGGCAGCGCCTCGATAAACTTGTCGGCCTGGGCCAGCCGGGCCGCTTCCCGCACCTCGTCCAGGGCGGCGTCGGGCCGGCCGAAGGCGATATTGTCGCGGATGGTGCCTGAAAACAGCAAGGTCGTCTGCGGAGCGATGCCGATCTGATTGCGTAGCGACTCGATGGTGACATCCCGCACGTCGTGGCCGTCCACCGTGACGCG
>DASSGZ010000216.1:0-3299 GCA_035693165.1 Chloroflexia bacterium | reverse complement strand
GGAGCAGTGACAGATTTTTCGTGTGCGACCGAGGTGGATTTTTCGACCAAACAGGGGAGAAGGCGCCAGCGTGGAGCGGTGCGGGGACGGATCCGGTCCGGGCGACAGCCGGCATCTCGGCGAGGAGTAGCAGGCATCCGGAGCCAGGATGGGGAGCCGTCCGCGCCCCGGCTGATGGCTAATGGAGCGGTTGGGAGCAGCAAGCTAGCTACGGCGTGCGGATGGCGGCGCGGGCCGCGCCGGGAGCGCGGCCGGCTACGAGCACCCGCCGGCGCTGCTAAAGGGGCAAGGCAATGAAGACACCGCCAGGCACGAGCAGATCGCCGCGGCAGCGCAAGCGTGGGGGTCGGGGACCCGTGGCCGGCAAGCAGGCGGTTGGATGGAGTCGGCTCCGGAACCTGGTGCTGGGGCTGCCCCCGGCCGCACTAGCGGGGACGCCCGCGTACGCCCGGTATCAAGCGCTGTTGCCGCAAATGCTGGCGCAAACCGTGGCGCCGGACAGTGCCGATTACCAGTGGTTCATGACCTTTATTGCCCAATGGGATGAATGTTTGGCCGAGTATCAGGATTTACAGAGCGCATTCGCGGACGATGAATAATGCCGGGCCCGGTACCGGACGCGGTTCTATTGCTAGAACTGAGCATCTTTGTGCCCCCGAGCATGGCGGGCACGGCGAGACTAGCGCATTATCGGTTACGCAGCCAAGGCGAAGGACCGGGCGATGAACCGGTTCGGATTGCTGCTATCCCCGTTGCTTGTGCCCGCTACTTGCCCCTTGCGTAATTGATGCCGCGCCGCCTCGGCTTGTAGGGGCAGAAGGAGCAAACGTGTGTGCGACATGAAGTCGCACTGAGCGAGTGGTTCGCCGCTCCCAAGCGGTGAACTCCGGCAAGTGTCCAATGCCGGTCCTCCATCTGGCCGTGCGTTGCTGGTAACGGCAGGGTGCGAAGCGCCAGATAATGTCTAAGGAAGCTCCGCGCCAGGCGGGGCGACCGGGCTAGAGGAAGATTGGTCGGGCAAACGCAAGTGAACTCTCGATGAGGCTTCGTTAGCTCTGGTTGGCGAAACACTGGTTGATACGCCAATGTCGGGTCACACCCCAAAGCTCACCCTTTGGGGCAGCGGCAGAAGCAGCACACGTGGCTTCTGCGCGGACACCGCGACCCCGGAGTAGAGAGAGTGCCCACCCCAATCGCTTCTCGCGCGTGCGAAACATGGCAACCCCAATGGGGTCTGGCGGCGGGGCCGCCACCAGTAGGCGAAGCGCAAGCAACGCTGAACTCCCCAGTGGGTCAGGGACGGTCCAAGAAGCGAAGGCCAGCAGTCGAAAGACACCGGGAATCCATAACCGGCTGGATAGGGTGCTACCCACGCTGAAAGGCGGCTGACGTGGACCGGGTGAACTCCCGAAAAACCCGGAGGAACGATTACTCAGCACAGGATAAGTTAGATGCACGCTGCGCTCGTTGCAAACGGACCTGCGCGACCCACCGATTGGAATACCGTCAATTGGCGGCAAGCCTATCGGCGTGTTCGTAATCTGCGCCAACGGATTTTTCGCGCCACACAAGCGGGGGACTGGAAAACCGTCCGGTCCCTGCAAAAACTCGTGCTGCGCAGCAGAGCCAATCTCCTGGTGAGTGTGCGTCGCGTGACGCAACTCAACCAGGGGAAAAACACGGCGGGCGTAGATAAACTGGTGGTGAAAACCCCAGCCACACGCGGTCGCCTGGTGGACCAGCTAGCTACCGGGCAACCGTGGCGGGCCAAACCCGTCCGGCGGGTATACATACCGAAGGCGAACGGTCGCCTGCGTCCTCTCGGAATCCCCACTATCTTGGATCGTTGCCGCCAGGCCCAAGTCAAGAACGCACTCGAACCGGAATGGGAAGCGCGCTTTGAACCCAGTAGTTACGGATTCCGCCCAGGGCGGGGGTGCCACGACGCGATAGCGCGCATCTACCTCCTGGCCTGTCCCAATCGGCGACGGAAATGGGTGGTGGACGCCGACATCGCGGCGGCATTCGACGAAATCGACCAGACCGCCCTCCTCCAAGCCGTTGGAACCGCGCCCGGTAGGGAGCTAATCACCTAAGTTTCGCCCGAAGTAATGACAACCTGCTCCGGACCCAGCAAGCACCGGAGCGCGAGGACTAAGGGACGGGTCAGCCGATACGCTTCATTGAGCACGATGCGCTGGATATGCCCATGATGATCAAACTCCAGATACCCCGCGATGCCCCAGACATCGCGGATCAAGCGCTTGATCCCATAGGCCGCCACCGGCGCCGCCTGCTCGACCAACTAGGCCCGCGCCCAGACCAACGTGTTGTGCGCCAAACTGCTCAGCAGCACCACCATCTGTTGCGCTTCCAGCCGCTTCTTGTTGCGCTTGGTCAGTCCCAGGCCCTGCTTGTCTTCATGCAAGCTGCTTTCCACCCCGCCACCCCGCCCATCATAGAAGTAGACGTAGCCCAGCAGTGCCGCTTCTTCCGCCCCCGGCGTGGCCGGCACTTCCGCGATCAACGCCTGCACTTCCGCGCACCCCAAGCTCGACACCAGCACGGCATAGCCCCACTGCCCATTGGCTTTGCGGCAACGCACCGCGACGCGGATCACCGGGCGCACATACTCCGTGGGTGCTGCGCGCACCCAGCCGCATTCCCGCCCGGCTACTTTGGGATCGGCGACCCAGCGCGTGACGCTGGCGGCCAAGCGGGCCGCTCGCACCGACGAATAGTCCTTCCCATGATATTGGTAGTCCTGTTCCAGCACCCAGTTCACATCCGCCAGGCTGCCCCCGCCCGCATCCACGCGCACAATCGTGCGCGCCCGTTGGGCGGCGGTCAACTGCAACGTGGTGGTGGCCGCCGTGACCAGGGGCCGCAGGGCCATCGCCAGTTGCGTCGTTCCGGCAAACACCCGATCCGCCACAATTTCGCCATAATGCGTGGCCACGACCCGCCCCAGTTGGCGCCCCCGGCGATTGCGCTGGTGGGCAAAAATAGCCTTTGGTGGCGCAGGCGGCTCTGGGGCCACAGGGCAGGCCACTCATGTCAATATCCAAGAGTTGATAGCGGGTCGCGTAATCATGGCGGATCGCCGGGCTGTGCTGTTGATAGATCAGGGCCAGAGCGTCCTCCAACTGGGTAACGTTGCAGGCGGTACAGGCATCCAGGGTGTCTTGCACCACCGATTGTTCGGCGCAGCCCTGGCGGCCAAAGGCGCGTTGCAAGGCCGCATCCGGACGCAAGCGACCGTTAATCTCGACCAAGCCTGCGGCGCCGGTCAACAAGGT
>DASSGZ010000215.1:0-8276 GCA_035693165.1 Chloroflexia bacterium | reverse complement strand
GCATACCACGCTGCGGCCGGCCGGTCAGCGCCAGCAGCGTGGCCGGGTCGCCGCTCGCTGCGCAGTAGCGCGTGAAGGCGCGGATCAGCATGGGCAGGTTCTTGCGCCGCACCAGTGCCCCGCTATGCAGCACATAGGGCGCGTCGAGCCGGTAACGGGCACGCACGGCAGCCAACGTGGCCGGCCGCACGGGCGCGAAAAACATCGGTTCGACGGCGATGGGCACGACGTGGATCTTGCCGCGGGGCACCCGGTAGGTGCGCTGCAAATCGGCGGCGGTGCAGTGGGAGATGGCGATGACGGCGCGGGCCCGGCGCAGGCTGAGCGGCGCCAGCGTCTCGATCACCAGCCGCCAGGCCGGGTCGTAGGCGGCGGGATCGTGGTGGTAGATGAGGTCGTGGAAGCTGAGGACCAGCGGCCCCGGCCCCCACAGCGGCCCGACGAAGGCGGTGCTATGAACCAGCCGTGGTGCGAAGGGCAGGAGCCGCAGCGGCAGCCAGCCCTGGGTCGCCAGCGGGTTCTCCAGCGCCAGGTCGCGCACGCGGCGCGGCCAGGGGGCATCCGGCGGCGGCAGCGGGTGGGCGGACGGCCCGAACACGCCGACTTCCAGCACCGGATCACCGGCCGGAGTCCGGACTGCGCGCAGCGCCGCCGCCAGTTGGCGCGAGTAGCGGCCCACGCCGGTGTTGTTGACCCCGGCGAAGGTCGTGTCGAGGGCAACGCGCCAGGGCCGGGGCGCTACGGCGTGTCCTCCTCCTGCACATAGCGATAGCCGGTGCCGCGCTCGGTCAGGATGCGGGTGGGGTTTTGCGGCGTATCCTCCAGCTTTTCGCGCAGGCGGCGCACGTAGATGCGCAGGTAATCGAGTTCGCCGCGGTATTCCGGCCCCCAGACGCGCGTCAGCAACTGGTCGTGCAACAGCACCTGGCCGGTGTTGCGCGTCAACTGATAGAGCAGCTTGTACTCGATGGGCGTCAGCTTGACCGGCTTGCCGTGCACGCTGACTTCGTGGGTCGCGTAGTTGATCTGCACCGGGCCGGAGCGGAATATGCCGCCCGCCACGGGCGCCGGAGATTGCATGCGGCGCAGCACCGCGCGGATGCGCGCCGACAGTTCCAGGTAGCCGAACGGCTTGGTCACGTAGTCGTCGGCGCCCAGCTCCAGCCCGCGCACCTTGTCGATCTCCTCGCCGCGCGCCGAGATCATCAGGATCGGCACGTCGGAGCGCTCGCGGATGTGGCGCGTCACGTCGAAGCCGTCCATATCGGGCAAGCCGATGTCGAGCAAGACCACGTCGGGGTGCGCCCGGTCGAACACCCGCAACGCCTCGCGCCCGTCATGGGCGGGCACAATGCTGCTCTCGGGCCACTGCAAGCCGAACGAGAGGCTGATGGCTTCGACCACGTCGGGGTCGTCGTCCACCACCAGGATTTTCATTTCGCGTGTCGCGTCCATAGCTCGCTTTCAGCCGTCAGCCGTCAGGTTCAGGAGAACGGGTGGCGGCGATAGTTTTCCAGGCTTGCGATCTGCCCTTCCATGAGCAGACGGTGGGCGCCTGCGGTTACGCTTCGTCGTGAGGCGGCAAGGCGGGTTTGAAACCCGCCCCTACACCGGCAGTGCCGGTCTTTTGCTTACACTCCGCTGTCTGCCTATCAACAATCAACCTGACGGCTGATTGCTGACAGATCCATCGTAATCACCAGGCCCGTTTCGAGGCTCACCGCGGTGGCCTCCAGCAGCGGGGCCGGGAACCAGACCTGCGGGTCGATCCCACGGGCCACCAGCAGCGGCTCCAGGTCCTCCAGTTCGCGCGCCAGCGCGGGCACCGACCCCACCGACAGCAGGCGCCCCGGCGAGCCGCCCGCGTGGCTCTGCGGCTGCGGTTCGGGCAGCAGCAGCGGACGCGGGAACTCGCGCGGCACATAGTACCAGGGCGGCGCGGCATGGCCGCGCAGGTGCGGGAAGCGACTGGCGCGCTTGCCTTCCGCAATCAGTATACGCATTTCGTCCAGCGCGGGATCGGCGGCCGCGGCCGGGTCCGGTAGCGGGCCGCCCGCGTCCAGCGCGAGCAGCAGTTGCTCGAATTGCGCCCAGCCGCCGGGCGGCGCCCAGCTTTCGTCGAACGCGACCCGGTTGGGCCGCTGGGCGATCAGGCTGGTGCGCTTGATCCCCGCCGCGGCCAGGGCGATGTCGAGGCCCAGCGCCAGGGTCTCGCCGGCGCGGTAGACATCCTCGGCGCGGGCGGGCGACAGATGGCGCGGGCGGAACAGCAGGGACGAGACGCGAGTCGCCACAGCGCCGGGCTCAGACATCGGCGGGCACCAGGGGCGCGGCGGTGGGCAAGGTGAAGTAGAACAGGCTGCCCGCGCCGGGGCTGCTTTCAACGCCGATCTGCCCGCCGTGTAGCTCGATGAGCGAGTTGGCGATAGCCAGCCCCAGGCCCGTGGCATCGCGGCGCCCCCCGTCACGCGGGCCGATATAGAACCGCTCGAAGATGCGCCGCTGGTCGGCGGGGTCGATGCCGGGGCCGGTATCGTGTACCCAGATACGCACCTGCCCCGGCTCCGCCGCCGCGCCCACGGTGATGCGCCCGCCGGGCGGGGTGTACTTAGTCGCGTTGTTCAGGATGTTCAACAGCACTTGCTCCACGCGGCGGCGGTCGGCGGGCGCCTGCAAGCCGCAAGCGCACTGCGGGCCACGGGCGGGCAGGTCCGTCACCAGGCTCTGGTTCTTGGCCTCGGCCAGCGGGCGCACCGTCGCCAGCGCGTCCTGGACCACCTCGACAAGGTCGAGTTGCTCGCGGGCCAGGGTGACGCGCCCGGCGCGCAGGCGGGCCATGTCGAGCACGTCGTTGATGAGCAAGATCAGGCGCTCCGTGCTGCGGTCGATGTTTTGCAGCAGGCGCGCCTCGGCGGGGGGCCGGGCGGCGCTGCCCGCCAGCAGACCGCTCACGCCGGTCTTGATCGCCGTCAGCGGCGTGCGCAACTCATGCGAGACGGTGTTGAGCAGGTCGCGCTCCACGCGTTCGCGCTCGGCGCTGCGGGCCGCTTTCTCGCGCTCCAGGTCATAGAGTTGCGCCAGGCGCACGGAGAGCGCGATCTGGCGGCCAATCGCCCCCAGCAGGCTCACGTCGTCGGGGGTCCAGTGGCGCGGGCTGTAGCTGCCGACGATCAGCGCGCCCACGGCGTCGGTATCGGCCAGCATGGGCGCGCAGACCACGGCTTCCACCCGCCCCAGGCAGGCGCGGATGTCATAGCCGCGCGAGTCGGCGGGCACATCTTCCAGCACCAGCGGGGCGCGCCCCGTGGTGGCGGCCAGGGCCAGGGCCAGAGCGCCCGGCGTCAGGTCGGGGGCGTTGCCCTGGTCCACCGCCACGCGCCCCGGCCGGCCCTGCCGGTCGAGCAGCACGGCCAGCGCGCAATCGGCCTGCAACGCGTTGGGCGCGATGGCTGCGATGGTGCGCAGCAGCGCCGCCGAATCGGGCGAGGCGCTGAGCACCGTGCGCGTGAGGTCGTTCAGCAAGGCGAACCGCTGCGCCGTCTGCTGCTCCAGGTGGACCCGCGCGTTCTCCACGTCGACCACCCGGCGCATGGTCAGGGCGGTCATCGCCACCATCAGCAGCGAGGTCACGCCGACGACCAGCAGCGGCAGGTGGAAGGCGGGACTCACCCCCGGCGGCGGCGTGTCCCGGCTCAAGGCGGCATAGACCAGGGAGCAGGCGCCGACCAGCACCAGCGTGGGCTGGAAGTCGAGCCGTAGCGCCCCGCCGATGACCAGCGCGTAGTAGAGCACCAGGAAGGGGCTGTAGAAGCCGCCCGTCAGCACGACCGCCAGGCTGACCACGAGCCAGTCGAGCGCGAAAAGCATGAAGCCGGGCCGGTGGCGCCAGGGCACGCCGAGCAACACGACCACGGCCACGTTGTAGAGGACCAGCGCGGCGGCTATCCCGGCGGGCGCGATGGAGAACGGCAGGAACGACGGGCGCGCCTCGGCGTAGTTATAGCCCAGCAAGCTGAGCAGCAGCACGATGCCGACGGCCAGCCCGCGCAGCGCCGCATCGAGCTGATCGACGCCGACGGCCTGGGTCCAGAGCCGGAACCGTGCGCGCCCGCCGGCCAGCGACTCTCTGATCGGCCATTGCATCGTCTTCATACGCCGTCACCAACCCGCTGATCCAATTACATGCCACTCCCGCACTACCATTATAAGCGCCCGGCGCCCGCGTTGACAACCGCGCGACGCCTGTGCTATAGTCGCTTGATGGATGATCTCAAACTGCTGTTGCGCTATGCCACGCGTCTGCTGATCTGGATCGCGCCCATCGAGTTCCTGTTGGGCCGGGCCATCTCGCGGGCCGCGCGGCAAATGCCCGCCGGCGAGGTGGGCGCCGCGATCTTCGGGGCCATCAGCAACATCGGCGCGTTCCTGGTCATGCCCGCCTTCATCCTGGTGGCGCTCATCCTGTTGTTGAGCGCCGGGGCCGCTCTGCGCGCGCCTGCCCCTAAAGGGGCATCGAACGCGGCACCGTCCGGCCCCCCGGCGGAGGTCCGGCTGCCGCGCTTCCTGGCTGGGGCGCTGATCGCCCTGCTCGTGTTCAGCGTGGCCTTCCTCTTCCCGGCCACGCCGCTGCCGTTGCTGTTCCTCTATAATCTGCTTTCGGCGGTGGTGATCCTGGGCATCGCGGCGACCTTTCTACTGCGACGGGCCGGGACCGTGGCCCTGCGCGTCACCGTGGCCCTGTTCGGCCTGGCCTATTTCGGCTACTACCTCTACGCGCTGGCCGCCATCCTGGCCCAGGGCGCCGGGCTGCCGGTGGGCGAGTTCGGCGTGGCCGCCAACGCCGCCGGGGAAGCCGCCGCCATGGCCGCCGGCATCAGCCTGCTGTGGACGGCGGGCCTCTTCCGCCGGACCCCCGGCGTCGCCCGGATCCACCCGCTCTGGCTGATCCTGGCCGGGCTGGCCGGGGCGATCGTGCTGATCGCGCCGCTGTTCGAGACCTGGTTGCAGGGCGTCGCCACGCAATTCAGCGTCGGCTTTACCCTGTTCCTGCCCGTGCCGGTCAGCGCGCTGGCCCTCGCCGCCTATTGCTACGCGCTGCTGGCCGCCGGCAGCCGCCGGTCACCCGCGATCACGGGCCTGCCCTGGGCCTGGGAGGTGGGCGCGGCGCTCTGCCTGCTGCCTGCCGCGGGCTACCAGTTGCAACTGAATTACCAGCACCTGCTGCTGGCCGCCGTCCTGCTCCTCATCACCGGCACCATCCGCCCGCTGAGTAGCGCCGTCCCGCGCGCCGAGAGCGCCCCGGCCGCCACGCCCGCGCCCTGGCCCGAAGGTCGCGCCGCCGAACAGGGGCCGGTCCGCTAGGCGCACCACCCGGCAGGGCCGCACGGCAGCAGGCAGCAGGAGGGGCGCACGCGGTTGCGCCCCTTCGCTATACAGGAGGAATCGGATTCGTGACGCATCTTTATCTCATCCGCCATGGCGAAGCGGTGGGCGCCGTCCAGCGCCGGGTCGCCGACGAGATCGCCGACGCGGGCCTGACGCCGCTGGGGCGCACCCAGGCCGCGCGCCTGCGCGACCGGCTGGCGGCAACGCACGAGATCGCCGCCGACGTGCTCATCGCCAGTAGCTTTGCCCGCGCCCGCGAGACCGCCGAAATCATCGCCCCCGCCCTGGGCAATCTGCCGCTGATCCTGGACGACGAGGTGCAAGAACTGCGCACCGGCGAAGCCGATGGGCTGTCCTGGGACGAGTTCAACGCGCGCTACGGCCCGCACGACTTCGACCAGGACCCCTTCACGCCGGTGGCCCCCGGCGGCGAAAGCTGGTCGCATTTCAAGCTGCGCGCCGGCGCGGCGCTCCACCGCATCATCCGCGAGCACGCCGGCAAGACCATCGTGATCGTCTGCCATGGCGGGGTGATCGACGGCTCGTTCCTGTACTTCTTCGGCCTGCCCACGCTGGTTCATTCGTCTGCCGGCTTCCTCACCCACAACACGTCGATCACCGAGTGGGAGGAATACGACCGGCGGGGCACGCGCCGCTGGCGGCTGCAGCGCTACAACGACGATCTGCACCTGCGCGACAACATCCGCTGGACCGGCGTTTCCGCCGAGGCCGAGACCGGCGCGGACGCGCCCAGCGTCCCCCTGCCGACAGAAGCGCGCTAGGGGCGCCCGATCAGGCGGCGCGCTAGCTATGCCGGGCATTGCAGCAATAGCCCGATCATGGTATCCTACGTCATGAAATACTGCTATTATGCCGCGATCTTGCGGCGGGGCCGCCGATGACCGCCAGCCCATCCCTACCCTTCGCGCCCCCCGCGCCCCCGGCTGCCGGAGAGAATCCGCCCAGCGCCGCGGAGGTCTACCGCGAACGGTGCGCGCGCTTCGGCGGCCTGCGCGACTTCTATACCGACCGCTGGAACCTGATCGCCAATGTGCGCCTGGGCACGTTCGTCCTGGCGGCCATCTGCCTGGGCTGGGGCATCTGGCAGGACATCGCGCCGCTGACCTGGCTGGGCGGGCTGCTGTTGGTGGCCTTCGCCGTGCTGGTCAATTACCACAACCGGCTGGACCGGCAGCGCCGCCGCTACGCCGAACTCTGGGCCATCAACGACGAAGCGAGCAAGCGCCTGGCCCGCGACTGGGAGCGCCTGACGCCGCGCTTCCCCGCCCAGGCGCCGCCCGA
The DNA here is from genome assembly GCA_035693165.1 of Chloroflexia bacterium. Lineage (GTDB taxonomy): Bacteria > Chloroflexota > Chloroflexia > QHBQ01 > JAICKM01 > JAICKM01. Next base: position 1,589 of record DASSGZ010000215.1, on the reverse strand, counting down.
TCACCCCTACGCCGGAGACCTGGACATCTTCGGGCGGGCGTCGCTGTTCCAACTGCTGGAGTCGATGGGCACGGCCATCGGCGCGCGCACGCTCGAAAGCTGGCTGCTGGCCCCCGCGCCACCCGACGAGGTGCGCGAGCGGCAGCCGGCGGTGGCCGAACTGGCCCCCATGATCGAACTGCGCGACGCGCTGGCCCTCAGCGGGCGCATGATGGGCAACCCGCCGCCCGACCCCGAACCGTTCCTGGCCTGGGCCGAGTCGGCGCCCTGGCTGGCGCGGCGGCAGGGGCTGGTCTGGGCCGGGCGGGTCAGCACCGTCCTGCTCTGGGTGACGTTCATCGCCTGGGCGGCGGGACTGACCCGGTACCCGTTCTGGGCGATCTTCCTCGTCGCCAACATCGTGCTGGTGCGCGCGCTGGGCGTGCGCGCCACCATGACGTTGGAACGGGTCGCCGCCGGGGAAGACTCCTTCCGCCATTACGCCGAATCCTTCGCCTTGCTGGACGAAGCCGATTTCCGGGCGCCGCGCCTCCAGCACCTGCAGAGCGTGCTCAGCGCGGGCGGCCTGACCGCTCACCAGCAGATGCGCCGGCTGCACACCTTCGCGCGCCTGGGCTTCCCGGCGGAGTCGATGCTCTACCTGCCGGTGCAGATCGCCACGCTGTGGGATGTGCAGGTGCTGGCGGCCCTGGAGGGCTGGCAGGCGGTGGCGGGGCCGCGCGCCCGGTCCTGGCTGACGGCGCTGGGCGAGGCCGAAGCCCTGGCCGCGCTATCGGTGCCGCTCCATGACGATCCCACGTGGGCCTTCCCGGTGCTCGATCCCGCCGCGCTGGCACTAGAGGCCCGCGACCTGGCCCATCCGCTGCTGCCGGGCACGGTCCGCGTCGCCAACGACGTGACGGTGGGGCCACCGGGCACCTTCCTGCTCGTCACCGGTTCGAACATGTCGGGCAAGAGCACGCTGCTGCGCGCCGTCGGCACCAACATTGTGCTGGCCCAGGCGGGCGGTCCCGTCTGCGCGACGGCCATGCGCCTGCCGCCGGTCACGCTCTGGACCAGCATGCGCATCCAGGACAACCTGGAACAGGGCGTGTCGTACTTCATGGCCGAACTGCGGCGGCTCAAGCAGGTGGTGGACGCAGCGCGCCCGCCGCATATGGAGGGCGACCGGCGCCTGTTCTACCTGCTCGACGAGATCTTGCAGGGCACCAACACCGCCGAGCGGCAGATCGCCGCGCGCCGCATCATCCTGTACCTGGTGGGCCAGGGCGCTCTCGGCGCCGTCTCCACCCACGACCTGACCCTGGCCGACGTGCCCGAAGTGGCCGCCGCTGCCCAGCCGATCCACTTTGTGGAGACGGTGCATAGCGACGGCGCCGGCCCGGCCATGACCTTCGACTACAAGATCCGGCCCGGCATCGCCACCTCCACCAACGCCCTGCGCCTGATGGAGATCGTCGGCCTGCGCCTGACCGGGGAGCCAACCTCACCCCCGGCCCCTCCCCGCCGCGGGGAGGGGAGTTGAGGAGGGCGATATACGCCGGGCGTATCCGGAGAGGCCGAATCAGTTAAGATCGGTATTTCACCTC
>DASSGZ010000214.1:0-4299 GCA_035693165.1 Chloroflexia bacterium | reverse complement strand
TCGAGAATTACGCCTGGATCGGCATGCGGGCGATGATCCTGCCCGGCGTGACCATTGGCGAAGGCGCGGTGGTCGCCACGCTGCTCATGGGCGCGGCGATCTGGCTGATCTTGCCCGTGCTGCAAAGCGTGGCGCCCGGCGGGCCGCTGGCGCGCGGCGGCGCGGCAGTGGTGCTGCTTGGCGCGGCAGTCGTCGGGGCGGGCGTGTTCGGCGGCGCGGCGCTGCTGCTGCGGCTGGTCGGGCGCGACGAGCTGGCCCTGGTACGCAAGGCGCTGCGCCGGGGCGCGGCGTAGGTGGGAGAGTAGAAGCGTTGAAGCGTGTGCTCCTGGCGATCATTTCGTACATCACTAATCACATCGTCAGCGCCATCCCGTTCTATACGGTGCGGCACGCCTGGTACCGGCGGGTGCTCGGTATCCGGCTGGGGCGGGGCGCTGCCCTCTGCATGGACCAGTTTGTCTGGTTTTACAGCCTGTCGCAGGTGCGCCGCGACGGCGTGTGCATCGGCCCCGACAGCTTGATCAACCGCGGCTGCGTACTCGACGCGCGCGGCCCATTGCGCATCGGCGCGCACGTGAGCATTTCACCGCACGTCGCCATCCTGACCACGCAGCACCTGATGGATCACCCGCGCTTCGTCACGGAGACGCAGCCGGTGGTGATCGAGAATTACGCCTGGATCGGCATGCGGGCGATGATCCTGCCCGGCGTGACCATTGGCGAAGGCGCGGTGGTCGCCGCGGGGGCGGTAGTCAGCCGGGATGTCGCGCCGTACACCGTGGTGGGCGGGGTACCCGCGAAACCGATTGGCCGGCGCCAAGGCCCGGCCCGCTACGAATTGGCCTTTCACCCGTTGTTTGAGTAACCCTGACCATGCGTATTCTCTGGCTCTGTTCCTACGCGCCTTATCCCCCCGACTTCGGGGGCGCCCGGCGCACCTATAATCTGCTGGCGCAGGCGGCGCGGGCCGGACATAGCATCGACCTGCTGGCCCTGGCGACGGGGGACCCGGCGCAGGACGCGGCTACCGTGGATGCGTTGCGCGCTCTGTGCGCCCATGTCGAACTGGTGCGCGACCCCTGGGCTTTGCCCGCGGCGCTTGGCGCGGCGGACCCCGCGGCGGTGGCGCGCAAGCGGCGGGGGCAACTGCAATCGCTGCTGTCGCGCCGATCCTACCAGTTCTACTCGCACTACTCGGCGCGCCTGCAGGCGGCGCTGGATCGCCGCGCCGCCGCCGTGCAGTACGACCTGGTGCAGGTGGAATTTTCGCAAATGGCCTATTACCGGCTGCCCGTGGGGGTGCCGGCGGTGCTCGATCTACACAACGTGGAATACGAGGTGCTGGGCCGGGTGGCGGCGGGCGGTGGCGCGCCCCTGCGCCGCCTCTATAACTGGGCCGAATATCGCAAGTTCCGCCGCGCCGAGCCGCAACTCTGGCGGCGCTTCGCCACGCTGCTGGTGACTTCGGAGCGCGACGGCGTGCTGGTGCGGCAACACCTGCCCGGCGCGCGCCCGGTGGTCGTGCCCAACGGCGTGGATACGGCGTTCTTCCACCCGGCACCGCCCGGCGCGGGGCCGGAGCCAGGCGCCGACCCGCAGATCGTGTTCACCGGCATGATGGCCTACTACCCGAACCACGACGGCGCGCTCTACTTCGCCGATGCGATCTGGCCGGCCATCCGGCAGGCGTTGCCCGCGGCGCGCTGGCTGATCGTCGGCGTGGCGCCGCCGCCCGAGGTGCGCGCCCTCGACGGCACGGCGGGCATCACTGTGACCGGGCGGGTGGACGACGTGCGCCCGTATGTCTGGCGTAGCGGCGCCAGCGTGGTGCCCTTGCGCATGGGCGGCGGCACCCGGCTGAAGATCGTCGAGGCGCTGGCGATGGGCCAGGCGGTGGTCTCGACGGCGGTGGGCTGCGAGGGCATCGCCGTGGCGCCGGGCCGCAATCTCGTGGTGGCCGACGACCCGGCGGCTTTTGCTGCTGCCGTCGTGGATCTGTTGCGCGATCCGGCGCGGGCGGCGGCGATCGGCGCGGCGGGACGCGCTCTGGCCGATCGCGCGTATAGCTGGCCCGTGGTGGTCCGGCCCATGCTGGAGGCGTGGGCGGCGGCGACGAGTGGTCAGCCGTCAGTAGTCAGTGGTCAGTACGTCGGGGCGCAGGGTGCGTGAGTTGTGCCGCGCGGCGTGCGGAGAAATCGATTGGATGTTCAATGGGGGCCGTTTAGAAGGGTGACTATGCGAATGGTGAATGAGGGACGGCGCGGCGATTGGGCGCTGCGGCTGGGGGCGGCGTTGGCGGGCGCGGTGCTGTTGCTGGCGGCACTGTGGTTGCCGGGGCGGGCGGTGCCCCACGCGGATGCCGCGCCCGCGGCCCTGGAGTCGGTGATCAGCGGCACTGTCGCCTGGAAGGATAGCGCGGAACCGGTGCGCGGGGTGCAAGTGGTCTTGAAGGACGCGGTCGAGGGCACGGTGGTCGGCCAGACCACGACCGACGCCGAAGGCGTCTACACGATCACGGCGGGCGTGGGCAACTGGCTCGTCGACGTGCCCTCGACCGCGCGCTACTGGGGCTACGCGCAGACCGTGACCTCCTTCCCGCATACCGACTATCACCTGGACTTCGGGATCACCGTGCGCCCGCCGGAGGCCCCACCCGCCGCCGCCACGCCGGGTGCGACTCCGAGCACGATGCCCACCGCCGGTCCGACCCCCGCGGGCGCCGCCAAACCGGGCACGATGCCACCCGCCGGGCGCGGGGCTCCCGCACCGCTCGGCCTGTGGCTCGTCCTGGGAGCCCTGCTTGCCCTGCTGGGTGGAGCGCTGCGCCGGTCCCGCGCCGCAAAGGAGACCTGCTAGCCATGTCCGACGTGCTTGCCATCCTGGGTTTCCTGGCGGGGGCGCTGCTGCTGCTGGCCGAAGTGGTGCTGGTGCTGCTGGTGGGCTATCTGCTGTTCCTCACGGCGGCTGCCGTGGTGGTCTGGCTGACCCGCCCCGGCGAGCGTCTGGGTGCCGGCGGGCCGCTGCGCCAGGCCACGGGCGAGGCCGGGCGGGGGCCCGCTCCCGGTCGCTGGCCCGCGCCGCGCACACGCTTTGTTGTGCTGGTGCCGGCTCACGACGAAGAACTGCTGATCCGCCGTGTGGTGGGCAGCCTGCTGGCCGTTGATTATCCGCCCGACCTGTACCAGGTGTATGTCATCGCCGACAACTGCACCGACCGGACCGCCGAACTGGCCCGCGCGCAGGGCGCCGTTGTCCACGAGCGGCAGGACGCCACGCGGCGCGGCAAGGGCTACGCGTTACGCTGGCTGTTCGCCCAACTGCTGCGCGACCCGGCGAGCGGCGATGCTTTCGTGATCGTGGACGCCGACTCCATCGTGAACCAGGGCTTTTTGCGCGCGCTCGACCGGCGGCTGCGCGGCGATACCGTCGCCATCCAGGCCTACGGCACGGTGCTGAACCTCGCGGCGTCCTGGGGCACAGCACTGCGCTATGTGGCCTTCGCGCTGCTCCATTATCTGCGGCCCCTGGGGCGCAAGCTGTTCGACGGGTCGGCGGGGCTGAAGGGCAACGGCATGTGTTTCCGCCGCGATCTGCTGGAGCGCATGGATTGGGGCGCCTTCTCCGTCACCGAAGATCTGCAATTCCACCTGGACGTGCTGTTGCAGGGGCGCGTGGTCGAGTTCGCCCCCGATGCCGTTGTCTGGTCGGAGATGCCGGGGTCGCTAAAGGCGGCGCAGGTGCAGAATATCCGCTGGGAAACCGGGCGGCTGGAACTGGTGGAGAACTACGTGCCCCGGCTGCTGCGCGAAGCACTCCGGCGGCGCTGGTTCCCGCTGTTCGACGCGGCGATGGAGCAGATTATCCCGCCCTTTAGCGCCAGCTTCGCGGCGGCGGTGGTGGTGCTGATCGCGGCCGTATTCTGGGGCAACCCGCTGGCGATGGGCCTGGGCCTGTTCGCCCTGCTGGGCCAGGTGGTCTATACGCTCACCGGGCTGTGGCTGGCCCAGGCCCCGGCCAGGGTCTACCTGGCGCTGCTCTACGCGCCGTTCTACGTGGTCTGGAAGCTGATTATGTGGCTGCCGATGATCCTCGGCAAGCGCCACCGCTCGGCGGAATGGGTACGCACCGCGCGCTAATACCGATTCAAGCCGCCCGGCAGTACAGCCCCGGACAGTGTGCGGGTCAGGGGTGGGTCAGTTCCAGGTGATCGATGACTTGCCCATCGGTGCCAATGGCTTGCAGGGCCAGCCGCGGCCCGTCGAGGCGGACGCGCACGTAGTGGTACACCATGGCCGCGAA
>DASSGZ010000213.1:0-8719 GCA_035693165.1 Chloroflexia bacterium | reverse complement strand
ACGTCTGCCCGCTGGGCGTCTCGTTGTAGCCCGCGGCGTTGGCGTCGATCTTGGCGAGCTGGCCGCGCGTCACCGGCAGTTCCCAGCGGAAGCACGGGATCCCGCTCGGGCAGTTGGCGGGCGTGTTATAGCCGCTGATGGCGCCGGTCGCCGCCAGCCGTTCGATGTAGACATAGAACGGGTTGCCCGGATCCACGTCGGTGAACGTCTGGCCGCTGACGGCGCCGTTCAGCCCCGCCGCGTTGGCGATGATCTTGGACACCTGGCCGCGGGTCACATCGTTGCCCCAGCGGAAGGTGTTATCCGCGTAGCCGCTGATGATGCCCCGGCAGTACAGGCACTGGATGTACTGATAGAACGGGTTGAACTCGTCCACATCGGTGAACGGCAGCGGGCAGTTCACCGGGGTGGCCGTGGCGGTGGCCGTGCCGGTGGCCGTGGCCGGGACGGCGGTGGCCGTGTCGGTCGGCACCGGGGTCTCGGTGACGGTGGCCGTCTCGGTCGGCGGCGGCGTGACCGTGGCCGTGGGCGTGCCGGTGCAGGGCGTCGCCACCGTCACGGACACATCATCGACCCACCAGCCGGTGGCGGCCACCGACGAGTCGTTGGCTTCGCGGAAGCGGAAGCTCAGGCTCTGGCCCACATAGCTGATCAGGTCGACCTGGACGTTGACGAAGTTGCCGGCGGAGCCGATGGTACCGCTCCAGGCGCGCCGCCCGGCGATGGGGCTGTTGAACCCGCTGGAGATGGTGGCGTTATAGCCGCCGCTGATGAAGGTCGGCACCGTGTTGCTCCAGGTGGTGCCGCCGTCGGTCGAGAACTCGATCACGGCGCCGTCATAGGTCGACTCGGTGGCGACGCGGTGCCAGAAGGAGAGCACGGCGCTGGTGGCGTTCGCCGGGATGCTGACCGTGCTGGTCAGCGTCAGCATCTGGTCGGAGACGTTGTTCAGGTCGGGCGCGAAGGCGCTCTGCAGGCCGCCGTGCTTGTCGGTGGTGACGGCGTTCCAGCCGCAGCCGCCCGGCGCGCAGGTGGCGACCGCCGACGCGAACTGGCCGAGGCCGGTCTCAAAGTCTTCGGTGAGCAGGGTCGCGGGCACCACGCAGGCGGTGGCCGTGGCCGTGGGGGTATTGGTCGCCGTGGGCGGCGTGCCCGTCACGGTCGCGGTGGCCGTGAAGCTGGGGCCCGAGGTGCCGTTGATGCGGAAGCTCTGGTCGGTGCCGGTGGAGCCGGCCACGCAGGTGGTGCGCAGGTTCCAGTCCAGGCAGTTTGGATCGCCGAAGCCGCCGCCGGGATTGCGCCAGACGGCCGGGCTGTTGGAGGTGGCGCCGCTGCTGTCGGTCCAGGCCCACTGGCCGCCCGCGCCGAAGTCCATCCGCGCCTGCACGGAGACCCAGTAGTGGCCGCCGGCGGTGAGCGTGACCGGGCTGCTGAGGGTGATGACTTCGACCCCGCCGCCCTCGGTGTAAGACTGCGCGGTGCGCGTGGCGAGGGCGGTGCCGGGCACCGCGTTGCCGCCGCTGGTGGTGCTGTCGTAGAAGACGACGTTGAAGGAGACGGCCGGGCCCGCGCCGTTAAAGTACGATCCGGCCGCGTCGACCCCGGTCACCGTCCAGTCCACGCCGGCGGGGACCATGAAATCGTCGGCCAGTTCGTCGTTGTAGGTGCTGAAGGCCGCTTCAAATTCCTGCGAACTGGTGCCCGTGCCCGAGGGGCTGCCCATCTGGTCGTAGAGCACGTCCAGGGGCGCCGCGGGGGCTTTGGCCGGGGCGGCCACGTGGACCGCGACCCGCTGGGGCAGCTTGCCGTCGGCCCGCGGGGCCGGCGGGGCGGCGGGCGCCGCCCGCGTATTGTTCAGATTCAATCCCACTGCCGCCAGTATCACGGCCACTACGATGGTTATTCCCCATTGCCAGGAGAATCGCCGCATGATGCACTCCTTGTCCTACAGGTTCCCAATCACCCAGGTTGCGAGAATGGTCGATGCAGAGCCGGCCGCCGGTCACGATGTCGGGGGCGGACCATTCGCGGTCCGCGTACGTGCCTCCTTTCCTTGCCATTGTCCGCTCGCGCGCGCAGATCGGTCGGCGCGCGGGCGGGTTGCGGTACGTGCGGGCGTGGACTCTGCAGTTAGCGCGCAACGCAGCGATTATACCACAGCACCTCGTTTCGCGATAGGGGGGTAGCGGGTGCCGGGCGGCGCGGGGAGGGCCAACGCCGGGCTGCGGGCGGGGGTACGCGTGGTGGGTGGGCAGCGGTCCGTGGTCAGTCCGCGTAGCGCCGTAGGGGCGGACCCACGTGTCCGCCCGGCCGCCGGACCGCGATCCCGCCCCGCGGCGGGGCGGTTGGGGTTAGGGGGGCCGGGCGGCCCCGCCGGGGCGCGTTATGCCGCGCCACCCCCCGCCGCACGGCCCACTGCCGCCCTGACCACGCGTCACGCAGCACTCAGTAGACCGTCACAGGAGACTTGTCATTCTGAGCGGGGCGAAGAATCTCGTCTCGTTGGGGGTACAAGACGAGACCCTTCGCCCCGCGCAGAGTGACAAAAGCTTTGTGACAGCCTGCTCAGCCCGCGTCCAGGTGGATGTGGATCAGCACGAGGCCCTGGGCGGCGGCGGCGAGGGTGGCCGGCGTGGGCACCTGGTCGGGGGCCAGGGCCACGGCGATCTGCCAGGCCTGCGCCGGGCCCTTGGCGGCGATGTAGGCGGTGACGGCGGCGAGCACCTCCGCCGGGTCGGTGACGGCCTCGGCGCGGGCGGGCAGGGTGTGGCCGCGCAGCACCACCACGACGGGCACGCCGCCGCGCAGGTTCTTCCACCAGGCGTGGCGGGTGTAGACCGCCAGGGTGGCGCCCGCGCGGTCGTAGCTCACCGGGAGGCGGAACCGGCGCCCGGTGGTGCGCCCGCGGAACTCCAGCACCAGGATGCGGGCGCTCAGCAGCGGGTGCAGCGGCGAGCGCAGCAGCCCCACGATGAGCGGGTTGGCCGCCTTGATCAGCGGCTGCATCCAGGCGGGCGGGCCGCCCGTGGTGGGCGCGGGCGCGACGGGCGCGCCCGGCGGGGGGGTCGCCACCGGGGGCGGAATCAATGTCGTGGACATGACAGGTACCTCCTATTCAGCCTGCGGCGCGGCGGCGCGCGGGAACTCGGCCAGGCAGAACACCTGCTCCCACTCACCGGGATGGCCCGTCACCCAGTCGTAGATGTGGTCGGGGTCGGCGCAGTCGGCGGGGACGCCGAACTGGTAGTGCAGCGCCCGGTCGTAGGCCAGCGCGGTGATCTCCGAGCAGACGGGGTAGCGGTCCAGGTGGTTGAGCCGGCGAAAGGCGTAGACATCGCGCCGCGCGGTCTTGCTGATCAGCCCGTCGAGCAGGTGCGCGACAAACGCCAGCCCGCCGAAGCGCCGGTTGCGGAAGGCCAGCGTCTGCCGGGCCACCGCCTGGCGCTGGGCATGGGTCAGCGTGCGGCAGCGCCAGACCTCGAACCCCCGCCGCTGCCACATGTCGAGCTTGCTGCGCTTGTGCAGCACGTCGTCGATGGTCTTGATCCGCGCGACCATGTCCATCTCCAGCACATAGCGCGCGCTGATGAACTGGGCGGTATGCACCGAATAGGTCGGCCCCTCGCCGGGCAGGCGCATGATGCGGCGCGCCACCCGGCTATAGAGATCCGTGCGCCCGGCAAACAGGATAATATCCCCCGCCCGAAACGCCGGCAGCGGGGGCGCGGTCGTGGTGGTCATGGTTCCTCCCTGGGGGCAACCTGACCCCCCTGCCCCCTTCCCGCGGCGGGAAGGGGGAGTCGCAGCCGTCGTCCCTCAGCACTCGTCACGCGAGGTGGCGCGGGCGCAGGACCAGGCGGTAGACCAGGTCGGCAGCCGCGCCCACGGCCACCGCGCCCAGCAGGGCGGGCAGCACGTTGAGGCCGTCCACCACCGGCCCCCAGCCGGGATACCAGACGTGGGCGGTGAAGCCGCCGAGCAGCGCGCCGCCCGCGATGTAGACCCAGTCATAGTCGGTGGGCCGGCGGGCCTGCCGGAAGAACAGATATTGCGCCGCCGTGGCGAGCGCGGCGGCGATCACCAGCAAGATGATCCAGGCGATGAGTCCCATCGGTGTGCTCCTTTCAGCCGCGGGCCGGTTTCGAACCGGCCCCTACAGAGGCGCCGGGCGTTAGCGCGCAGCATCCGGCGCCGGCAGCACGCGCGTCAGGATGACCTCGGCGAAGCGGGCGGACTCCGTGACCCAGGGGTTGTGCCCTGAGCGCTCGAACCAGACCCACTCCTTGTGCGGCGCCCGCAGCGTGCGGTAGTAGTCCGCGGCCAGGGCGGGCGGCGCGTTCACGTCGTGGCGGCCCACCAGGAAGTAGACCGGCACCTGCACCACGGGCACGTCCTTGCGCAAGTCCACCCCCGCCTGCCAGAGCTGCGGGAACAGCACGTCGCCGCTGTCGAGGACGCCGCGCGCCCAGTTGACCTTGTCGTACAGGCCGTACTCCGGGCTGAGGATGTCCTTGAAGGTGTCGAACCCGTCGTCGTTGGCGATGGCCGGGTCGCTGTTCATGTAGTTGAAGCCGTCCAGCAGGTAGGCGGCCTGCTTCATCGTGGTGCCCGCGCCGCTGTAGGGCGGCGGCCCCTGGCGTTGCAGGCCCGCCACCTTCTGCGCGTCGCCGCGCTGGCGGGCCAGGGCCAGGGCGAAGTCGTAGTCGGCGCGCTCGGTGGCGACGAAGTCGACCATCTGGCCGGTGCCGATGAAGGCGTGGAACAGGTCGGGGCGCTGCTGCACCATCCAGAGGCCCAGCGCGCTACCCCACGACTCGCCGGCCAGGTAGATCTTGGCCTGGCCGAAGCGGGCGCGCAGGTGCTCGGCCAGGGCCAGCCCGTCGGCCACGTAGCGGTCGCGGGTCAGGCTGCCGTGGGCCACGGCATGGTACGACTTGCCCGCGCCCGGCTGCTCCCAGTTGACCACGACGAAGCGGTCTTCCAGCGCGCCGAGGTGGTAGCGCACGGTGGCAAGCTGGCTGCCGCCCGGCCCGCCCGCCAGCCACAGCAGCACCGGGGCCGCCGGGTCGCGGGCGCGGATGCTGATCCACTCGTCGGCCCCGTTCAGGCGCACCTGCTCCAGCACGGCGAGGCTGCCGGGCACGGGCCGGCCCTGCGCGTCGACGATGGGCGGCGTGTAGGCGGCGATCTGCGAGGCGGCGACGGTGAGCAGCGCCAGGGCCACGGCGCCCAGCGCGGCCCCGGCCTGCGCCCGCCCCCGGCCCCAGCGGCGCGGCCCCCCCACCAGCAGCGCGATCAGCCCGGCCCACCCCGCGGCCAGCGCCCCCGCCACCAGCGGCGGCGTGGGCCCCCACCGGAAGGAGACGCCGATCAGCAGCGCCGTGATGATGAGCAGGATGCCGAGGGCCGCCCACTTGAGGCCCCGCAGCCCGGCGCGGAGGATCTTCTCCCCGATGCCGCGCGGGTGTGCGACGGGAACCGCTGCCGGAGCGGTAGGGGCTTGCGTGACAGTACTCATCGATAGCCTCCTTATCCTGGCCCGACCAACCTCTCCCCCCCGGCCCCTCCCCGCCGCGGGGAGGGGAGAACGCTTGCCTCGCGCCGTCCGTCGCCCCCCTTCCCGCGGCGGGAAGGGGGGTTGGGGGGTTAGGTTCGCGCGCGGGGCGGGTAGGTCACGATCAGGTAGATCAGCCCTACTTCCAGCAGCAGTTGCGCGGCTTTGGTCAGCAGCCCGCCGGGCGAGAACAGCACCGCGGGCCGGGCGGCGTAGGCGCTGAAGAAAAAGAGCACGACCAGCGCGTTGATCACGGCGCCCGCGATCCACAGCGCCCGCCGCTGCAACAGGATCAGCAGCCCGCCGAGCAGGTAGCAGCCCGCGCAGAAGTAGATGATCAGCGGCGGGCCTTCCGCGGGCGACAGATCGCCCACGGCGAGCACCTGCGCGCCGATGAGCAGATAGGCCAGGGCGGCCGCCCCGGCCAGGCCCACGTCCGCCCACAGCACACGGGCGCGCGGGGCCTGCGGGGCCTGCTGGGCAATCATGGTGGCACCTCCTTGGGCCGGGGGCGGGCTACGCGCCGTTCACCAGGGCGAGGTCGGGCGGCGGCGCGGGCGGCAGGCCCACGCTGTCCTCGATGGGACGAGCCGCGGCGCCGCGCTCCGCGTGCGGTTGGTCGGGTGCCGGGCCGGCCGCGGCGGGCCGGGACTCCTGGGGCGCGGGCAGCGGGCCGCGGGCGTCGAGCGTGGTGTCGATGGGCACGTTGTAGACCGTGTCCTCCACCTGGAAGTCGGCCCAGGGCCGCTCGCCAAACCAGACGGCGTTGGTCCACAGCGTCTTGGCCGCGTCGGTGGGGTGCTTGTACTTCATCGCCTCCACATATTGCAGGTCGCCGGTGGCGGCGTCGAAACGGACCACCAGGTGCTCCTGCCCGGTCCCGGCGGGCACGGCCAGCAGCGCGGTTTCGTCGTCCACCGGCAGCCAGCGCACTGCCGGGTCGGCCAGCAGCATCGCGGGCAGCCAGAGCGCCCACTCGGCCCACATCCGCAGTGCCGCCGAGTGGTCGTTCTTCGGCTCGCCTTGCTCGACGCCGAAGGGCAACTCCTGGCGGAAGTGGCCGTCGCGGTAGTGCTCGTTGGCGCGCATGATCGGGATGCCGCCGAGCGTCAGCTCGAAGTAGCTGCGGAAGTTGCGCGCCGCCTCGTGCAGGAAGCGCCAGCGCACCGGGAAGGGCATGCCGCCCAGGCGCATGACGCCCCGCCCGCTGAGCACCGCGGTGTGGATGACGGGCACGGCGTCGCCGTAGCGCAGGCGGTAGAAGCGGGCCACCGGCGCGGGCAGATCGGCGGGCAGCGGCACCGTCTCCGGCGGCGCGCTGGGCGGGGCCACGGCGGCGAAGGGCGCGGGCGGGGTCCGCAGCCGGGCCCGCACCAGCCGGGCGATCAGCAGCCCCGCGGCGGCGCCCACGACCAGGCGCGGCATCGGCCGGCCGGGCGCGCGCCCGGCGGGGGCCGCGACGATAGGTTGGGTATGGGTAACGGTTTGCATCTTCAATACTCCTTGCTACACGGTCCGGCACGCAACGGCTCGCACGGTGTCCCCACCGCGACGAGATTCTTCGCTGCGCGCAGAATGACACGCTCTACGGCCACTGACCACTCGTCACCGCAGTTGGCGGACGAACGCCTCGCCCACCGGCAGCAACAGGCCAGCGAGCACGAGAATATCCACGACCACGGCCCCGATGGCGGAGCCGAGCGGCATGGCGCCCAGCCAGGGCCCGATGGCGACCAGCGACAGGACGGCCCCGGCCACGGCCACGGTCCGCCACCAGTCCTGGTGCAGCAGCAGCCCCGCGCCGCCCGCCGTGGTCACGACCAGGGCGGCCAGCCAGAGCAGGCCCCAGACGCGGCCCGTGGCGCTGTCCAGCAGCACCCCGCTGGAGAACAGCCAGGGCCGGTTGCTCAGCCCGGACGGCACGGTGGTCCAGGCGGCCAGCACGCCCATGCTGTGCCCCAGCCCATGGGCGATCAAGATCAGCGCGACAATGATGCGGATCATCGGTCTTCCTCCTCCCGGCGAACCTCTCCCCCGGCCCCTCCCCGCCGCGGGGAGGGGAGAACGCTTGCCTCGCCGGCCCGCCAGCGTCGCCCCCCTACCCGCGGCGGGGGGTGGGGGGTTAGGTGGCCGGGGTCGCGTGCTCGGCGCGGGCCTGCAGGCCGCGCAGCAGTTGCCGCAGCATCAGGAACTCGCCGCCCGCTTCCTGCAGCACGAAGAAGGCGGCCCACAGCGCCGTGCGCGGGTAGCGGATGCGCGTGCGCACCACCAGCCGCGTCCCCCCGTCCGCCCGCGGGGCCAGCGCCCAGGTCCAGCTATACAGATCGTCCGCCGCCCAGACCATCGTGTGCGGCGGATCGAGCGCGCGCACCGTCCAGCCCGCGGTGGGCGTCTGCGGCACGCGGTCGCCCACGGCCAGGTGCTGGAACTCGGGCAGAATCGCGTCGGCGTTGTGCAGGCCGTGCAGCCCCAGCGCGCGCTCGACCGGGGCATAGCTGTAGAAGCCGGCCCGGCCATAGCCGATCTGCACGATCCAGGGCCAGACGGCCGCCGGCGGCGCGGCGATGGTGATGGCGCGGGTGGCTTCGACGGTGGGGCGGGGCACAAGGTCGTCGCCGGGTAGGGGCGCGGCCACCTCGGCGGGCGTGGCGCCCCAGCGCAGGGCGCGGGGCCGCAGCGCCAGCAGATAGGCCCAGGGCATGAGCGCGGCGCCGGCCCACAGCGGCCATCCCGGCACACGCCGCGCCAGCAGCGCCGCCGGGGCCAGCGTGGCGGCCCCCGTCGTCAGCAGGCCGGGCCACGGGGTGCCCCGGCGGCGGGGCGCCGGCCCCGCAATCGCGGACAGCATAGAACGCACCTCCAGGCAGAGGCGGCTGGATGGGGGCCGCACGGTGGGCGGCGCCGGCGGGGTGGACTCGTGGTGCCCCGCCGGCCCCCCGCCCCCACGGTCCATCCTAGCACCGCGGGGCCGCCGCGCCGGGTGCGCTTCGTCCACGGCGGGTGAAGGCTTGGCAACCGGGGCGATGCGTAGCAGGCCGGGCGGCGATTCAATTGCACCGCAGAGACGCAGAGGCCGCAGAGATTGGTTGGGTTTGGATCGACGACGGAATTGCGCCGCAGAGGCGCTGAGAGCGCCGCGCTTTTTAAGGAGGTAGTCTCCGGTAT
>DASSGZ010000212.1:0-3799 GCA_035693165.1 Chloroflexia bacterium | reverse complement strand
GCGAAGGCGATGGTCGAGCCGCAGGAGATGGTGTCCATGCCCAGGCGGTTGCAGAGGTCGTTGGCGCGGGCCACGGCTTCGAGGTTGCTGTTGCCCAGCAGCGTGCCGAAGGCGGCCACGGTCTCGGACTCCGGCCCTGCGCCCTTGGCCGTCTGGTAGGGGCCGGTCTTGACTTCGACCACGCGCTTGCAGGCGATGGGGCAGGCGTAGCAGGTGTGCCGGCCCGCCAGGATGCTGTCGGCCATGGCCGCGCCGCCGAGCCGCGCCGCCGCTTCGTGCCAGTCGGGCGACTCGCGCCAGTTGCCCACCGGGATGTCGCCCTCGTACATGCCCAGTTCCAGCGCGCCGCTGGTGCCGTATTCGTGCAGCGCGCCGAGCACCATGCTGCCCTTGATGCGGTCCAGCATGCGCCAGCGCACCGCGCGCAGCAAGGCCGGGTCGGCGGGCGGGGCCGGGCCGCCGCTGCCCACCACCACCAGCGCCTTGAGGTTCTTGCTGCCCAGCACCGCGCCCAGGCCGGTGCGCGCCGACAGGTGGGCCTTATGGTTGATCAGCGCGGCGTAGCGCACGCGGTTCTCGCCCGCCGGGCCGATGGTCATGACCTGGGCCAGGCGGCGCCGCCCGTCGGGCAGGGGCAGCGCGTGGCGCACGGCCAGCGCGTCGTTGGTGGCGTAGGCGTCCTGGCCCCAGAGGTCGCCCGCGGGCAGCAGCGTCACCTGATCTTCCACGATGAGCAGGTAGGAGGGAACGGGGGCGGCCCCGGTGACGATCAGGCCGTCATAGCCCGCGAACTTCAGTTCCGCGCCGAAGTAGCCGCCGCAGTTGGACTCGGCCCATAAATTCGTCTGCGGCGAGCGGGCCGAGACGGTGAAGCGGGGCAACCCCGGCAGGCGGCTATCGGTCAGCGGCCCGGTCATGACCATCAGTGGATTGGCCGGGTCGAACGGCGCGAGCCCCGCCAGCCCCGGTCCCAGCCGGTCCCACACCAACCGCGCCGCCAGCGCGCTCCCCCCGATCCACTCCCGGTAGAGCGCCTCCGGCGGCGCCCACGCTTCGCCCTGGCCGATCGCCAGATCGACGGTGAGCATGCGGCCTTTGTAGCCGGGGAGGGGGTGGGTCATGGTGTCCTCTCAGCCGTCAGCCCTCAGCGGTCAGCCGTCAGGTAACTTGAAGTGCCGCTCAGCCGCTAGGTAGGCGGCCTAACTTTCCTACCAACCTAATCGAAAACCTGACGGCTGACCGCTGACAGCTTGTTACGCCAGCAAATCGGGGCGCCCGATCTCCCCCAGATAGGCGCGGTAGCGGGCGAAGGCGGGCTGCACGGCGGGCAGCAGGGCCAGCGCCCGGCCCATCGAGCCTTCGATGCCGATCTGGTTTTGGCTCAGGGCCAGCATCACGTTCAGGCGACCCTGCCAGAGCCGGTGCGCGTTGTCGGCGGACAGGCTGAGCTTGAGCGGGGCTTCGAGCGGCGGATCGCCGTAGTAGACGTTGAAATCGCCGCCCTGCTGCGGCGGGCTGACCGCGTCGATGGTCACGGTCAGGGCCGGGTCGCTGAAGAAGAAGGTGGCCTGCACGGCGGCGGCGCGCACCTGCGGCCCAAACTGGCCGTCCTCGCGCATCTGCTCGAAAAAGCCGCCCATGATCCGGCGCAACTCTGCACTGTCCTCGAAATATGCCACGATTGCGCGTTCCTCTCTTTGTGAAAATTAGTGGTTCCCGGCGGCGCGGTAGGCCACCTGGCCGCCCTTGATCACCAGCCAGGGCCAGCCGAGCGCGGCGATGTCGGCCAGCGGGTCGCCGTCCACGACGAGCAGATCGGCCTGCTTGCCCGCCTGGACCGTGCCGATCTCGTCAGCCAGGCCCAGCGCGACGGCCGAGCCGTGGCCCGCCGTGCGCAGCGCCTCGACGGCGCTCATGCCATGGGTGATCATCAGGCGCAATTCGGTCACGAGATCGTGGGCCGGATTGAACGGGGTGCCGCCGTCGTTGCCCGCGGCAATCGTCACTCCGGCGGCCACGGCGCGCTTGAAGGAGTCGAAATGGGCCTCCATCACCCGGCGCGACTTCTCGACGGCGTAGGCCGGGATACCCCGCGCCTCCCCGGCGACGACGATCTGGTAGGGCGCGGCCAGCGTGGGCACCAGCACCACGCCCCGGTCGCGCATCATCTCCACCGCTTCGTCGTCCAGGTAGATGCCGTGCTCGATGCTGTCGATGCCCGCCCGAATCGCGTTTTTGACGCCGGTGGTGCCCTGGGCATGGGAGGCGGTGCGGCGGTCGGCCCGGTGCGCCTCCTCGATCCCGGCGCGGAGTTCGTCCTCAGTCAGTTGGGCGGCGCCCGGCTCGACGCCCGGCGTCAGCACGCCGCCCGTCGCCATCAGCTTGATCACGTCGGCGCCCGCGCGCAGTTGCTCGCGCACCGCCTTGCGCACCTCATCGGCGCCGTCGGCCTGGCGCCCGATGGGCCAGCCGTGGCCGCCGGTCATGGTGATGAGCTTGCCCGCGCAGAGCAACCGCGGGCCGGGAAACTCGCCGCGGGCGAAGGCGTCGCGCAAAGCCATCTCGACATACTCATAGCCGCCCAGGTCACGAGCGGTGGTGATGCCCGCTTCCAGGATGCGCCGCCCGCGGAGCGCGCCCTGCAACGCCACTTGCGCCAGGGACTGCCGTTGGAGCGCGCCGAAGGTGTCGCCCACCGTGTCGTCCATGAGGATGTGGATGTGG
Source organism: Chloroflexia bacterium (assembly GCA_035693165.1). Classification (GTDB taxonomy): domain Bacteria; phylum Chloroflexota; class Chloroflexia; order QHBQ01; family JAICKM01; genus JAICKM01. The sequence goes on along the minus strand of DASSGZ010000212.1, from coordinate 1,075 downwards.
GCATTGATCAGGCCGGGCAGGAGGCTGCGCCCGTGGAGGTCGATGGCCGGGTCGTCGTTGCTGGGCGGGGTGCTGCCGGGGCCGTAGACGGCGGCGATGCGGCTGCCGTCGAGGAGCACGGTGGCTCCCTCCTGCGGGCCGGCGCCGGTGCCGTCGATCAGCCGCGCGTTCACCAGTTTCAGCATGGCCCCTCCCGCTTACACTTTGCTCAGCCGCAACCCTTCCACGCGCAGTTGGATGCGCTGCTGGCCCTGCCACTCGTCCGCTTCCAGGCGGAACATGATATCGATCTTCGGCTTGTCGGCCAGCTTCGGCGCCCACTCCGGAGCCATGCCGAAGGCGACGGCGCGCGCCGGGCGGGCACCCGGATCGTCGCCCGGCGCCAGGGTCATCGCCAGGGTGCGCCCGTCCTTGCCGTTGGTCTTGTAGTCGAGAACCCGCAGGTTACGTGCCACAAACATGGGGCGCGAATTACCGGGGCCATACGGCTCCAGCGCGGCCAGTTCGGCCACCGTCTCGATATTGGCCCGGCTCAGGGGCAACTCATAGTCGGCCTGCAACAGCCCGGCCAGTTGCGACTCGTCGGTCAGGTCGCTCTCGACCAGTTCGGTCACTCGCTGGCAAAACTCGTCAAAGTTGGCGCTGGGCATGGTCATGCCCGCGGCGACGCGATGGCCGCCGAAGTGGCTGAGCAGGTCTTCGACCTCCGTCAAAATCTCATGGATATCGAAATGCTGGGTAGAGCGCGCGCTGCCCCGGCACATCTCGCCGTCGTCGGCAAACACGATGGCCGGGCGGCCAAACTCGTCGCACAGCCGCCCGGCGGCCAGGCCCACCACGCCCATATCCCAGCTTTTGTCCCGCAGGATGATCACCGGCGTATCCTGGTCCAGATCGGCCACGCGCTTGCGCGCTTCGTCCTGGATGGCGCGGGTCAGTTCCTGGCGGCGGGCGTTCTCGGCTTCGAGTTTGGCGGCCAGATCCGCGGCCTCAGCAGGGTCCTGAGTTAAGAGCAACTGGTAGGCCATTTTAGCATCGTCGAGCCGTCCGGCGGCGTTGATGCGCGGGGCCAGGC
>DASSGZ010000211.1:0-7071 GCA_035693165.1 Chloroflexia bacterium | reverse complement strand
TCCCAGTAGCCGCCGCCGGTGGTGCTGTGCAGGTCGCGCACGGCGATGTGGCTATGGCGGCGCAGGTAGCTCTTGGCTTCCTCGGTGAAGGGGTAGCGCGCGAACAGCGACTCGCGCAGGGCCATGGCCGCGGGGTCGTCCCAGCCGGCGCCGTCCGGTCCGGCGCGGAAAGCCGCGGCGAACTGCCGCACGGCGGACGCCAGGTAGGTCAGGGGCGATTTCGACTCGGCGATGGCGGGCCTCCTTTCCGGCTTAGTCGCGCTGCCAGGGCAGCCAGAGGCCCGATTTGCGCGGCGGCGCGGCGGCGGGGTCCGGCTGGCCCGGTATCCACAAGCCGCTGGGGTGCGGCTGGGCGTCGATAACCTCGATCTCGTCGTCCTCGGCCTTGACCTCGATCTCATCGTCCTCGTCGTCGACTATTTCCAGGTCGCGCAAGTCCAGGCTCTCGTAGCGGGCCACTTCTTCCAGCGTGCCCAGGATGATCGGCTTTTCGCCGTTCTCGCCGAACACGGTCAGATCCGGGTCGCCCGCCGCGAGCGGGTCCACCAGACGCAGCCACATATCCAGGTCGGCGGGCAGGGGATAGCGCCAGCGGCGCGCCCAGGCCACCCCGCCGCGGATGAGATTGACCGCCGTGGCCTGGTCGATCCGTTCGATCTCCTGGGGCTGGTGCTGCTGTAATTCGGCGATGGCGTCGATCGCGCCGTAGTTGCCGTAGGCGTCCTTGGTACCAACCCATGCAATATCGACCAGGAAACCGGCAAATACCTGCCCGCTCTCGGCCTCGCGCACCACATGAATGCTCGCCATGCGCGCTTCGGCCCAACCGGGATTGACGAAATAGCCGACCAGCGGGTGGCGGGTCGAGAGGGCCGCGGCCAGTTCCGGCTCCCGGCGAAACGCGCGCGGCTGCGCGCTGGCGCTCGCCTTCTGCTTGCGCAGGGCTTCTTTGCGGGCCTTGGCTTTCTGTGCTTTATGATCTTTTTTCGGCATCGTAGTCTCCTACCGGCGGACGGCCGTCAGGACTCGCGCGCCACCAGGTAGCGCGCCCAGAGATAGAGCAGCTTGCGGTTCGGGGTGTCGGGCAGGCGGGCCAGTTGCTCGTAGGCCTGGTTGACATAATTCTGCGACATCGTGCGTACGTAGTCCAGGCTGCCGACCTCTTCCAACACGCGCACGGCATCCTCGACCTGGGCCTGGGTCGCGCCGGCGTTGCCCAGCACTTTGGCGAGCCGGCCCAGTGCGGCGGGCGAACCGTGGTTCAGCGCGTGGTAGATGATCAGCGTCTTCTTGCCCTCGCGCAGGTCCGAACCGATCGGTTTGCCTAGCAGGCGCTCGTCGCCGGTGATGCCCAGCAGGTCGTCCTGCAACTGGAAAGCGGTGCCGCATAACCCGGCGAAGGTCTCCAGCGCCTCGACCAGCGCGTCCCCTTCGGGCGTATCCAATCGGCCCGTCGCGTCCAGCCCGATCAGCGCCCCGGTGCGCGCGGCGAAACGGTAGAGCAGGGCCGTCTTGCGGCTGAGCATGTCGAGCACCAGGTCCTCGCTCAGGTCCGTCACCGGGCGCCGCGAGTATTGCACATCGAGCATCTCGCCGGCCAGCAGGCCCGGTTCGAGCACCAGGGCCAGGTCGCGGACCAGCCGCAGCGCCAGGGCGGGCGACACGCCGCGCTCGGGTAGCTCGGCCAGCAGGGCATAGGCCCAGCCCTGCTGCTGGTCGCCGGCCAGGATCGCCGTGGTCACGCCGTAGTGCGCGTCTTCCCCGGCGGGATAGTCCCACTCGTCGCGGGCGCGCGTGGCGAAGGCGGCGTGGACCGTGGGCCGGCCCCGGCGCAGCGCGTCGCGGTCGATAATATCGTCGTGGACCAGCGTCCAGGTGTGGAACAACTCGACGGCGGCGGCGGCGGGCAGGGCGCGGGCCTCGTCGCTGCCGGCGGCGCCGCAACTCAGCAGCAGCATCAGCGGGCGCAACGCTTTGCCGCGCTGGCCCAGGTAATGGTAGATCGCCTCGCGCGAATGGGCCGGCTCAAAGTGGGCCGCGTACCGCGAATCCAGCAAGATGCCGTAGACTTGTTCGCGCCGGGCGGCGAGTTCCTGGTCAAACCAGGTCTGATCAGCGGCAGTTAATGTATACATAGTGCTATTATACCGTGCCGGGCCGCGCGATGCCAAACCGGGCCCGGATCTCGTATCTGATTATTAAGGTCATCGCGAAGGCCCGAAGAACGCGAAGATTCTTTATATTAATTTCGTTCTTCGCGCCCTTCGCGTCTTTGCGGTGCATAATCAGGGTGTACGAACGGATGGTTTGACACCCGTTGGCGGGCTGTGCTATGCTGAATCGGCGCGTGAGCCGCGTTCGTATGTCTGCTCGTCCCTTACCCCTGCGGAGGAACCCTTACATGCCCGAAGCCAGCCAGAACCTACCGATCCGCCGCCTCACGCTCTATAAGCACGGCGTGGGCTTTGTCGAGCGCCTCGGCAGCGTCGAGGGCACGGAGATCCAACTGGTCTTCCGCGCCGACGAGGTGAACGATGCCCTGAAAAGCCTGCTGGCGGTGGACCTGCAAGGCGGCCAGGTGCTCGGCATCCACTACGAGACGCCCGCCGACCGCGACGCCCGCCTGGCCGAAAGCGGCATCGTGCTGGCCCCCGACCACAGCCTGCTCGACTTGCTGCGCGGGTTGCGCGGCTGGCAGGTGGCCCTGACGGTGGGCGACGGCGCGACGGCGGAGCAGTACACCGGGCGCCTGCTGGGCGTTGAGGTGGTGGACGGCCGGCCCGTGAGCCGGTCGCGGGTGGCGCTGCTCGAAGCCGGCACGCAGAGCGTGCTCAACCTGCCGGTGGGCGGGCTGGTGCGCATCCAGTTGCTCGAAGACCGCGCCGCCCACGACCTGCGCTTCTTCCTCGACACCAGCCGCACCGAGGAGTCGCACCGCACCGTCACCGTGCGCCTGAGCGAGGGGGCGCACCGGCTGGCCGTGTCCTACCTGGTGCCCAGCCCCACCTGGCGCGTGAGCTACCGGCTGATGGCCGAGCGTAAGGACGCCGCCGCCGGGCAGGACGGCGGGCAGGCTGAGGGCGAGTTGCTGTTGCAGGGCTGGGGCCTGTTCGACAACCGCATGGAGGAAGACTTGCAGGAGGTGGCCGTCACCCTGGTCGCCGGGCAGCCGATCTCGTTCATCTATGACCTGGCGACCTCGCGCATCCCCGCCCGGCCGGTGGTGGAAGACGAGGCGCGGGTGGCCGCCGCGCCGGTGGAGTTCGCCGAAATGATGCCCGCGCCGCCGCCCGCCGCGCCCAAGGCCGCCGCGCCGCGCATGATGAAGTCGATGGCGATGATGGCGCCCGCCGGGGGCGCCGTGGCCGACTACGAGGCGCCCACCATGGGCATCGACCTGGTGAGCGGGGCCGTGTCCACCGCGGCCACCGGAGCCGACCTGGGCGAGTTGTTCCAGTACGAAGTCACCACCCCGGTGACGGTCAAGCGCGGCGAAAGCGCCCTGGTGCCGATCCTGAACGCGCGCGTGCCCTACCGGCGGCAGTTGCTCTATAACGGCGCCAAGCTGCCCGACCACCCGGTGGCGGCGCTGCGCTTCACCAACACCACCGGCCTGGTGCTGGAGCGCGGCCCGGTCACGGTGGTCGAGGACGGCGACTACCGGGGCGAGGCGATGGTGCCCTTCACCAAAGTGGACAGCGAGATCTACCTGGCTTTCGCCGTCGAACTGGGCATCAAGGTCAGCGAGTCGGGGGACAGCCGGGTCGAGATGGCCGGGCTGCACATCGAGGGCAGCTATTTCAAGATCCAGCAGGCCCAGATCATCACCACCACCTACACCTGTGTGAGCAGCCTGACCGAGGAGCGCGTGGTGACCATCGAGCACCCCGTGCGCGCCAACGCCGAACTGGTGGACACCCGCACGCCCGACGAGCAGAACCCCGACTACTACCGCTGGCAGGTGCCCTGCCCGCCGCGCGGCACGGCGACCTTTGCCGTGGCCCAGCGCACGCTCACCTGGCGCTGGGAGCAGATCCTGGATCAGTCGTATGATCAGTTGCAACAATACCTGCGCGACCGTTGGTTGGATGCGGCCACGCTGGCCCGGCTGAAGGCGCTGCTGGACGAGCGCCAGGGCATCGCCAACAACGAGGCCGAGATCGCCCGGCTGCAGCAGGAGCGCGACGCTATCTACCGCCAGCAGGAGCAACTGCGCCAGAACATGGCCGCGCTGGGCCAGAGCGGCGAGGAAGGCGCCCTGCGCAAGACGCTCTTTGCCCAGCTTGGCGCCGGAATCGCTCGCGTGAGCGAAATCGACGCCCGGATCGCCGCGCTGAACGCCGATTCCCAGGCCCGCCAGGCGCGCATCGAGGCCGAGTTGAAGCGCCTGGGTAGCTAAGTCCTGCCGGGGAGCGCACCCCCCGGACCGGGGTGCGCGGGAGGCAACAGACCACGATGCGCTGGCCGGCTCACCCTTACGTGCTCCTCCTGCTGCTGGCGACTTTCGTCGCGTGCGCCCTCGCGCTCATCGTCTGGCGGCGCCGCGACGCGCCGGGCGCGCCTGCCCTGGCGCTGTTGCTGCTGGCCGTGGCCGAGTGGTCGCTGGGCTATGTGCTCGAACTCAGCAGCCCCGACCCGGCCCTCAAGATCTTCTGGGCCAAGGCCCAGTACCTGGGCATCCTGACCGCGCCGGTGGCCTGGCTGCTGTTCGCCGTCGCCTATACGGGGCACAGCCACCGGATCACCGGGCGCACCCTGGCCGGGCTGGCCGTGGTGCCGCTGCTCAGCCTGGGCCTGGTCTGGAGCAACGATGCCCACCACCTGATCTGGACCACCGTCACGCCCGTGCCGCTGGGCGAGATCACGGCGCTGGTGCTGGGGCACGGCCCGGCGTTCTATGTCGCCGCCGCCTATAACTACGGGTTGCTGCTCGCGGGCAGCCTGCTGGCGATCCACGCGCTGCTGCGCGCGCCCGAACTCTACCGCGGCCAGTGGGGCGCGATCCTGGTGGCGATCGCGCTGCCCTGGGTCGGCAATGTCCTCTACCTGCTGGGCTGGGAACTCTTCCCCCACCTGGACCTGACTCCCTGCGCCATCACCGTGAGCGGCGGCGTGCTGGCCTGGGCCATCTTCCACCTGCACCTGCTCGACGTGGTGCCCATCGCCCGTGGCGCCCTGCTTGAAAGCATGGCCGACGGCGTGCTCGTGCTGGACGCCCAGGAGCGGATCGTCGATTTCAATCCTGCCGCGCTGCGCCTCCTGGGATCGCCCGCCGCGGTGATCGGGCGCCACCCCGGCGAGATCCTGCCCGACTGGGTGGATCTGGGCGCGCCGGACGGGGGCGCGCCCCCGGCGCACCGGGAACTGACCCGCGGGACGGGCGCCGCCCGGCGCTACTTCGATCTGCGCATCTCCCCCGTGGTCGATGGGCAGGGCCGGGTCGGGGGCCGGCTGGTGATCTGGCGCGATGTCACCGAACACAAACAGGCCGAAGACCTGTTGCGCCGCCAGAACGCCTACCTCGAAGCCTTCCACGATACCAGCCTCGGCGTCGTCAGCCGGCGCGATGTGAACGACTTGCTGCACGCGCTGATCGTGCGGGCGGGCGCGCTCGTCGGCACGGAGCACGGCTATTATTATGCCGTCGATGCCGGGCGCGGCGACATGGTCATGCGCGTGGGCACGGGCATCTTCGCGGGCGAGATCGGCTACCGGATCGCCTGGGGCGAGGGCCTGGGGGGCCGGGTCTGGGCCACGGGCGAACCCCTCGCCGTGGCCGACTATTCGCGCTGGGCGGGCGCGCGCCCCGGCTTCGAGCGGATGCGCGCCGTGGTGGGCATCCCGCTGCGCTCGGGCAGCACCGTCGCCGGCGTCCTGGGCCTGGCCTACGTGGACCCCGCCCGCAGCTTTGGCGAGAGCGAGATCGCCATCTTGACCCGCTTTGCCCAACTGGCCGCCGTGGCCCTCGACAACGCCCACTGGTATGGCGCGGCCCAGCAGGAACTGGCCCAGCGCACGCAGGTCGAAGGCGCGCTGCGCGAGGCCCTGCACGACCTGGAGCGGCGCAACCAGCAACTGGCCCAGATCCTCACCATCGGCGATTCGCTGCGGATTAATCTGCACCTCGATGCGGTCTTGCAGGAGATTGTCGAGTCGATCTGCCGGGCGCTCGGCTTCAAGGCCGCCGTGCTGAACCTCATCGAGGACGATGGGCAGACTTTGCGGGTGCGCGCGCACACCGGGCTGGATGACGCGGCGCGGCAACAGTTGGAAGGGGTGGTCTACCCCTGGCGGACCTTTGCTCGCGTTATGCAGGAACGCTTCCGCGTGGGCCGCTGCTACCTGATCCCCGAAGGCGCTGTCGATTGGGCGCGCGAATTTGAAGGCCCCATCTACACTCCGCCGGGCGACGGCGTGGCGGATGCGGCGGAGGACGCGTGGCACCCGGCCGATATGCTCTTCGTGCCCATCGATTTGCGTGCGGGCCAGGTGGCCGGCGTGATCTCGGTCGATCAGCCGGTCGATGGGCGCCGGCCCGCGCCGCAGACCCTGCTGACGCTGGAGATCTTCGCCAACCAGGCGGCAGTCGCCATCGAGAACGCCCGGCTCTACGAACGGTTGCAGCAGGAACTGGCCGAGCGCCGCCGGGCGGCGGACGAGCTACAGGTGGCGAAAGAGCGCGCGGAAGCCGCGAACCGCGCCAAGAGCGCCTTCCTGGCCAACATGAGCCACGAACTCCGCACCCCTCTGAACGCCATCATCGGCTATAGCGAAATGCTGCAAGAGGACGCCGCGGAAGCGGGCGACACGACCCTCGCCGCCGACCTGGGCAACATTGCCGCTTCCGGCAAGCATCTGTTGCACCTGATCAACGACGTGCTCGACCTCTCGAAGATCGAGGCGGGCAAGACGGACCTGTACCTGGAGACGTTCGCCGTCCCCACCGTGGTCGAGGAAGCCGTCGCGGCGGTGCGCACAGCGGCGGTGAAGAACGGCAACACGCTGACCGTGCGCTGTGCCGGCGATCCCGGTCCCATGTACAGCGATCAGACGAAAGTGCGCCAGGTCCTG
>DASSGZ010000210.1:0-4138 GCA_035693165.1 Chloroflexia bacterium | reverse complement strand
ATTCGCGACGCCGATCCACAGGCGGGGCGAACACCGCCACCACCGGCGGGATCTGCCCGGCGGCGATCATGTTCGCCAGAATCGCCGGCGCGCCTGCGTACTCGATGTACCCGTCGCCGTCGTGGAACAGCACGAAGGCATAGTCGCCGCCCGCCGCCGGGTCGTAGCCGGGTGGCGTCCAGACGTATATCGCGCGTTCCTGGCCCAGCGCCGCCGAGGCGAGGATATGCTCGGTAAGCTGCCCGTCGGGGATATGCGGCAGCGGGGCGCGTTGCGGCGCGGGATGATACGCCGGCATACAGAGTTCCGACTTGGGCGCCCACCGCTCCTTCAGCGCCTGGTGCGGGTTCAGCCGGTCGGCCACGCGGCGGCCGTTGACCACATAGCGATAGAGGAAGCGCGCCGCCGGGTCCAGGTGCTCGACGTGGTAGTAGAGCGCGCTCGCCCCCACCCGCTGCAAGAGCGGCGTATCTTCCGGCCAGCCGTCGCGTTCCGACGAGAAGACGACCCTGGTGGACGGGCCGCCCCGCCGCCCCACGTAGAGGAACGTCACCTGGTCTCCGGCCACCTCCGGCGACGGCCGCCCCGCGGCCCGCCGTCGCCCCAGGTAGTCGCGGATCAGGCCGGTACTGGGGCGTCCCGCCCCTTCCGCCTCTTTCACCGCCGCGATCAGCGCTGCCGCGCTATCAATTATGTCAACCAAAGCGCGTACTCCTCCCCTCAGCAACCGATGATCCCCACGGCGCATTATACGCCAGGCCGGGCGCCGGAGAAAGCGGCACCGCCGGTTGTAATTGCCGGTAGCCGTTAATCGTTAGCATCTTGACTTCCATCAGCATCTATGCTAAAATAGTTTCAGAATGTATTGAAATTTCATTTTAAGCGACTCTGGTGCCGGAAGGTCGCCGCACTAAGGTGAATAAGGATGCCTAACACCATCGACGAAGTCCAGGACCGGTTCATCAACGAGTGGGGCGACCTGGTGACGGTCTGGGGCCTGAACAAGACCATGGGCCAGATCCACGCCCTGCTCTACATTACCGGCCAGCCGCTCACCGCCGACGAGATCATGGAGCGTCTCAACATCAGCCGGGGCAACGTGAGCATGAACCTGCGCGCGCTGATGAGCTGGGGCGTGGTCCACCGCCAGCATCGCAAGGGCGACCGCAAGCAGTATTTCGTGGCCGAGGAAGACCCCTGGCGCTGGTTCAAGAACGTGGTGCGCGAACGGCGCAAGCGCGAGGTCGAGCCGATCATCGAAGCCTTCAGCGACACGCTGTCGTTGCTGCCGGCGCCCCATCCCGGCCCCAACGGCAAGGCGCAGCCCGTCGAAGTGGCGGGTGAGGACACGCAAGAACTGCGCGCCCGGCTGGAGCAAATGCGCGACTTTGTGCAGGTCTTCAATCGCGGCATCGAGATGTTCCTGCGCTTCAGCCGCGAGGACTTCAACGAGTTGATGGAATTGCTGGCCGCCACGCAGGAGCCGGGCAGCGAGATCGCGCGCCGCGCCCTCGCCAGCAAGTAGCGCGATGGCCGAGCCCGCCGCGCAGGCCGCGGCCATTGCGGTGCAGGACCGGCCCTGTTACTACCGGCACGCCGGTCCGCCCGATGCGCCGCCCCTGGTGCTGCTGCACGGCGGCCTGGGCAATGCCGCGCTCCACTGGGGCCGCAACCTCGCCGATCTGGGCCGCGATTTCCACGTGCTGGCCCCCGATCTGCCCGGCTTCGGGCGCACCGCGCCCCTCCCCCGCCCCAGCTACCCGGCCTACGCCGCCTGGGTCGCTGCCTTCTGCGATGCCGCGGGCGTCGCGGCGGGGGTCAACGTCGTGGGCAACTCGATGGGCGCCGCCATCGCCCGCGTGTTCGCCGCTTGCTACCCGGACCGCGTGGCCCGCCTGGTGCTGGTGGACGGCGGGCGCCCGGTCGCCGTCGGGCCACCCCTCCGCCAGATACTCGCCATCGGCCCGCTGGGCGATCTGCTCGCCGCCGTGCTGGGGCGGCTGGCCGGCCTGGACGCGGTGATGAGCCGCTATGTCGCCAACCCGGCCCTGCTCACACTCCGCGTGCGCGCGGGCATCCGCCGCGGCATCCGCGCCTATGTGCGCGTCCAGCGGCGCATCTTGCTGGAGCCGTCCGTGCCCCCAGACGCGCTGGCCGTGCAGTGTCCCACGCTGGTGATCTGGGGCGCGCAAGACGGGCTGGGGCCGCCCGCGCTCGGCGAGGCGCTGGCCGCGCAAACCGGCGCCGGGCCGGTCGCCGTGATCGACGCCGCCGGGCACATGCCCATGTTCGAGCAGCCCGCCGCGTTCGGGCGTGTGCTGCGCGAGTTCCTCGCCGCGTCCGCCTGAGGGTTGTCCCCCGCCGTTCCGCCTTGCGATGTATTGACACAGCGCCTCGCGCCCGCTATACTGGTCCTCAACAGCGGCTCTCCTGAGCGGCTGCCCCGAAACGCAAAGACTTGCGCGGCCTGTGGGGTCGCGCCCAGATCGAAAGGAGGCGTTGCTGATGAAGGGCATCAATCTCAAGCATGCAGCACCCCCGCGTCTGGTCCACCATCGGGGCGGGGCCTAGCGCCCCCGCGCAGACGGCTCCGGTCGTCCTTCGCTGCATGCAGAACCGGCGGGTTGCCCCGACCGGCTTTTTGTTTGTCCATCGCAACGTGACTGTATGCATCGCGCGAAAAGGAGCCTGTTGCTTTGTTCCCTGAATCCGAATCTATCCCAATCATAACCCCCGCCGAGGCTGGGCCGCCGTCCGATCTGGTCGAAGGCATGGTCATCGACGGCAACCGCGGGCAGTACCGGGTCGAAACCCCGGACGGCGTGCTGCTCTGCACGCTGCGCGGCAAGCTGCGCAAGGAGCTGATCCACCCCATCAGCCACAACGTGTTGCAGAAGGCGCGGCGCGTCAACACCAAGGCCCGCGCGCCGGTGGCCGTGGGCGACCGCGTGCGCGTGCTGCCCATGGGCGACGGCAAAGGCATCATCGAGGAAATCCTGGCCCGCACGGCGGGCGCGTTCACCCGCGAAGACGCGGACGTGGGCCGCGTCACATCGGTGGCCGGGATCGACCAGATGGTGATCGTGCTGGCCGTGCGCGACCCGGCCCTGCACCTGGGCCTGCTCGATCGCTTCCTGGTCATGGCCGAGGCGGCGGAAGTGCGCGCCGTCATCTGCCTCAACAAGTTGGACCTGAGCCTGGATCCCGCGCTCGCCGGGCGGCTGGATGTCTACCGCGCCCTGGGCTACCCGGTGATCGGGACCTCGGCGGAGACCGGCACGGGGCTGGAGGAGTTGCGCGCCGAGTTGGCCGGGCACACCTCGGCCCTGCTGGGGCCGTCCGGCGTGGGCAAGTCGAGCCTGCTCAACGCGCTGGAACCGGGGCTGTGGCAGCAAGTCCGCAACATCAGCAGCACGACACACAAGGGCCGCCACACCACCAGCAGCACGCGCCTGGTGCCGCTGGCCGGGCCGGGCGGCGGCTACCTGGCCGACACGGCGGGCATCCGCGCGCTGGCCCTGGGCGGTGCGGCGGCGGGACGGCTGGACTGGTGCTTCCGCGAGTTCCGCCCCTACCTGGGCGCCTGCTACCACGCCGACTGCACCCACCGCACCGAACCCGGCTGCGCCGTCCGCGCCGCCGCCGACCTCGGCGCCCTGGATGCCGAGCGTTACGACAGCTACCTCCGCCTCTACGAGCAGGGCGGCTCCGGCAGTGGCCGCGCCTGGAAGGACGTGGTCAGCAGCCGCTCCCTGGCCGGGCCAGGGGAGTTGCGGTTGTAGTGAATCACAAAACGGCCCCGCCGGAGCGTCCGGCGGGGCCGTTGCCATTTCTCCTAAAGATTAGCGCCGGCGCACCAACCGCCCCAGCCGCGCCAGGTCGCCGCGGCCCAGGGTGAGGCGGCGCAGGGCGATGTCGAATGGGAAGAGCAGCAGCGCCACCGTCAGCAGGAAGGGCCAGGTGGGCGCCGGGCTGGGGCGCGGGGCGCCGGTGGGCGCGGTGTTGGCGCCGGCGAGGTCCAGCGGGCGCCCGCCGGTGGCTGCGGCCACGTCGCGCAGCAGCTTGGCGCCCGCGTCCGGCGCGGCGCCCAGGGCATACTCCGCCGGGTAGGGCACGACCAGGCCCGTCGTCTGCGTGG
>DASSGZ010000209.1:0-12946 GCA_035693165.1 Chloroflexia bacterium | reverse complement strand
GCTTTTGCCGCAAAAGGAGCAATGATACTGGGGTTTGCCGCCGCGGGTACCGGCCATGCTGTCTCCCTCTCTTCATACACGCCACGCCGGGGCGAAAATCGGGACCCCGCCGGGGTCAACAGGTCGGTGGGCCGCCCGTGGCCCGCACGGGGCGTGCCCGGATGGGGCGGCGGATAGGGGTAAGGGCCACGCGGTGGTGGCCCCTACCCTGGCGCGGAGCCGGGCCTGGTTAGGAGGCCACGCTCTCCTTTTTCTTGCCGTCGCTCTTCGCGTCTTCGTTCTTGACGCCCTCGGCGGCATCGCTGCTGATCGCGGCCATGCTGGTCACGACCTCGTCGATGATCCCGTAGTCGAGGGCCTGCTGCGAATCCATGTACAGGTCGCGGTCAAAGTCGTGGGCGATGCGCTCCAGCGGCTGGCCGGTGTGCTTGGACATGATCTCGCGGATCTTCGACTGCATGCGCAGCAACTCGCGCGCCTGGATTTCGACATCGGGCGCGTAGCCGCCGATCTGGCCGACGCCCGCCGGGTGCATGTGAATCGTCGAGTTAGGCAGGGCCAGGCGCTTGCCCTTGGTGCCCGCGCAGAGCAGGATGGTCGCCATGGAGGCAGAGCTACCGATGCAGATGGTGGACACATCGGGGCGAATAAACTGCATCGTGTCGTAGATCGCCAGGCCGGCGGTCACGGAGCCACCCGGACTGTGGATGTACAACTGCACATCCCGCTCCGGGTCTTCATAATCCAGGAACAGCAACTGCGCGACGACAATATTGGCGATATTATCGTCGATGGGCGTGCCGATGAAGATGATCCGGTCGCGCAACAGGCGCGAATAGATATCATAGACGCGCTCGCCCCGGTTCGTGCTCTCGACCACATAAGGGACGATCGCCTGCGGCGAGAAAGACCGATCCATTGTATGCCTCCTATAGGGCTAGCCATTATTAGTATACCGCAACAACTGCCATATAGCAATAATGTATCCAGCCCATTTGTTCGATTTTGCATGGGTGGGCGCCATGCGTCAGCGGGCCGGGCGACCCGCGTTACTCGGTGGCGCCCGGCGCGCGCTCGGCGTCGACGACCTCGCCGGTGCCGAGCACTTCGGCGGCGCCGCCGGCGGTTTCCAGCGGCCCCGGTTCCTGCTCGGTCGCAGGGACGGCGCCGCTGGGCGCTGCTTGCGTGGCGTCCGACGACGGCACCGCGCTGCCGGTGGCGATCCCGGCGTCCGACGACGCGACGGCGTCTGCCGGTTCGGCTTCGGCGGTCGCTTCCGCGGACGGGGCCGCCTCGACCGGCTCATCCCCACGCCCTTCGACGATGGCGATCAACCGATCGGTCAGTTTACGTTCAAACAGGCGGTTCTTGATCTGTTCGCGCTGCTGGGGCGTGTCGATGAGGCCGCGCAGTTGCTCGGCCTGCGGATTGTCGGCGTAGGGCGCCAGGATCTGAGCCATCTCGGCATCGACCTCGGCATCATCCACGTCGATATGCTCGCGGGCGGCAAACTCGCGCAGCACCAGCAGTTCCTTGAGCGCGGCGCGGGCCGGTTCGCGCTGGGCCTCGCGCCAGTCTTTCTCAGTCGTGCCCTCATAGGTGAAATAGCGGGCCGGGGCGATGCGGCGCTGCTGCAGGTCGGCGGCCAGCCGCTCGTAGCGGTGGTCCACCTCGTGGTCGATCATCGCCGCCGAGACTTCGACGTTGCTGCGCGCCTTCAACTGCTCCAGAGCCGCCTCGACCTGCTTCGAGCGGACCGCGCGCTCGCCCTCGGCGCGCAGGCTCTCCTCCATGCGCGTGCGCAATTCCTCGACCGTGTCGGCCTGCGCCGCGCGCTTGGCGAACTCGTCGTCCAGCTCCGGCAGATCGGCTTCCTGGATCGCCGTCACCTTGACGTGGACCGTCGCTTCCTTGCCGCGCAGGTCCTCGTTGGTATACGCCTCGGGGAAGGTGATGGCGAAATCCTTCTCCTCGCCCACCTGCATACCGACAATGTTCTCGTCGATCTCGCGCGGCCAGACCGGGCCGGTCTTCTGGCTCAGTTCCAGCGTCTGGCCCTCACCGGTCATCTCGGGCACCGGGCCGTCGATGGTGAAGGTCTCCAGGTCGATGGTAACGCGATCGCCCCACTGGGCGGCGCGCGGCTCGGCCGGGTCATGCCATCCGGCCTCGCGGCGGCGCAGGCGGTCGATCATCTCGTCGACATCGCTCTGCTCCAGCTCGAACGGCTCGCGCTCCGCGCGGATGTCGGAGTAGTCGCCAACCTCGACCAGCGGCTCCAGGTCGAAGATGACGTGGATGCGCAGCGGCTCGGTGCTTTCAATATGGGCATCGCTCAGTTCGGCGCCCTGCAAGTTCTCCTGCTCGATGGCGTCCTTCACCCCGGTCGCCATCAGGGCCTCGCTTGCTTCCTGGATCAGGGCATCCCGGCCGACATAGCGTTCAAAAATATGGCGGGGCGCCTTGCCCGGACGGAAACCGGGGATATTCACCTTCTGGACCAGGCGCTGATACGTCTTTTGCAGGGCCGGCTCGATTTCCTGGGGCTCAAACTCCATCATGAGCGCCACCTGGCGATCCGGCAGATCTTCGCGCGTGATTTGCACTGCTCTCATTCTCCTTTAGTGACAAGCGCGGCCTGTGGCCGCGTCCAGCCTGCATTATACCAAATAACGACGCCCTTTGGGAAGCACGACGGAATCCGGCAGGCGATCTACCGATGCAAGCGGCCCCGGCGCGCCGCCCAGATGGGCGCTTGCCCGGATCCGCCGGGGTGGGCGACGTGAAGCACGCAAAGCGATTCGGGGGACCGGCGCCCCGGCGCTACAGGTAGCAGGTGGAATTTGCCTTGACTCCGGGCCGGACCGGATGTTACACTCAGCATAGCCGGTACCGGAATCGGTATCCTGGCGCAGTCCCCATGATCCACCGGGGCGCCCGACCAGGCGGCCCACCTGCCCAGAACAGTACCCGAGGTTGCCGGCATGACCATCGCATCCGCCGCTCTGCTGATCGTCGATGACGACGAAATGAATCGCCAGATGCTGGCGCGGCGCCTGACCCGCCAGGGCTTCCGGGTGACGACGGCCCAGGACGGGCGCGAGGCGTTGCACATGATCCGCAGCCGGGCCTTCGACCTGGTGCTGCTCGACGTGATGATGCCCGAATTGAGCGGGCTGGAATTGCTGCGCATTGTCCGCAAAACCCGCTCCGTCACCGAGTTGCCCATCATCATGACCACGGCGCTGGACGGCAGCCAGGACATCGTGGACGCGCTGGAGTTCGGGGCCAACGACTACGTGACCAAGCCGTTTGACTTCGCCGTCGTGCTGGCGCGCATCCAGGCCCACCTGCAGATTAAGCGGCTGGCCCAGCCCGCCGCCCCCGCACCCGGCGCGAACGGGCGCGGCGTGGCGCCGGGCAGCGTGGTCGCCGGCAAATATCGGATCGACTCGCTGATTGGCGCGGGATCGACGGGCACTGTCTACCGGGCCACGCACGTGATCCTGGGCCACCAGGTGGCCGTCAAGATCCTGCGCACCACGGCCACGACCACGCCCGAGCAACGGGCGCGCTTCCAGCGCGAAGGCGTGGCCGCCTGCCGCATCAAGCACCCCAACGCCGTCGCCGTGATCGATTTCGGCGTCACCCCCGACGGCATTACCTACCTGGTGATGGAGTTGCTGGAAGGCCACGCCCTGGTCGACACGCTAACCGCCGCCGGGCCGCTGACGCCGGATCGCTGCCTGGAGATCGCGCTGCCGGTCTGCGCGGTGCTGGCCGAGGCCCACCGCCTGTGCATCATCCATCGCGACCTCAAGCCCGCCAATGTCTTTTTGCACCGGACGCGCCAGGGCGAGGTCGTCAAAGTGGTCGACTTCGGCATCGCCAAGATGCTGGACGACGCGACCCAGGCCGCCGCCGAGCACACAACCCTGGTCGGCCACGTGCTCGGCACACCCGCCTACATGGCGCCCGAGCGGCTGCAGAACCTGCCCTACGACGGGCGCGCCGATGTCTACAGCCTGGGGGTCATGCTCTACCAGATGCTGGCCGGGCGCCTGCCCTTCGAGGCGCCGGACAACGACCCGCTGAAAGTGGCGCTGATGCAGATCAACGATCCGCCGCCGCCGCTGCGTGCCTGGAATCCGCAGGTGCCCACGGCGGTCGAGGCGGTGATCCTGAACGCCCTGGCGAAGAACCCCGCGCACCGCCTCGACGCCGCCGACTTCGCCGACGCCTTCACCCAGGTCGTCCGCGGGCCGGGCCGGCGCGCCGCCGATCTGGTGCGCTCCGCTTTACCCCATGCCAAACCCTAGCTGCGTTCGCGGCCTGACGAGGACAGCAGCTACAACCTCTGCGTTCCAGCGGGCGGCGAGATGGTGGTAAGCAGAGGGAATGAACCTGGGCGGGAACACCAGTGGAAGCGCAGCGATCTGTCGCCTACGGCACCTGCCGGGCCTCGTGGCGGGCCAGGGTGAGCAGGTCTTCGGGCGGGGGGATCGGGCTCTCGGACCAGACCAGCGACTCGACCACGGCCAGGGCATCGGCCCGCTGACGGCCTGCGTCGGCCAGGCGCCCGGCATGGTCGAGCAGGGCCGCCTGCGCCCAGCAACTGCGGGCATACTCCAGCGGATAGGTGTCGGGTTTGGCGGCGGACAGGCTCTGCTGCAGGGCGGCGAGCGCGCCGGGACAGTCACCACAGGCCAGCCGGGCCAGGCCCAGGGCGCGGTAGGTGGTGGTGAGCGAGTAGCCGTCGTCGGGCGCGACGCTGGCGACGCCCTTCTCGGCGGCGGCCAGCGCGGCGGGCGCCTGGTCGAGCGCCAGCAACACCTCGGCGTGGCCGCGATAGAGTTCGGGCAGGATGCCGTTATCGCCCATCGACAGCGCGTTATCGAGCGCCTGGCTGTAGAGGATGCCGGCCTCCGGGGTGCGCCCGGCGGGGGCCAGCGCCAGCGCGATGCCGCGCAGCGCCCAGGCTTCGCTGCGCCGGTCGCCCTGGCGGCGGAAGAGGGCCAGCGCGCGTCGCCCGTGCTCCTCGGCCTGGGTCGTTTGGCGCCGGTCGGCGGCGGCGTAGGCCATGGTCAGCAGCAGCAGCGCCTCGCCGCGGCGGTCGTCGAGTTCCTGGAACAGGCCCAACGCTTCCTGGGCGAAGCGCTGGTGCTCGCGCAGGTCGGGGGCGTAGCTGAGGATGGTCGCCAGGCTGCTCAAGCAGTAGGCGGCTTCGCGGCGGTTGCCTAGGCGACGGAAGGCGGCCAGGGCGGCGTCGGTGTAGCGGCGCGCGCCGGCCATGTCGTCGCGGTTGCGCAGCACATGCGCTAGGGTACGCATGGCTCGCGCCTCGCCCAACCGATCTTCGACCTCGGCGGCCAGTTGCATGGCGCGGATCATCTCTTTTTCCGCCGCCTCCAGGTTGTCACGAGCGGTCCACATCTGACCGAGCAGCAGACGGGTGGCGGCTTTGCCTCGCTGGTCGCGCAAGGCGCTGAAGAGTGCCAGGGCGGCCCCGGCGTCGGCCTCCAGGCGGTCCAGAGCGCCGCGGGTGTAATAGATGTTCGCGCGGGCGAGCAGCGCGCGGGCCAGGGTGGCCTGGGCGCCGTCGGCCTCGGCGTAGCCGATCACGTGGCCCAGTTCCAGCAGCGCCAGGTCGTAATTGCCCAGGCCCTCCTGGACTTCGGCGTGGCCGCAGAGCACGTCGAGGTATTCGGGGTGGACCGCCGCCGCCGCGCCGGGCGCCGGGTCCGCCGGTTCGCGGCCACACAGCGCCAGCAGTTCGATCACCCGCGAGAAGTAGCCGTTGGCCTCGCTCAGCGCCTGGCGGGCCATCGCGGTCTCGCCCGCCGTCTTCAGGAAGTGGATCGCGCGGTCGAGCAGACCGGCGGCCGCCGTTTCGCCGAGAGTCATCATGTCGAGGCCGAGCAGCAACGCCTTCTCATAGTGGTAGGCCAGCAGGTCGCAGAACTCGTCGACCCGGTCGCCCGCCTTGGCCTCGATCCAGGCGGCCACGCGCGCATGTTCCTCGCCGCGCAACGCCTTGGGCACGCTGATGTAGGTCACGTCGCGGGTGAGCAGGTTGCGGAAGCTATACTCGCGCTCGCCCGCGAAGGCCGGGCCGGCCCGCTCGACGATGAACTCGCGCCGCTCCAGGAAGCGCAGCGACTCGGCGATGCCGGCGGGCGGCACCTGCGGGAACATCTCGCCCAGCGCCCCGGCCCAGAAGACGCGGCCCACCACCGAGGCGCCCTGCAACAGCCGCTTCTCGCCTTCCGGCAGGTCGTCCACCCGCGCGCCCACCAGGGCCTGCACCGTGTCGGGAATATGCAGGGTCTCGACCGCCGCCACCAGCTTCCACTGGCCGTCGCGCTGCACGATCACCTGGGCATCGATCAGCATGCGGATGATCTCTTCCAGGAAGAAGGGGTTGCCCTCGGTTTTCGCCATGACCAGGTCGAGGAAGGCGGCGGGCAGATCGGCGTCGGCCAGTAGTTCACGCACCAGCCGGCGGCTGTGGTCCTCGCTGAGCGGGCCGACGACAAGCTGGGTGAAGGCCGGGGCCGCCCGCGAACGCGCGATCCACGCCTGGCCCGTGCCGCTCTCCCACAGCGCCGGGCGGGCCAGCGTAACGATCAAGATCGGGTGGTCGGGCAGCGTCTCGCGCAGGTACTCGATGAATTCGAGCATGCTCTGGTCGGCCCATTGCAGGTCTTCGACGGCCAGCACCAGCGGCGCCGCCTCGGCCTGGCGGGCGAAGAAACAACGCAGTGACCAGAAGATCTCCGTGCGCACGGTGTCGGGCTCGACATCGACAGCGCGCAGCCCCAGCATGATGCCCAGCCAGTGGGCCACCGCCTCGGCCTCCGAGGCCCCGGCCACCGCCCGGCGCACCAGCCGCCCAATGGGATCGGCGGGGTCGCCGCCCGGCAGATCGCGGCTCCCGGCTCGCTCGACGACGGCCTGCACCCCGGCCAGCAATTTCTCGGCGGCGACGGGGCGCGGATCGTCGTCCAGGATGCCGCACTGGGCCTTGATCATCTCGCCCAGGGCACGGAAGCCGGCGCCGGGGCCATAGGGCTGGGCGCGGCCCTTGCGGAAGGCGGGCGCCTGGGGCAAACCGGAGAGGTACTTCTCCAACTCCCAGAGCAGGCGCGACTTGCCGATGCCCGCCGGCCCCAGCAGCAACACGTGATGCAGCCGCCGGTCGCGCACCACCTGGCCGTACAGGTGCTTGAGTTGCGCGAATTCGGCGTCCCGGCCCACCAACCGGCTCTCGCGCCCGGTCAGGCGCCGCTCCTCGCCGCGGCGCGTGCGCACGTTGACCACTTCCCAGGCGGACACGGGCTGCTCTTTGCCGCGCACCTGCACATGGCCCCGCGAGCGGTACTCGATCATGGCGTTGCTGGCCCGGTAGGTGGCCTCGCCCACGACGATCTCGCCCGGTCCGGCGGTATGCTGCAGCCGGGCGGCCAGGTTGACCGGATCGCCCATGACCGTATAGTCGATGTCCCGGCCCGCCGCCATGCGCCCGGCCAGCACTTCGCCGGTGTTGATACCGATGTGCAATTGCAGGTCGAGGCCGCGCGTGCGCTCCAGGTCGGCGCTGAGCCGGCGCATGGCGTGCTGCATCTCGATGGCGCAGCGCACGGCCCGCTCCGGGTCGTCTTCGTGGGCGCGGGGCGCGCCGAAGAGCGCCATGATGTTGTCGCCCAGGAATTTGTCGACATGGCCCTCGTAGCGCTCCACCTCGGCGGCCAGGCTGCGCAGCGTCAGGTCCATCACATGCTTGACTTCTTCGGGGTCCAGCCGCTCGGCCATGGTGGTGAAGCCGGAGATGTCGCCGAACAGGATGGTGACGACTTTGCGCTCGTCGATGGTCGGCACCAGGCGGGCCAGCCCGGTCACCCCCGCCGGCTCGGCAACGCTCCCGCCGCCCGTAGCTGCCGCCGGGTCGATGCGCGCGGGCGCGGCGGCGGCCCCGACAAACAGGGCGCTGCCGCACTGGCCGCAAAAGCGCATCCCGGCGGCGTTGAGGAAGCTGCACACGGGGCAATCCAGGGGCACCGCCAACCGCGCCCCGCACTGCCCGCAGAAGCGCATCCCCGGCACGTTCATGAAGTTACAGGATGGACATTGCATACGAGTGCTGACGAGCTATCAGCTATCAGCGGTCAGCCTATAGACAGGGCTTGTTGGATCTACTCTGACCTATCCGGTTGCCGGAGTAGGGTCCCTGACGGCTGGCGGCTAATAGCTGACGGCTACAGTTCCGTGCGGGTGTTCTTGGTGCCGTCGTACGAGAGCAGGATACGGTCGCCCTCGACGATGGTTTCCAGATGGACCGGGCGCCCCCAGAGCTGGTACATGTATTGCAGCGTCTTCTCGGCATACACCGTGTCGAGATCGCGGCCCTCGTGGCGGTGGACAAGGTAGAGTTCGCGGCTGCGGCGGTAATCGCCGTCTTCCACCACGATGGTCGGGTTGCCGAAGTTGGTCATCTCGTTCAGCAGGCCGTCGCGGACCTTCTCCCAGTCTTTCTCCACGATCACCCACTCGTTGCCGTGGCGTTCGTACAGATAGAGATCGAGTTCGTCGACCAGTTCTTTGGTCAGGTAGTTGCGCAGGAACGAGAGATCGTTGTCCAATTCGCGCACTTCGAAGATCTTGGCCCGCCCGCGACCCGGTTGCGCGCCCCGCGCCTGCTGTTCTTTCGTCGGCTGGTCCCAGCGGCGCTCGATGTCCTCGAACATCTTCAGCCCCAGGTGATACGGATTGATGCTGCGCCGGTGGGGCGCCACGACCCCGGCGTTCAGGTTGGCAAACTCCATCACCTCGTCGTCGGTCAACTCCAGCTCGCGCAAGATGCGCGCGTGCCAGTAGGAGTTGTGGTTGATGAAGCCGTTCGCCACATAGCTATGCCTGGTGTCCACGGTGATGTCGTACACATCGGCCCAGCCCGGCTCGATAGCCACGATGCGATCCGTCAGATCCTCGCGCTTGAACTGCGCATGTCCCTCGACGTAGCGGCGCAGCGCCGCTTGTTTGCGCGGGAGCGCGAAGCCGATCTCGGCCAGGAAGCGCGCCGCCGACGTGCCCGTGACTTCCAGATGGATGCAGCCGTCCCGCTTCGGACGCTGGGTAGACAGGATGCCGTAGTTCAAGAGGACGATCTGCACGGCGCGGATCAGAGTTTCGCTGCTGGAGACCAGGCGAATGCCTTCGCCCCCGGCGTAGGCGTCGGCGTCGAAGTAGCCGCGCAAGAAAGCCGACATCACCGGCTTCGGCGAGCGCAGGATCACCGGCGGGATGGCCTTGGCGGGCGCCTTGGCCTGCAAGTTGAGGCCCAGGCCGGCGAGCCAGTCGAGCAGATCGCGGGAATGGATGTTAATCCGCCAGCGCCCGCCGGTCTCGGTGCCGTCGCAGACGGACGTGGGGGTCAGACCGAGGGTGGCCGGGATCAGCGCCAGCAGCTTGTCGCGCAGATCCGCATCGCTGGTGGTGAAGCAGATGCCCGACTTGGTCGTGTTGCCGTCGCCGACGAAGTAGCCCAGCAGCCAGGCCAGATCTGGCCCCAGCGTTTGGGGCACCTGCAAAGCGGATCGGGTCGGCAGTACCTTCCCGGTCATGCCCTGCTGATAGCCGGTCGTCTCCAGCACCCGCGCAATGGTCGTGCCGTTGACCGTCCGCCGGCCCCGCATGTGCCGCATCACCGTCCAGACGGAGCCGGCCTCCGCCGCCACGGTCCCCAGGGTGGTGCTGGGCACCGCCTGCAGGAAGCCGCAGGGCTGCTCGGCGGCGGGCCAGATGCCGGCGCCCACGTCGAGCGCCACCCGGTCGCCGATCTTCAGGTCGCACAGCGGCGCCCAGGTGCCGTCCGCCAACTGCACACGATGCCGGTGCGCGCCTTCAATCGTCAGGCCCCGCCGGGTGCGGATGCGGATGGTCGGCACCATGCGCTCGCAATGGTGATCGGTGATGCGGTAGAGTTGCCCGGCGCCGCCCGCCGCCACGCGCATGTTGTCGCCCGCCGCATGAACCTGATCAAAACGCATGAAGCCCCGCTCGGTCAACAGCAGCGAGTCGCCGGTCGCGCAGGCCCAGCCCTCATTCATGATCTTGGTCTGCATCTGCGGCACGAAATAGAGCATCTCCTGGCGCACAATGTCGAGCACGTCGCGCTGCCAGTCGGCCAGGTCGGGCGCGTGCTCGATGAGGAAGCGCATGATGTCTTTTTCGGGTTCCGCCGGGACGCGCTGGGGCGTCAGGCCGGCTTTTTCCTGTTCCCGCGCCGCGCGCTCGCGTTCCGCAGCGGCGTCCTCGCCCAGTTCCCATAGATCCTCGAAGCCGCTGCTGGGGGCGCGGCGCGGCTCCTGCGCCGACGGGGCCTCGGCGTGCCGGCGGAAGCGCAGATGGGGGTCGATGTGTTCCTGGATGGATAACGCGGCATCCAGGAACAGCTCCACGGCGTGGGTGCCGTACAGGAACTCGTACTTGCGGATGCGCTCGGCATGCAGGCTGGTGGTGTCGACCATCGAGCGGTTGGTGCGCTCGAAGTAGGCGTTATGCTTGAAGAAGTCGGTATGGCCGAGCACGTGGGCGATGACCAGCTTGTTTTGCAGCACCGTGTTGGCCTCCATGAGGAAGGCAAACGACGGATTCGAGTTGATCACCATCTCGTAGATTTTGCTCAGGCCGTAATCGTACTGGGTCTTCATGCGGTAGTAGCCCTTGCCGAAGGACCAGTGTGAGAAGCGGCCCGGCAGGCCATAGGCGCCGAACTCGTACATAATCGTCGCGGGGACGAGTTCGAAGTGGGTGGGAAACGGGTCCAGGTCGAAGTGCCGGGCGATGTCCCAGATCTCGCCCATGGCCTCTTCGAGCGCGCCGATCATTTCGGTGTCCATCGCGGAGTCCTGTCTACGGCGTGGCTGCCTGGCGCTCGGTAAAGAACTTTTTGAGCGCCGGGTAGACTTCTTTCTTGTCGCTAATGGTCACCGCGACGAACTTCGGGTCGCGGATCTTGTTGTAGGCCGACATCAGGGTGCTGGTCGAGCCGCGGTAGCCCTCGCGGATTTCGCCGTAGCCGAAGAGGTTGCAGACGGCCATCAGCTTGTTGACCAGTTGCACGCAGAGGTCGTTGTCCCAGGGCAGGTTGTCGCCGTCGGAGAAGTGGAAGGGATAGATGTTCCACTCGCTCGGCGGGAAGCGCTCGTTGATGATGTGCAGGGCCAGTTCGTAGGCCGACGAGACCTGCGTGCCGCCGCTCTCGCCGCGGTGGAAGAACTCTTCCTCGGTGACTTCCTTGGCCTCGGTATGGTGGCTGATGAAGACGATGCGCACGTTTTGGTACTTGGTGCGCAGGAAGCGCACCATCCAGAAGTAGAACGACCGGGCGATGTATTTCTCGAACTCGCCCATACTGTTATGGCTCAGGATGCCGTCCACAATGTAATTGTGGTGTTCGGCCACGCCGAAGTCATAGGCCAGAGCCGGCTCGTCCACGGCGGTGATGCTCTTGATGGTCGAGACGAGCAACTGGCGGTTCAGCACCTGGTCGATCTCATGCACATCCGTCGCCAGCGCTTTCGCGTCCCCAGCAATGGTCCGCAACTGGCTAGCGGACAGCGCATGAACCCCCGGCTGATAGTAGCTATAGGTGCGCGTGGCCCGCGGAAGATGATCGAAGCGGGCACGCCAGTCAAACGGCATTATGAACTTGCTGCGCATGGCATCGATGCCCGCTTGCTGGCGGGCCACTAACGTCGCGAGTTTAGCAGCTTTGACCGCGCAGCCAAACCCGATCACATCCTGGAAGACGATGGCATCTTTGGCGTTGATCGCCAGGATGTAGACGCGGGTTTCCTTGATCACGTGGTTGCCCATGCGCGTGGGCGCTTGCATCCGCTCCGTTATACGGGCGCGAATGCCCCAGTAGGAGAGCAGATGTTTGATCTGCTTAACCAGCAGGTTGCTGGTCGAAACGAGCATGACGGTGTGCGCCGCCAGCGTGCCCTCGGCGTCGAACAGCCCGCGCAAGAAAGCCGCGCGTACCTCGGGCGGTTCGCGGTACAACGACGGTTCGATGTAGCGCTGGGGCGACCGCTTGGTCAACATCGGGTAGCGGGCAGCGAGATCGCGCACCAACGCGGCGCTGTTGACGTTAAGCCGCTGTCGTGTATCCGGCCCCTTCTTTAGCTTGATGATGCCACGCACCCCGAACGCCGAAAGGAATCGCTGCTGATAGCTATGCAAGCGATCCAGACTCTCGTCGGAGATACTAAGGTATGTACCATAGCTGCCGGCTTTGGTTGGGATCCGCAAATGCCCGTCACCAAGCAGGACTCCAAGCAGGTACGCCTGATCGACGCTCAATGTAGCGGACCGTGGGGCAGACTCCGCCCCGCCCCTGCCCCAGGCGTTCACCAGTATGAGCTTGTCGCCCGGCGCCAAGTCCGCCGCGTCTTTTTCCACGATCAGGTTCGCGGCCTCGTCGTAGACGAAGAAGCGATGTTCGGCTGTGGCCTGCAGCGTGCTGTCCTGCGTCTTAATGAGCAAGGTGCCCGGCACATATTTGCAGAACGTGGTTTCCACCCGTGAGGTGGTCTTCTGGTGGGTCCGCAGATCCACGCAGGCCACCTCATCGCCGACGGCCACGTCGGCAATGTCGCGGTACGACCCGTCGGCCATTTCGATCAGGTGTCCCGCCGTGAAGCAGCCACTGACGTCCATCATGGCAATGACCACGGCGTTGGACTGGTACTCGATGCGCTGGTCCCAGGTCTTGAAGCGCAGGTCGTCGGGCAGCACGTCGTGGAAGTGGGGATCGCCCTTGGCGGCGTTGCGCTTGATGTTCTCCTTGATCGTGCGCCGTTTGTCGAGATTGGGCAAGATGCCGGTCTTGCGAATATCGACAAACTGGACGGCTTCGGTTTCCAACTCTTGCTGGCGCTTT
>DASSGZ010000208.1:0-13558 GCA_035693165.1 Chloroflexia bacterium | reverse complement strand
CGCTGCGTGAGGGTTGGGTCGATCGGCTATAATTGATCTATGTCTATCCCGATTCTGGCCACGAAACTGTATGTTCCCCCACCCCCACCTGCCGTGGTGCCCCGGCCCCGCCTGCTGGAGCGGCTCAACGCGGGGCTGCATCGCAAACTGACCCTCATTGCGGCCCCCGCCGGCTTTGGGAAAACCACGCTGGTCAGCGCCTGGGTCGCCGGGTGCGCCCGGCCGGTGGCCTGGTTGTCGCTGGACGCCGCGGACAGCGACCCGGCCCGCTTTCTGACCTACCTCGTCGCGGCGTTACGCGGGGTGGCCGCGGATATCGGAGAGGGTGTGTTGCACGGGCTCGCGGCCCCGCAGCCCCCGTCCGCCGAAGCGCTCCTGACCCCGCTGCTCAATGAAATCGCCACCGTCC
This sequence comes from Chloroflexia bacterium, assembly GCA_035693165.1. Taxonomy (GTDB): domain Bacteria; phylum Chloroflexota; class Chloroflexia; order QHBQ01; family JAICKM01; genus JAICKM01. The sequence continues at coordinate 13,149 of DASSGZ010000208.1, read as the reverse complement.
CCCAGCCCTTCGTCCTCGTCCTCGACGACTACCACCTGATCGAGGCCCCCGCGGTGGACCAGGCCCTGACCTTCGTGATCGAGCACCTGCCCCCGCAGATGCACCTGGTGATCGCCACCCGTGAGGACCCCCCGCTGCCGCTGGCCCGGCTCCGCGCCCGCGACCAACTGACCGAGTTACGCGCCGCCGACTTGCGGTTTACTTCCGCGGAAGCGGCGGCATTTCTCCAGGCGATGGGTCTGGACATCGCGGCAGAAGATGTGACCGCCCTGGAAGAGCGCACCGAAGGCTGGATCGCCGGCTTGCAATTAGCCGCGTTGTCCCTGCAGGGCCACCAGGACGGCCACGACTTCATCCAGGCGTTCGCGGGCGACCATCGCTACATCCTGGACTACCTGGTCGAAGAGGTGCTGCAGCGGCAGCCCGCACCGATCCGCCGCTTCTTGCTGCAAACCGCCATCCTCGACCGCTTGAATGGTGCGCTGTGCGAGGCCGTCACCGGCCAACCGGACGCCAGCGCGCTGTTGGAGGACCTGGAACGCGGTAACTTCTTTGTCGTGCCCCTGGACGACCGGCGCCAGTGGTATCGCTATCACCACCTCTTTGCGCAAGTGCTCGCTGCGCACCTGCGGGCCGAGCAGCCCGACCAGGTCCCGACCCTGCACCGGCGGGCCAGCGCGTGGTACGAGCAGCAGGGGGCAGTGGCCGAGGCGATCCGCCATGCGCTGGCCGCCGCGGATTTTGCGCGCGCGGCGGACCTGATCGAGCGGACTGTGCCCGAAATGCGCCGGAGTCGACAGGTCGCCAGGCTGCTGAGCTGGTTCAAAGCACTGCCCGACGCGGTGCTCCGCGCCCGGCCCGTGCTCAGCGCGGAGTATGGCGGGGTGCTATTGGCCGACGGTCAGCTCGCCGGCGTGGAGGCCCGCCTGCAGGACGCCGAACGGTGGCTGGACCCGCCCGCGGCGAGGCGTCCGGGCGCGGACGCCTCGGCGGCGATGGTCGTCGTGGACGAGGAGGCCTTTCGCCGGCTCCCAGGGGCGATCGCCATGTACCGGGCCGGCCTGGCCCTGGTGCGGGGCGATGTGGCCGGGACCATGCACTACGCCCGGCAGGCGCGCGACCTCGCCCCGGAGGACGACGATCTCGGGCGCAGCGGGGCCGTGGCCCTGCTGGGGCTGGCCTCCTGGGCGAGCGGGGATCTCGCGGCGGCGCACCGGACGTATGCCGAGGGCATGGCCGGGGTGCTGCGCGCCGGGTACATCCCCGACGCCATCAACGGCGCCATCGCCCGCGCGGATATCCGGATCGCCCAGGGGCGGCTCCACGAGGCCGGGCGCACCTACGAGCAGGCCTTGCAGTTGGCGGCTGCCCAGGGCGAGCCGGTCCTGGGAGGCACCGCAGACCTGTATGTGGGCCTGAGCGAGCTCGCGCGCGAGCGGAACGATCTGCCGGCCGCCGCCGAGCACCTGCAGCACAGCCAGGAGCTGGGCGAGCGCATCGGGTTCCTGCAAAACCGGTCGCGCTGGTGCGTGGCAATGGCACGCCTACGGCAGACGCACGGGGATCTAGCCGGCGCGCTCGATTTGCTCCAGGAGGCCGAGCGCCTGTATGTGAGCGACTTTTTCCCCAATGTGCGGCCGGTCGCGGCGTGGCGGACCCGCGTGTGGATTGCGCAGGGGCGCCTGGGGGACGCCGTCGACTGGACGCGGGAGCGCGGCCTGTCGGCGGAGGACGACCTCAGCTATCTGCGCGAGTTCGAGCATCTCACCCTGGCCCGCGTGCTCCTGGCCCGCTATACGAGCGACGGGACAGCACACTGGGTGCAGCAGGCGCGGGGCCTGCTGGCGCGCCTGCTGCAAGCCGCGGAAGCCGGGGAGCGGACGGGCAGCGTCATCGAAATCCTCGTGGTGCAGGCGCTGGCCCACCAGGCGCAAGGCGCCATCCCGGCTGCGCTCCTGCCGCTGCAACGCGCCCTGGCGCTGGCCGAGCCGGAGGGATATGTCCGCGTCTTTGTCGACGAAGGCCCTCCCATGGCGGTGCTGCTGCAAGCAGCCGCCCGGCAGGGGATCGCGCCGGACTATAGCCGCCAACTCCTGGCCGCGCTGGGCCCGGCCCCGGCCGGCCCGCCGGCCAAACAGGCGCTGATCGAGCCCCTGAGCGACCGGGAACTGGAGGTGCTGCGGCTGCTCGGCAGCGACTTGAGCGGCCCGGAAATCGCCAGGGCACTAATGGTGTCGCTCAACACGCTGAATACCCACACCAAAAACATCTACGCCAAGCTCGCAGTCAACAACCGCCGCGCCGCCGTCCGCCGGGCCGGCGAACTCCATCTGGTCTAACCCGGAACTCGCAATTCCGGCCCCGGCAGGTACTACCCCCACCTGCCGGGGCTTGTTCGTGCCCTCACCGCCGTGCGATCCCCAGATCACCAGAGCGATCACTACATCTGGTGATGCCGGCTCACCACGTTGCCCGCTATCCTGTTATCGAAGGCAAGAACGCACTCAGCGGAAATGCCAAACCGTGACCCACCGCCCGATAGCTCACAAAAGGAGACAAACCGATGAACGCTATTCGCCGGATCGCAACCAGTAACGGGAACCCAGCCGCGGACCCGACTATCGCCGCGCATCTCATCCGCTGGAGCGGCTTAGCCGCGGTGGGTGGCGGGATCATTTTCGCGGGCATTCAGCCCATCCACCCGCCGGACGTGGTGGCGTCCGTCACCACCAGCACCTGGGCCATCATCACCCCCTTGAAGACGGCCATGTGCCTGCTGTTCCTGCTCGGCATTGGGGCGATCTACGCCCGGCAAGCCCACAAGGCCGGGTGGCTGGGGCTGGCCGGCTGGCTCCTGTTCAGCCTCTCCTGGGCGCTCCAGATGTGCTTTGTCTTCGCCGAAACCTTTATCTTGCCGCTGCTGGCGACCACGGCGCCGCAGTTTGTGGACGGCGTTCTGGGGATCGGCGCCAGCCGCGCCAGCGAGGTGGACCTCGGCGCCCTCCCCTTGATCTATGGGATCGGCGTCGGAGGCCTGTATATGCTGGGCGGCCTGGTGTTCGGCATCGCGACGCTGCGCGCCGGCGTCCTGCCGCGCTGGGCAGCCGGACTGCTGGCCGCCACGGCCGTGCTGACCCCCGCGGCGGCGATGCTCCCGCATAACATCCAGCGGTTTGCCGCGGTGCCGATGGGGGTCGCGCTGGCCGCGCTGGGCTATGCGCTCTGGGCGGAACGGCGCGCTCACACCGCGGCACCCGTCCCCGGCCCGGTCAGCCCTCAGCTTGGCCAAACCAGCGCCAAGTAAGCACGCCGGCAACGGCAGGGAGGAGACAAGCGGCCCTGTGGCCGCTTGTCTCTCAGGGAAACCGCATGACATGAAAGGAGACAGACCCGTGAACCCTAATCCGCACGTTACCACACCTGGGACCGCAACGAGAAAACTCGCGATCGCGGCGGGCGTGTGCTACCTCATCACCCACGTCACCTCGGTCGGCGCGGCCATCCTGTATGATCCCATTCTGCACAATGCCGGGTACATCACCGGGGGCGGCCCCGACACCCCGGTGCTGGTGGGCGCGTTCTTCGAGATCATCCTGGCCCTCGCCAATATCGGCACCGCGGTCGCGCTGTTTCCCGTCGTCAAGCGGCAGAATGAAGGCGTCGCGCTCGGCTACGTGGGCCTGCGCACGCTGGAAGCCGGCATCATTGCCGCCGGCGTCGTCCCCCTCCTGGCGGTGGTGACGCTGCGGCAGCACCTGCCGGGGACCGCGGGCGCCGATACGGCGACCCTCGTCACCCTCGGTCAGGCCTTGGTAGAGGCCCACAACTGGACCTTGCTGCTCGGCCCCGGCCTGGTCTGCGGCGTGAACACGGTGCTGATGGCGTTCCTGATGTACCGGTCCCGCCTGGTCCCGCGGTTCATCCCGGTGCTGGGCCTCGTGGGCGGCCCCCTGGTCTTCGCCTATAATACCGCCCTGATGTTTGGCTTCGGCGCGCAGATCGCGTCGTGGGCGGTCATCCTCGTGGTCCCGATCTTCACCTGGGAGGTGTCGCTGGCCATCCGGCTCATCACCAGGGGCTTCAACCAGGCGGCACCCGCCGCCCAACCGGCCAACCCGGCCCCGCACGAGTTGTTGAGTGCGGCCTAGCGTGGCCACATACGGGAACAGAACGGGCGGCAGGCCCACCCTGTTCCCGGAGGTACAGAGCAATGGCGGACAAGCTTAACCCGGAAAGTGATGCCGGCAGACCAGGAGTCTATCAGATCCGGATCCAGGGGCACCTGGGCCGGCAATGGACCGAGTGGTTTGAGGGGATGACCATCACGCTGGAGGCCAATGGCGACACCCTCCTCACCGGCCCGGTCGTCGATCAGGCGGCGCTGCATGGCTTCCTCAGAAAAGTGCGCGACTTAGGCATGCCGTTGCTCGCGGTCACGAGCGTGGAACCCGGCCCCGCGGAGGCAGCAAAGGCAGTAACACGAGATTGAGGCGACCTGCTCACAAAGCAGGTCGCCGTTATGCGGGGCGGGAGTAAACGCACATCATGGGAGGCCGGTCTGCAAGTACCGGCCTCTATGCCTGCAGTACCCCGGATGACCGGTAGGGTTGCCACGCGCGTTCGCCAGGTGCGGTGCTCATCTGTGCCGCGCATTCCTGTTGGTCAATGCAGCCTCTGCTACGCTATTTAGCGTCACCCGCCGACCGGCGTGGGTGCCGGGGGATCGGGGGCAAGGCGGGGGATCTGTTGCCGGATAAAGGTCTCGCGCAGCACGGCCTTTTGGATCTTCCCCGACGGCGTCATGGGAAAGGCGTCGACGAAGACCCAATGGCGCGGGATTTTATAGGCCGCGAGATGCTCGCGGCAGAAAGCGCGGAGTTCCTTCCCGCTGGGGGCCGGGCCAGGGGCCGGGCGGATAAAGGCGGCGACGACTTCGCCGTACTTCGCCTGGGGGATTCCGACCACCGCTACCTCGGCCACCGCCGGGTGGGTATAGAGCACCTGCTCGATCTCGCGCGGGTAGATATTCTGCCCCCCGCGGATAATCACGTCGGCGCGCCGGCCCTCCACCCGGCAATAGCCCCGCCTATCCATGGAACAGATGTCACCGGTATGCAGCCAGCCCTCGGCATCGAGGGTTTTGGCCGTCGCTTCCGGCAGGTCAAGGTATCCGGCCATCACCTGGTAGCCGCGCGCGCACAACTCGCCGGGCGTGCCCGGCGGCACGATCGCGCCCGTGCCGGGGTCAATGATTTTCACTTCGACCTGCGGCAACGGTTGCCCGATCGTTTCGGCCTGGTCGGCCTCGGTATCGTCGAGCCAGGTCTGCGTGATAATGCCGGAGGCTTCGGTTTGCCCGTACAGGATGCTGCACGGCACCCCGAACGTCGCCGCGATCCGCCGCGCCACGTCGGCCGGGACGACAGTCGCGCCCGCGCCGATCGCGCGTAAGGACGCGAGGTCGCAGCGGGCGAAGTTGCGATCTTCCATCAGCGCGATGAACATCGTCGGCGGCCCGACCATCATATTGACCCGCTCGGTCTCGATCAGGTGGAGCACCAGGCCGGGGTCAAAGTTCGCCAGCACCTCGGTGGCGCGATGGGCCGGCGCGGCCAGGCCACTGATCACGCTGCCGCCCACGTTGAAGAGCGGCAGGAAATTGATCCAGGTCTGCCCGTCCTCGGCGCCCAGCCGCTGGGCGAGCAGCCGCCCGTTGTTGGTGATCCCGCGGTGCCGCAGCAGCGCGCCTTTGGGGGATCCCGTGGTGCCCGACGTATAGAGCAAGAGCGCGGGATCCGCGGGCGCCACCTGCGGCAGGCGCTCCGTGGGCGACGCCGTTGCACAGAAGTCGGGCCAGGTCTCAAAGAAAATACGCTCGCGCAGGCGCAGCACCTGCGGCAATACGGCGTCGAGGCCCTCGGCCAGGGACACTCTGCGATATTCGGAGAGCAGGAAGATGCCGGCGGCCCCCGATTGTTCCAGGACAGGGCCCAGCTCCGCGGGGCGGTAAGCGGGATTGATGGGGACGAGGGTGAGGCCGGCGAGCGCTGCGCCGTAGCGCAGGAGTTGCCACTCGGGGATATTGGGCGCCCAGACCGCGACCCGTTCGCCCGGCGCGAACCGCCCCAACAGGGCGCGGGCCACGCCATCGGCCTGATCGAGGAGCGCGGCGTACGTCCACGACCGCCGGCCGGTCCCAGCGCGCCGGCCCTCCACCAGCGCAACCCGGTCCGGCACGGCGGCGGCCGCCGCGCGCAGCACATCCCCTACGGTCGATTCGACGATGGGCTCCGAGTCGTCCGCCGGCCAATAGGACTGAGTTAGAGCTACCATAGGATCTCCACAGGTTCTGTGCGCTGCCGGCCCGATGGGCGCACCAGGCCTCGCGCGATACTGGAAGTAGGGGCTGCGAACTCCGCCCGTGTATGGGGCAACCCGCGCCGGGCGGGCCGGGGCATCCGGCGTTCAGGCTTTCCGCAGCGGAGCATCGGGCGCCGGGGCAGGGCGCACGCCGCGCCGCAGATCTCGCCAGGCGCTACGCAGGATCAGCCCGGCCATCAGCGCGGCGAGTGTCCAGCCCAGGACTCCGGCGACCAGCGGCGGCAGGATGTTGCCCACTGCCCCCTGCACATAGCCCTGATAGGCGCGCAGCACCAGCACCGTGACGACCACGGTGTAGATGAGCGCCAGCGTGCCGTAGACAGTGTAGATCCGGCGCAGGCGCCGGTTCGGCGTGGCCGGCCCGGTGCGCCAGAGCATCCCGCCCACGAAAGCCAGGGCTTTGACCCGCAGGTTGGGCACGTCGAGCCAGTCCATGAGCACATAGTAGCCATCCATCTCGATCAGCGGGTTCAGGTTGCTGAGCCCGAGCACGAATCCGGTCGCCGCAAACTGGAAGAGCAGTATGCGGGCGACCGGGTCGGCCACCAGCGGGATGGCGAGCGTGGCGAGGGCGCTCAGGAGGAAGTTGGTGTACGGCCCGGCGAAGGCGACCGCCGCGCGCTGGTCGCGGGACGACAGCCACATATCGCTCGTATCGACGAAGGCGACCGGCAGGAAGAGATACCAGCCGACCCCGGCGCGGTGCACCTCGCGCCCGTAATGTTTGGTCGTCGCCGCATGGGCGAGTTCATGGAGCACCACCTGGACGAATAGCCCAACCGTCAGCACGAAGGCCAGGCCGCCGGCCGTCGCACTCGCTGCGCCCTCGACCCCGCCCATCAGCACATCGCGGATGAAGAGCGCCGCGCCGGCGAGCGTGAGGATCAGGATCAGGGCCTGGACCGGGCGGAAGTAGAGCGGGCGCAGCGCGTAGCGATACAGGTTGGTGATCAGGTGGTCCACGTCGGGGAGCGAGTAGTACCGAGTCGCCGCCGGCAAGCGCAGCCGCAGGCCCCGCCCGCGCCGCGTTTGCGTACTCTGCGGATCCCCGGCCCCCTGCTGAGGATCGACGCGCTGGATCTCGACAAAGCCTGCCGCGTTGAGTTGGAGGATGGCGGCGAGCACGGCATCGAGGCCAAAGACCTGGAACCGCGTGAAGTACGCGCGGGTGAGATCGCGCACCGTGGTCTGGCCGTCCATCAGATCCCAGAGGAAAGCCCCCTGCTCAGAGAGCTTGGTGTAGCGGTTGCGCGCCGTATCCTTCAACACGTAGACGACTTCGCCGTCGCTGCTCTGCTGCCGTTCCATCACCCAGTGGGCGATACGCCGGGGGCGCTGGCGCTGCAGAGTAAGCTGCAGGAAGTAGTTGCTGCGCTCCTGGTACATCTGCAGCGTGGCCGCGAAGTCCTCGCGCGTCAGGCGCAGCACTTCCACCGCCTCCAGGGCGCGCACGGTCGCCGAGCGCGGTTCGTTGCTGAGCAGGGCCTGTTCCCCAAAGGCGTCACCGGCGCCCAGCGTCGAGATCGGGTATTCGCTGCCGTCAGGGCGGGCCGCCACGACTTCGACCTGCCCCCGGCGGACGATGTAGAAGGCGTCGCCGGGTTCGCCCTCCCGGATGATCGTGGCCCCCGCCGCGAAGGCCACCGACTCCAGGCGCGGCGCCAGCCAGCGCAGGGCATCGGGGGGCAGCCGGGCGAAGGGGGAGGCCCGGCCCAGGTCGGCGGCCACCCCGCGCAGGGCCATCTCGGTTTCCAACGCGAGGGCCAGCCCGCGATACTGGTTGACCACCTGGGTGAAGGTTGGGCCATCGAGCGTATAGAGGACGAGATCGGTTGTGGCGCGCACGGTGGCCCGCCGCCGCCCGCCCATCAGCAGGGCCATCTCGCCAAAGCCCTCCCCCGGCCCCAGGCGGGCCAGCAGGGTATGCCGCGCGGGGTCCGGGGTCCAGGGCGCCGGCCCGGCGGCGGGCGGGCGCAGCACGCCTTTGGCGACCCAGACCTCGGCCTCGCCCGCGGCGATCAGATAGTAGTGATCGGCTTCCGTTTGTTCCCGCACGACAACGCCCCCGGCGGGCACGGTCTGCTGCGCCAGGTGCGCAAGCACCTCCTCGTGCGCCTCCGGCGGCAGCGCGCCGAAAAGCGCCGAGCGGGCCAGCACCTCGCGCAGGGCAGCACGATCCCGGACGGGTGGCGTCATCGTAGCGCTTCGTGTGGGTTCAAGTTAATCGTGCGATCCTGGCCGGGTCAGGGATTCTTCGCGCCCAGCCCGGTATGCGACATGCGGCTGCGCAACTCTTCGACGATTTCGGCATCCGAGGCGTCCGGCCGGCCCAGGAAGGCGCGCACATCGTCTGCGCTGATGTTAAAGCCGGCGTCGGCGGCGGCGCCGAGCGGGTCGTTAGCCAGGGCGGTCCGGAAGTCGGGGTCCGCCGCTGCGCGATCGATAATCTGCTGGACGGTTTCGTTGGTCATGGAACTACCCCTTTCCTAACTCAGGAACCCTATCGATTGGTGCCACCCGCGCCGGTCCCCACCGGCATGCCCGGCGCAAGGCCGCGATCTGGAGGATCCCGCCCCGGTGCGGGCGGGATCCAGACCCATCCTTCCCAGTGGGCGGGATCCGCACGGACCGTCCTGTCGAGCAACTGCTGCAAGGCGGCCTCGACCCCCCACCCCGCCACGCCCGGCTGATCCGTCTCCGCGGGCGGGCTAACGGTAACCACGTAGCGATCCGCCGGGCCGGGATGGATATGCACCGGCACGACGGGGCACCGCGCCGCGCGGGCCAGCCAGGGGACGCCGCCCGGCAGCCCCAGCGCCGCCCCACCCAGTGTCAGGACGGCGGCGTGCCGGTCGGAGGGCGCGATGAAGTAGGGTTCGGCACAGAAATAGACGGCTTCACCGGCGTGCAGGCGGTCCAGGAGCGTGCGCACGACCGCCGGCGCGAAAGTCGCGGCCCGTGGTCGCTCGATGGCTGTTACCGCCCCCGGCGGCAGCACGCCGGCCGCCTCCAGCCGCCGGATTTGGCGGTTGATGCGGGCGCCCAATGCCGGCTGGTCGGCGACCATCATGATCGTCAGCCGGCGATACAGGCCCCGGACGGTCGCACGCGCCAGCCAGAGCCAGAGCAAGCTCGAATAGAGGCTGTAATGCAGCGAAGTCAGCAATAGCCCGCGCGTTTGGTCGGTGCGCTCCAGCCAGGGCAGCCCCGCGACCTCCACGGAGTCGACGAGCGTGGTGATCGCCGCGGGCGGCAACTCCAGGGCCATTTCCGCGTGGATCCATTCCTGGCGGTAACAGAATAACGCGCGCCGGCTCTGGTATGCGGCGGCCTCCGGGCTCAGGCCCAGATATTCGCTCATCCGCTGCGCAACCGGGGCGAGTCGGGCCTGCTCGATTTCGCTCACAGGCTGCGCCAGCGCCACGAGGCACGCGCCCCGGTAGGCCGCCCAGAAAGCATCTCCGGACGGGAAGGCATCGGCCCCTGGCTTGGTGTCCCTGGCAGTCTCGCCCGATTGGTCCATCGCCGCGTCCCCTGGGGTCGTGTGTAGAGACTACGATATGCGATGCCGGTCGGTTCGCTGGGTAATTGATTACGGCCGCGCCGTAACGGCGAGCAGTGTGCGTGGTGGAAGCGGGATCTGCGGTGCTCGGTAGGTAAGCAACGCTGATCGGCTGGTGCGTCCATCCTAGCATAGGGTTGGCGGCCTGTCAAGGGCTCCTGCTGGTGTGCTCCGGACGCGCGGCGGGCGGATCGGGACCAGTGGTCCCTGCCGCGCGGGACCGCCCGTGGCCCGCCTGGCCCTTGTGCCGGCGCGGGCGGGGTGGTAGGATCGGGGAGAGTGGCGCCCTTCGAGGGGCTGCGTGCCCCTCGCCGGCCCCGGCGTGTATCCTCTGTTTGCCGTCCAAGGAGTCGTCGATGCCCCTGACTTGTCCCGACTGTGCCAAGCTGATCCAACCCACCTGGCAGCGCTGCCCGCATTGCGGCCAGCCGCTCACCGCTACGGCGCCGCTGCGGCCGGCGACGCCGCTCCCCGCCTGGTTGATACCAGGAACGGCGATCCTGGCCTTGATTTTAATCGCGCTGCTGTTTGTGGGCCATTAACGCACGCGCGCCGGAGGCAGGAGGGAATCCCTGCCTCCGGCGCCCTGGTGATCTACGCCGGGGTCAAGACGGCGACCTCCCGCGGAGGCAGCACCATCGTCTCCGTCTTGGCTTCTCCGGTCAGCAGGTCGTGCATCGGCGCGGGCAGCGCGATCTGCACGGGCCGCGCGTTGTGGTTCAGGACAAACAGGTAGTGCCGGCCATCCTTCTCGCGGCGCGTCACCTCCACGCCGGCCGGCGCGGCCAGCGGCGCCGTGACGCCCAGATCGTCCAATAACCCTGCGAGAAGGGCGGCGATCAGCGGCTGGGCCGGGCGCGTGGCGACGTACAGCGCCCGCCCCTGGCCGTAGCGGTGCTCGGTGATCGCCGGCCGGCCCGCATAAAAGTCCTCCTCGTAGGTCGCCAGCGCCTGCGCTCCTTCCAGGTGGACCAGATCGCACCACAGGTCGCACGCATAGCTACCCGGCGGCAACCGGCTCCCCTCCGGCACCCGTACCCGGTTGCTCATGTCCGGTGCCAGCGGATCGAACTCCTCCACCCAGAGGCCGAGCATCCGGCGCAGCGGGCCGGGGTAACCGCCCAGCCAGGCGCGGTCGTTCTCGTCCACCACCCCGCTGAAGAAGGTCGTCAGGAAGGTGCCGCCCTGCTCCACATAGCGGGTGAGCGCCGCCCCTTGCTCGGCGCTCACCATGTTCAGCAGCGGCGCGATCACCAGCGCGTACCCGGTCACGTCGTGATCCGGTGTGACCACGTCCACGGCGATATTGCGCTCCCACAGCGCGCGGTAGTAGCGTTGCACCTCCTCCACATAGTTCAGCGCGCTGCTCGGGCCGGGCTGGTATTCGACATTCCACCAGTTGGGCCAGCTAAAGACCAGGGCGACGCGCGCAGGTACGCGGGTGCCCAGGATGCCGGCGCCCAGGCGCTGGAGTTCCGCGCCCAGGCCGGCGACTTCGCCGAACACGCGCGTGTGCTCATGCCCGGCGTGGCTCACGATGGCGCCATGGTACTTCTCCGCCGCCCCGCGCGACTGGCGCCACTGGAAATACATCACCGCGTCGGATCCGTGGGCCACGGCCTGGTAACTCCACAGGCGCAGCACGCCGGGCCGCTTGAGCGGGTTATATGGGCGCCACTGCACCTGGCTCGGCGTCTGCTCCATCAGCAGCCAGGATTGTCCGCCCTTGAGGCCGCGCATGAGGTCATGCATCAGGGCCGTGGAACTGGGATGGTCCTCCCGCTGCGGATAGGAGTCCCAGGCGATCACGTCGAGGTAGGGTGCCCAGGCAGAGTAATCCAGCGGTTTGTAGAACCGCATGAAGTTGGTGGTCACCGGGACATCAGGCGTCACCGCGTGCAGGACATCGGCTTCCCCGCGGTAGCATTCCAGGTTCATGTCCGACATAAAGCGCCGGTAGTCCAGCGCCAACCCCTGGATACTCGTCTCGCCACGGGGGCTCGGCGGCTGGATTTGCGCCCAATCGGTATAGATATGGCTCCAGAAGGCGGTCTGCCAGCGCCGGTTGACCTCGTCCAGGGCGCCGTAGCGCGCCTGCAGCCAGGTGCGGAACCGGGCGGCGCACCGCGCGCAGTAGCAGGCGGGCCCGTATTCGTTGCTCACATGCCACAACAGCAGCGCCGGATGGGTGCGGTAGCGCTCGGCCAGGCGCCGCGCCAGGTCTGCCGCCAGCCGGCGGAAGTCGGGGCTGGTGGGGCAATAATTCTGGCGCCGCCCATGCGCGCGGCGCTGCCCCTGTTCGTCCACGGGCAGCACGTCGGGGTATGCCGCCGAGAGCCAGGCGGGCTGTGCGGCGGTCCCGGTGCCCAGGCACGCGAAGATGCCGTTTTCCGCCAGCAGATCCATGACGCGGTCCAGCCAGCCGAAGGTGAAGGTGGTTTCGTCGGGTTGCAGCGCGACCCAGCTAAAGACGCCGACCGTCGCCACGTTGACCTGGGCCAGGCGCATCAAGCGCATATCGTCGTGCCAGATGCGCTCGCCCTCATAGCCGAAGGCCGGGGTCCACTGCTCGGGATTATAGTCGCCGCCATAGGCGACATGGGGTAAGCGGGCGCGCAGCCGCGCCATGCGATCGGTCATCAGTTTTTCTCCATCCCAGCCGGGGGTGTCCCCGCGCCATCCGAGATCGCCGCAGGGTTTCGTAGTTCCATGCCACAACAGCGTTTAGACAGAAATTGTCCATTTTCATTTATAAATAGACTGTAAGTTTCTGTCAATTGCTATAATGCCCCTGCTGTACTATACTAGAATTGGTCTCGTAGCTCCAGTGGATCGCCACTTGCAGCGTGATGTTGTCGTCGCTGACCCGTTCATGAGACCGTTTTCGTTTCTTCTGCGATGCGGTACGTCCCTGCGCTGGTTTGATGGCACCAGTCCCAGTGTCTGCATCCCGAACCCCTGATCCTCCTCGGTTGCTTGGCACCGTAGAAAGCGCTGCCGGTCTTCTAGTATCAAGTTGGGCCTTACGAATCGCGGAATCAACATGGACAGCCGGCGCGGCTCCGCTAGGTCGTCGCCACTGCCGCGTGGCGGGCCGCGATTGGTTGCCGGACATGCTACCACGGTCGAAATGGCTGCGGCATCCTGACGGATGCCCGCCGCGCGGGGTCGACGCAGCCTCGCGCCGGAGGAGCGACCATGAAACG